>DATDGZ010000174.1:0-31571 GCA_036521795.1 Thermoanaerobaculia bacterium | reverse complement strand
AAATCTGCGTCCATTAACTTGTTCACTAACCGGCGTTGTACAAAATCATTCATAGCCTTCATGGGCGGATACTTGATAGATATTGTTGGAAGGCGCGATCCTGCTCTCGCCAAGCCCTCGATGATCTGGGCGGCGACAAGGCCAGTGTACTCTAAGACTTCATTGAAGGCAGTCCCTAGAAAAGGCGGCTGAACCAATGCCGCCTCGCCATGAGCGATGATCCCAGGGAGCATCTTGCGTCGGACCTGGCCAACAGGTATTACCCCAAACTTGGCGCCGTCCGGACTCTCAGAAGTTCCACGGACAAAAAACGGATTCTCCCGTAGGTGAGCTTCGAAGCTTGAACTCAGTCTATCGGGCGCAACTAGGCGTTTGGCACCGACAACGAGTACACAGAATGCGGAACTCTTGCCAGTAGGAACCACCTCCAGCATCTCCAGCGGATAGCCCAATCGATGAACATAGGCAAGGATGATGTCCGGACTGTACAGGGTTACGTTATCTATGTGAGATCCATAGACGCTAAAGAATCCAGACAGCCTGTGAAGCCGGAAGGTTGCTGCGATTGGCGATAAACCTCCTGTTGCGTCCACCATCAACCGTGTGCAGAAGCTACCAGCAGTCGTTATGAGTGAAACGGACTTTGATGTCCATTTGAATGATGATAGCTCGGCGTTTTCAACAAGCCTAACGCCGGACTCTCGGCATCGCAAGATGAGAGCATTAAGAAGCTCGTTCTCATCAACGACGGCCATGTCGCCGATGCCGATGGCTGTTGAGCCGAGGAACGTGCCGACGCTAACTCGATCGGTCTGGAATCTAATACAGCCTTCGAGGTTGTGTTTTTTTAGTCGCCGGACGGTTGTTACCCAGAACTTGTTGCTTTGGCCTAGCCGGTGGCGTTCAAGCATGATGACGCTTGCATCTCGTGCGAGCACGCTCGCCAGAAGCAGACCTGCTGGACCTCCGCCAACTATTGCTACATCAAACAATAGTGCCTCCTCTCAGGGAATGTCCGAGCGTGAGGTTGTGTCTCCTCAGGGATAATCTCTAGTTATCGTTTAGACGGCTCGTTTAGCTTCCATCTATAGCATACCATAATAATTGTGTGTAAGGGTGGGTTGCTCAAGCGCAGCTGAAGAGGTGGCGGGGATGCCGCGATGCAAGCATGTGAATATGGCTATGGTCGTGTACTGCGGTGTAGATCTGGGTGGTGGTAATCGAGCTATGTCCCAGGAAGTGCTGGATATACCGGATGTCCACGCCCTGCTCCAGCAGGAGGGTAGCTACAGAGTGTCTGAGCATGTGAGGTGTAAGGTGGAGAGCCAGGCCGGCCTCGATGGCATGCCGGCGGAGCATGGAGCGGACCGATTGCTCGGAGAGGCGACGCCCCTGCCGATTGTGGAAGAAGAAGGGGTTGGGGGGTACGGAGTCGAGCCAGAGGGCTCGGTAGTCCAAGAGGGCGGACAGCGTGTCCTGATCAGGGAGCTGCAGGAGGCGTTCGCGGGCTCCCTTGCCGAGGATCCGGATGCGGCCTTGGGTCACATCTACATCCTCAACGCGGAGGTGGCAGACCTCGGCTACGCGGGCTCCGGTGGCAAAGAGGATCTCCAGGACGGCGATATCTCGAACGAGGGCTCGGTATTGCCAGGCTGCCGGGCGTGCGTTTGTTCTCTTGGCTTGGTAGATGTGCTGGAAGAGGCGCTTGAGGTCAGGTAGGGAGAGGCCCCTGGGAAGGCGCTTGGTCTCCTTGATCCGGACGTCCATCTTGCGGAAAGGGTTGATGGCGATCAGGTCCTCGCGCTCGAGGAAATGGAAGAGAGCCTTGAGGGAGGCGACCTTGCGCTTGACGCTCTTCTCGGCGAGGCCGGTGAAGAGGGTCTTGATGTAGAGGCGCAGGGCGACCTTGTCGATGGCTTCGAGGTGGGTGGCGGGGAGGTTGGCAGCCAGGAAATCGGTCACCTGGCGGAGGTCGATCGAGTAGGCTTTCAGGGTCTTGGGGCTGAGGTTCTTTTCGTAGCGGCAGTGGAACAGGAACTGCTCGATCGCTTCCTTCAGAGTCATCCCGTGGCCCCTCCCAATGTCGAAACGCGCATGATAGCGCTCCGAAGTGAGAAATCGCTGGGCGAGAGCAGAGGCTGTCGCCGGGTGAGGGGCGCAAACTAGCCGCAAGTCAGGCTCTCGGCTATAGTTGATCCGTGCGCTTGAAAGTGGTCTTAGAGCCTAGCGACGAGGGAGGCTTCACCGCCTACGTGCCCTCCCTTCCTGCCTGCATCAGCGAAGGGGAGACCGCCGAGGAGGCGATGGCTAATCTGTGCGAGGCTGTCGAGCTCTACCTTGAGCCGGTAGAGAACGATCTCGCCGGGTCGTCGGGCATCGGGATCGAGGAGTTCGTAGTCTGAGTAAGGTGGTCAGCTGCCGATGTGGAGGGGGGTGAAGGCGGGCGGATCGCTGGCGGGGAAGGACTCGCGCGAGGCTTCGTCGACTTCGTCGATCTCGTCTTGCCTCTCGGCTGAAGACGGCTCCTCCGTCTCTTCTTCGGGAACGTCTCGCTCCGGTGGGATGGGTTGGCTGACCAGGTAGGTGGTGGCATCGGAGCTGCCGTAGGTTGCCGCCGGACGGTGATGGGGGATCGAGGGGTGGGCGGTCGGCAGGTCCATGATGGTCCTCCTCTGCGGAGTCGCGGCCCGTGGCCCCTCAGGGGCTGGGCGCCCAGCTGCCATCCAGTATCCCACTCCGGCCCTCCGAAGGGTGAGGGTCCCCTCAGGGCTGGGGAGGCGGCGGCGGTGGATTCTGTGGCTGCGGCTGGCCGCGGAGGCCGTCGCGGAAGGACTTGGCGGCGTCCTTGAGGTCTCGCAGGGCTTGGCCGGCCTTGGCGCCTAGATTCGTGGCCGCGTGGCGGGCGCGGGCGGCGGCGAGGGCGGAGGGGAGGTCGGTCTCTGGGGCCTCTAGGCCGTCGATCCAGATGCGGCCTCGCTCCCAGCGGAGGTTGCGGCGCACGGCTTCGACCTGGATGGTGACTCCTTCGTTCGTGGCCTTGCAGCCGCGGGTGCTGGCGGGGGTGGGGGCGGGGATGGCCGGGCCGATGTCGACCGGCATGAGGTCGTGGCAATCCTCGGCGCTGGGGGCGCAGGCGGCCGCGCCGGCCGCCAGCGGTAAGAGGGCCAGCCAGGCCACCGCGGGGAACCTTCGAGGGTGGTGCCTCTTCATGTGATCTCCAAACCTGCCTTGGCGGGCCTGTGTTCCACGATCTCCGGCGAATCCCGCGGCGCTAGAGGGCCACGCGCCGCACTTCGGCGGGGGTCAGGGCGGCGCCGGGCTTGACCGAGCCGTCGTCGGCCAGCTGGTCCCAGCCGCTGTTGGCCAGGTAGAAGAAGTCCCTGCCCACCAGCGTGCCGTGGGTTGGCGCGCCCAGGCCGGGGGAGTTGCTGTCCAGGGGCTCCCAGCGCAGGACCCTGGTCAACGTGGGATCGAGGTATAGGCGGATCACGCGGTTCGGCTCGGTTCCGTTCTGGACCGCCAGCAGCGAGTCTGCAACCAGGTACAGGCCGTCGATGCCGTTGACCGCGACGTCCCTGCCGTGGGCCATCCATGTGATCGCCAGGGTTGCCAGATCGACGATGCCGATGCCGCGGACGTAGTCGGCGACCAGGAGGCGGCGACCGTCGGGCGTGACGGCGGGGGTCTGGGGCGAGATGAAGGTGCCTGGCGCCACGAGGGTCTCGAGCTCGTCGCGAGCGTGGCCGATGGTGTAGACGGCGCCGGTGACCGCCTCCGAAACGAAGACATCGCCGTCAGGCGCCACGGTCATGTCGCCGAGTACGCGCTGGCGCTCCTCGGCAGGCACCGGCACGAGTCCCGCGGCGGAGCCCTTCGGGGCAGGGCGCATCGTGGGCGGCAGCGGCAGGTCGTACCGCTTCTGTAATTTGCCGGTCGCGAGGTCGTACCGCAGCACGGCCGTGTGCCCCTGATCCGCCTCGCGATAACCCCGCGTCTGCGGCATGGCGGCGGTGGTTGCCCACAGCACGCCGCGCCGCGCATCGACCGCCAGGGCCAGCACGCCCCAGATGGCGTCGCGCCCGGCGGGGACGAAGTCGCGGGCGCCGCTGCCGTCCTTGCGGATGGCCACGATCTTGGCCTCGCGGATGCTGCTGACGAAGAAGCGGCTGGTGCCGGGGTCGTAGGCGATGTCTTCGGTGAGCAGGTCCGGATCGGGCAGGGTGAAGGCCCGAACCGAGCGTGACCGCGGCCGCTTGTTGGCCTCGAGCCGGGCGAGCACGGCGGCGAAGCCGTCCGCCTGCCGCAGGCTCGCGAGGTCGGGCTGGTCGGAGAGATCCCGGACGAGGCCCATCGCGGCGTAGGCGTTCAGCCACTCGAGGGCCGCCGCGGTGTGGCCGAGCAGGGCCTCGGCCTTGGCCATGCCGAAGACGGTGTCCGGATGCCCCGAGAGGACATCGTAGAGGCGGCCGACCTGAGCGCGATAGGCAGGGAAGTCCTTGGCGTCGTGAGACAACTTCGCGCTGTGGCTGAGCTCTCGCCAGGTGGGCTCGGGGGCCGCGGCCGGCGGCTGGCCCGGCGCTCCTGGCGCTGCGCCAGCCGCGCCGATGCCGATACCCATACCGATCCCGAGGGCACCGAGGACTGCTGCCGGGATGAGCCTCATCTCGGGGCCGCATGCTAGCAGAGGCGGCAGAGAAGGCGGGCGCGGCTTGCCCCTGCCACGGCTTTCCGCCTATCCTTCGGCTGCGGACCTGCCGCACCGCAAACGACGGAGTTGAGCCACGGTGTTGGCGCCCGGTTCGAGGTCTGGACCGGTCCAAATCCGACCAGGAGCGCATGCCGACCCCAGAGACCGCGCGTCCTCTCGCCAGCCTCGCCTCGCCGACCTCGCGCACGGCCGTTCCAAGCTCGGAGCACCCCGGCGATGCCGCATCCGGCACTGCTGAATCGGGCGCCGCTGGCCTCGGCACTGTCGCAACTGACGCTGCCGGCGCGGCTGCCGCCGCCGCGGACGCCCCGCGCCATGACTGGACGGACGCCGAGATCGCGGCCATCCACGAGCTGCCGCTGACGGAGCTGGTGTTCCGCGCCCAGGTGGCGCATCGCCGGCATCACGACCCGACGCGGGTGCAGCTCTGCACGCTGCTGTCGATCAAGACGGGCGGCTGCCCGGAGGACTGCGGCTACTGCCCGCAGAGCGCGCATTACGAGACCGGGGTCGAGCGCCAGGGCCTGCTGCCGCTCGACGAGGTGCTGGCGAAGGCGCGGCAGGCCCGCGACGCCGGCTCGACGCGGTTCTGCATGGGGGCGGCCTGGCGGCAGGTGCGGGACGGGGCGGAGCTCGAGCGGGTGCTGGCGATGGTGCGCGGCGTGCGCGAGCTGGGTCTGGAGGCCTGCTGCACGCTGGGGATGCTGACGCGGGAGCAGGCCAAGCTGCTTGCCGAGGCCGGGCTCACCGCCTACAACCACAACCTCGACACCGGCCCCGACTATTACCGCCGCATCATCACCACCCGCACCTATGACGACCGCCTGCGCACGCTGGGGCACGTCCGCGAGGCGGGGATCACGGTCTGCTCGGGAGGCATCCTGGGCATGGGGGAGAGTCGCGCCGACCGCGTCGCCATGCTCGGCGTGCTGTCGCGCCTCCATCCGCACCCCGAGAGCGTGCCGATCAACGCCTTGGTGCGCGTCGCCGGCACGCCGCTCGCCGAGTGCCCGCCGCTCGACCCTCTCGACCTGGTGCGCATGATCGCTACGGCGCGGATCACCATGCCGGCGAGCTTCGTGCGGCTGTCGGCCGGACGCACCGAGATGTCTCAGGAGACGCAGGCGCTCTGCTTCCTGGCCGGCGCCAACTCGATCTTCACCGGCGAGCGGCTGCTGACCACCCCCAATCCCGGCCAGGACCACGACCGGGCGCTGCTCGGGCGGCTGGGCCTGTCGCCGCTCTGAGGCGCGGCGTGTCACCCACGCTTGCCGACGAGCTCGCCGGCCGCCTCGCGGAGCTGACCGGTCAGGGTCTGGCCCGCTCGCTGCGCTTCGCCGCCGGTCGCGACTTCAGCTCCAACGACTATCTCGGCCTGGCCCGCGACCCGGGGCTGCGCGCCGCGCTGCTCATCCGCCTGGCCGCGCTGCCGCCCGGCGAGCCGCTGGGCGCCCCGGCGTCGCGGCTGCTGCGCGGCCACACCCGGCTGCACGCCGACCTCGAGCGGCGTCTCGCCGCCTGGAAGGGCACCGAGGCCGCGCTGCTCTTCGCCAGCGGTTACCAGGCCAACGTCGGCCTGCTGTCCGCGCTGCTGGGGCCGCGTGACCGTGCGGTCTCCGACGCCCTCAACCACGCCAGCCTGATCGACGGCCTGCGCCTGGCCGGCTGCCGGCGGGTGATCGTCCCGCACCTCGACCTGGCGGCGGTCGAGCGCGAGCTGGCGCGGCCGCATCCGGAGGGCCGCACCTTCCTGGTGACGGAGTCGCTGTTCAGCATGGAGGGCGACGTCGCGCCGCTCGACCGCTACGCCGAGCTGGCGGCGCGCCACGGGGCCGAGCTGATCGTGGACGACGCCCATGCCACCGGTCTCTACGGCGAGGCGCGCGGCTCCGGCCTCTGCGAGGCTTTCGCGGTCGAGCGCCGGGTCGCGGCGGTGGTCTCGACGCTGGGCAAGGCGGTGGGTCTCTCGGGGGCTTTCGTCGCCGGTCCGCGTGTGCTGGTCGACTACCTGGTCAACCGCTGCCGCGCCTTCGTGTTCAGCACGGCGCCGCCGCCCCTGCTGCTGCACGCCATCGACGCGGCGCTCGACTGCATCGCGGCCGAGCCCTGGCGGCGGCGGCGGGCGCTCGAGCTTGCCGACCGGCTGCGCCGCCGCCTCCGGGAGCTCGGCGTGCCCCCGGCGCACGGCGGCGGGCGCCCGCGGGGCTCCAAGGGCTCTGGGGATCCCGAGGGCGCCCGGGTCGTGGCGGGCGCCCGGATCAACGGGAATCCTGGGAAATCCGAGGAAGAAGGGGCCGCCTGGGACGTCGGGGCCGCTGCGGCCGCCGGGGGCGTCGAGGCCACCGTGGGCCCCGGCCCGATCGTGCCGCTGCTGCTGGGAGACAATGCCCGGGCGCTCGCCGCCGCCGAGCGACTGGCCGCGCTCGGCTTCGACGTCCGCGCCATCCGGCCGCCGACGGTGCCGCCGGGGACCGCCCGCCTGCGCGTCTCGGTCCACGCCGACCATTCCGAGGCCGAGATCGATGCCCTGGCCGCGGCGCTCGCCGACGCGCTCGGGACGCTCGGGGCGCAGCCGTGCGACACCGGTGGGGAACCGGTCCCGCTCGCCGTCCCCTCGCCGTCCGCGGCCGGTCCGGCGAGAGACCGCGCCGCAGGCGCGGCAGCTGAAGCTGGAACGCAGATCGCCAGCGCCGGCACCGTCATCGCCGCCGCCGCCGCCGCCGCCGGCAGGGCGGCCAGCGGGGAGGAGCTGTGACCCTGGTCATCGTCGGCACCGGCACCGACGTCGGCAAGACGGTGGTGGCGGCCACGCTGCTGGCGCGCTACGGACCCGAGATCCCGCTCGCCTACTGGAAGCCGGTCGCCACCGGGGCTCGCGACGGCCGCGACACGGTGACGGTCGAGGCGCTGGCGGGGGATCGCGCGGCCATCCTGGCCGAGAGTTACCTGTTCGAGGAGCCGGTCTCGCCGCACCTCGCGGCACGGCTCGCCGGCCAGCGAATCGAGCCGGCGGCACTGCTCGCCGACTTCGATCGCCACCGCGCCGGCGCCCGCACGCTGGTGATCGAGACGGCCGGCGGCCTGCTGGTACCCCTGGTCGATGGCGATGGCGGCGCCGGCGATGCCCCCGTTGGCGGCGGATCTTCCGGTGACACTCGGGGATGGCCATTCCGCCAGCCACCCGAGGCCTTCTCGCCGTCGCCGTCGCCATTGCTGTCGCAGTCGCTGTCGCCGCCGCCCTCATCGTCGCCGTCGCTGCCGGCGTGGCATTCCGGCTTCGCCGCCGCGGCGGCCGGGGCAGCCACGGAGGCCGCCGGGGCCGGCTACCTGCAGGCCGATCTGATCGTCGACATGGCGCGCCGCGCGCCGCTCTCCTGCCTGGTCGTCGCCCGCACCACCCTGGGCACGATCAATCACACGCTGCTCACGCTCGAGGCGCTGCGGGCGCGGGGCCTCGGCGTCGCCGGGGTGGTGCTCGACGGGCCGCCGAACCGCGAGAACCGCCGGGCGATCGAGCGCTTCGGCGGCTTCGAGACGATCCTCGAGCTGCCGCACCTGGCGCCCCTCGATCGGGAGGAGGTGGCCGCGGCGACACGGCACTTCGATCGCGGCGGGCTCCTCGCCCCCTTGTTGCGGCTCCGGCACCAGGTCCCACCGCAGGGGGATCGGCCGGGGCAGGGGAGGAGCCGCGGCAACCGCGGCGGCGGCGGCAGCCGTGGGGGCGGCGGGGGTGGTGGAAGCCAGGGAAGCGACCGCGGCCGCCGCCGGGGACCTCGGGCATGAGCGCCGCGGCGCCTCCCGACTGGATCGAGGCCGACCGCCGCCACGTCTGGCACCCGTACACCCAGATGCAGACGGCGCCGCCGCCGCTGCCGGTGGTGCGGGCCGCGGGGGTCTACCTCTACACCGCCGACGGCCGGCGCCTGCTCGACGGCATCTCCTCCTGGTGGGTGAACATCCACGGCCACAACCACCCGCGCCTCAACCGCGCCCTCGCCGTCCAGGCCGAGCGCCTGGCGCAGGTGATCTTCGCCGGCCTGACCCACGAGCCGGCCGCCCGCCTGGCGGCGGAGCTGGCGGCGCGCGCCCCCGGCCAGCTGCCCTGGGTCTTCTACTCCGACGACGGCTCGACCGCCGTCGAGGTGGCGCTCAAGATGGCGTACCAGCACTGGCGCCACCGCGGCGAGCCCGGGCGCACCCTGTTCGTCGCTTTCGACGGCGCCTATCACGGCGATACCTTCGGCGCCATGGCGGCGGGCGGCGTGGCGGTCTTCCATGCCGCCTTCCACGAGCTGTTCTTCACCGTGCGCCGCGCCTGCACCCCGCACTCGGCGGCGCACGGCTCGACCTCGCCGCCGCTCGCCGCGGTCCTCGAGCGCGAGGGGGAGCGGGTGGCGGCGGTCATCCTCGAGCCGATGCTGCAGGGGGCCGGCGGCATGCTGGTGCAGCCGCCGGCCTTCCTGCGCGAGGTGCGCGAGCTGACCCGCCGCCACGGCGTGCCGCTGATCGCCGACGAGATCCTTACCGGCTTCGGCCGCACCGGCCGCCTGTTCGCCTGCGAGCACGGCCCCATCGCCCCCGACCTGCTCTGCCTGTCGAAAGCGCTGACCGGCGGCTACCTGCCGCTGGCGGCGACGCTGGCCAGCGACGAGATCTATCGCGCGTTCCTCTCCGCGGACCGCTCGCGCACTTTCTTCCACGGCCACTCGTTCACCGCCAACGCCCTGGCCTGCGCCGTGGCGCTGGAGAGCCTGGCGCTGTTCGAGGAGGAGGACCGCCTGGCCCGCGTCGCCCGCCTCGAGCGGCTGTTCGCCGGCCGCCTGGCGGCGCTCGCCTCGCACCCGGCGGTCGCCGCCGTCCGCCACCTCGGCGGCATGGCCGCCCTCGAGCTGGCCCCGGCGGCGCCGGCCGCGGCCGGTGCAGACGGGACGGCCGGGGCGGCCGGCGGCTACCTCGACGACCTGGGACCGCGCCTCGCCGCCCGCCTGCTCGAGCGCGGCCTGCTGCTGCGCCCGCTCGGCAACGTCCTCTACCTGCTGCCGCCCTATGTCATCGAGGACGCCGAGGCGGAGGCGGCCTTCGACGCCATCGCCGCCGTCCTGGACGAGCTCTGAGCAGCTCCAGAGGATCCCTCGCGCGTGAAGATCTACCCCGGCAACGCCTACCCGCTGGGCGCCACCTATGACGGCGCCGGCACCAACTTCGCCGTCTTCTCCGAGGTGGCCGAGCGCGTCGAGCTGTGCCTGTTCGACCAGGAGGGCGCGGAGGTCCGGGTCGACCTGCCGGAGGTCACCGCCTTCTGCTGGCACGGCTACCTGCCGCAGGTGGGTCCGGGCCAGCGCTACGGCTTCCGCGTGCACGGACCGTGGGCTCCCGACCAGGGGCACCGCTGCCTTCCGGAGAAGCTGCTGCTCGACCCCTACGCCAAGGCGATCGCCGGCCAGGTGAAGTGGCACGAGGCGATGTTCTCGTACGCGTTCGCCGATCCGGACGGCGGGCCGAACCGCCTCGACAGCGCTCCCTACAGCCCCAAGTCGGTGGTGGTGAACCCCTACTTCGACTGGGCGGACGATCACCCGCCGCGCACGCCGGCTCACGAGACGGTGATCTACGAGGTGCACGTCAAGGGGTTCACCGTCCGCCATCCCGGGGTCCCGCCGGAGCTGCGCGGCACCTACGCCGGCCTCGCCCATCCGGCCGCGATCGAGCACTGGAAGCGGCTGGGAGTGACCGCGATCGAGCTGATGCCGGTCCACCAGCTCATCCACGACCACCGCCTCGTCACTCACGGGCTGCGCAACTACTGGGGTTACAACTCGATCGGTTATCTCGCGCCGCACAACGAGTACGCCGCGGTCGGCGTTCGCCAGGGCAGCGGCGACGCCGGCCCGCTGGCAGGCGGCGGCCCTGCCGCCGCGCTGGGCGAGCAGGTGGAGGAATTCAAGCAGATGGTCAAGGCGCTGCACCGGGAAGGGATCGAGGTCATCCTGGACGTGGTCTACAACCACACCGCCGAGGGCAACCACCTCGGCCCGACCCTCTGCTTCAAGGGGCTCGACAACGCCGCCTACTATCGCCTGCTCCCGGACCAGCGCCGCTTCTACATGGACTACACCGGCACCGGCAACAGTCTCAACATGCGCCATCCCCACGTGCTGCAGTTGATCATGGACTCCCTGCGCTACTGGGTAAACGAGATGCACGTCGACGGCTTCCGCTTCGATCTGGCCGCCACCCTCGCCCGCGAGCTGCACGACGTCGATCGGCTGTCGGCCTTCTTCGACCTCATCCAGCAGGACCCGGTGGTGAGCCGGGTCAAGCTCATCGCCGAACCCTGGGACGTCGGCGAAGGCGGCTACCAGGTGGGGAACTTCCCTCCGCTGTGGTCGGAATGGAACGGCAAGTACCGCGACACGGTGCGGGATTACTGGCGCGGCGAGAACCAGGCGCTGGGCGACTTCGCCAACCGCTTCACCGGCAGCTCCGACCTCTATGCCCTGACCGGCCGGGTGCCGTCGGCGAGCATCAACTTCGTCACCGCGCACGACGGCTTCACGCTCGCCGACCTGGTGTCGTACGACGACAAGCACAACGCGGCCAACCTCGAGGAGAACCGCGACGGCGAGAGCCACAACCGCTCCTGGAACTGCGGCGTCGAGGGACCGACGGACGATCCCCAGGTGCTCGCGCTGCGGCGCCGCCAGCAGCGCAACTTCCTGGCCACCCTGATGCTCTCGCAGGGCATCCCGATGCTGCTCGGCGGCGACGAGATCGGGCGCACGCAGCGCGGCAACAACAACGCCTACTGCCAGGACGACGAGACCTCCTGGTTCGCCTGGGAAGCCGCCGACGAGGAGCTGCTGGCGTTCACCGCCGAGCTCATCGCCCTGCGCCGCGAGCACCCGGTCTTCCGCCGCCGCCGCTGGTTCCTGGGCCGGCCGATCCACGGCGCCGGGGTCAAGGACATCGGCTGGTTCAAGCCCGACGGCGGCGAGATGAGCGAGGGCGACTGGCACGAAGGGCTCGCCAAGGCGCTCGGCGTCTTCCTCAACGGCAGCGCCATCGAGGCCGTCGACGCCCGCGGCGAGCCGGTCTTGGACGCCAGCTTCTACATCGCGTTCAACGCCTTCGAGCAGCCGCTGTCGTTCCGCATCCCGGACGGCGCCGACTGGGGGCGCCGCTGGCGGCGCTGGATCACCGTGCTCGACACCGCGAGCGGCGAGGTGCACGCCGACGGCGGCGGCCAGGAGGTCGCCTCCAGCGAGGAGGTGGAGATCGCGGGCCGGTCGCTGCGGGTGTGGAGGCGCCTGCAGACGATCCGCGGCAAGAAGTCGTCGTAAGGATGGGGCAACCCGCGGCGGCCCCCCGGGTACGACCGCCCCCCAGAGCGGCCGCTGGGGAGTGGTTGTCTGCCGGCGGTCCGGGCGCCAGATGTCTCGCGCGAGGCGGCAGCAGCTACGTGGCTCTTTAGGAGGCATCATCTGCGGATGCCCCCAGGAGAGCGACGATGAAGACGATGGTCGACGAGGTCAAGTTCTACTCCCACCTGCTGCTGTTCCGCCTCCGGGGGGGCAGCCCGCGCGAGTATCTCCGCCAGTGGGACAGCTACTGGCGGACGATCCAACACACTGGCGCCGGCGGCGAGGTGCTGTGGGACAACGTCCCGGAGAAGGCGTCGGCGCAGGACCTGGTGCGCTTCGCGGCGCACATGGACCCTGACCTGCCGCTGGTGGACGTGGGCTGCGGCAACGGCCGCCAGAGCCGCTACCTGGCCGGCCACTTCCGGCGCGTCATCGGTCTCGAGGTCTCGCCGGCCGCCGTCGAGCTGGCGCGGCGGGAGACCCGCGGCACGCCGGAGGAGGCGAGGATCTCCTACCGGGTGTGGAACGGCGCCAACCCTGGCGAGGCCGAGGCGCTCCACAGCGAGGTCGGCGATGCCAACGTTTACATGCGCACCGTCTTCCACTGCGTCCAGAGCACCGACCGCCCGGCCTTCGTGGCCAACCTGGCGACGCTGCTCGGCGAGCGCGGCACCCTCTACCAGATCGAGCTGACCGAGGGCGCCCTCGAGACCCTGCGCAAGCTGCCCGGGAACAGCCCGTCGGGCCTGCCCCACCTGGTCCACAACGTGGTCCGCAACGGCATCCACCCGATCGGTTTCAGCAAGCGGGACCGCGAGACGTACTACCCGGACGAGCGCTGGAGTATCCTGGACCAGGGCGACACCGTCACGATCCGGACGGTCCGCTTGGCGCATGGCGAGGAGGCCCTGGTGCCGGCGAACTACCTGGTGATGCGCCCCCGCCACCCCGCCGCGGCCAGCCGCCTGGCGGCGCCGACCACGGCGGCTTAGTAGCTGCCAGCGCCGGGGCGCCTCAGGCGCTGCGAGCCATCCCGAGGGAGAACGTCGCGATGATCTGCTTGCCGCCGGTCTCCTGCCGTACTTCGAGGCTGTCGGCGAGGCGCGCCACCGCGCCCAGGCCATTGCCGAGGCCGCCGCGCTGCGCCATCGTGGCGGGATCGATCGGGCCGCGGTCGTCGTGGCCGTCGAGCATCGCGGTCGCCAGGTCGTGGATCGGCGGCCCGACGTCGCGCGCCACCACCGTCAGCAAGATGGCGTCGCCCCCGGCTGCCGCGACGTGGAGCGCGATCTCGCCCCGCACGCCGTACTTGACGATGTTGGAAGCGAGCTCCGAGACCACGATTGCCACCTCGCCGGCCCGCCGCGGCGCGACGCCGTGCTCGCGCGCCAGGCGCCGCGCCTGGTGGCGAGTGATCGCCACGTCGCTCCAGTCGTCGACGACGAAGACCCGCGCCGCGGGCGCTCCCTCGGCGGCTGCTGCCGGCGCTGCCGCCGCGGGCCCGGCGGGCGCCGCGGGGGGCGTCGCGATCGTTGCCGTCGCTTCCCTTGCTGCCATCGCTGACTCCTAGGGCTCAAGAGGTCCCGAGCACCGGGGCTCGGAGCCTCAGGGTTCGGCCTCGGTGCGCCGGCCGGGGTGAAGCTGCTCGGTCTCCCGCAGGTGGACCTGCAGGGCGTCGCGCAAGCTGCGCAAGGTACGGATGCCGGTCAGATCGACGCCGATGTGGGTCAGCGTCTGCGCGATCCCGGGGTTGATGCCGCTGATGAAGCAGTCGGCGCCGAGCAGGCGCACCGCCTTGGCCATCTTGATGAAGTGATCGGCGGTCTTGGTGTCCATCACGTCGATGCCGGTGATGTCGACGATGGCGGTGCGCGCCTGCTTGGCGATGATCGTCTCGAGCAGGGTCTCGGTCATCTCGGCGCTGCGCTGGCTGTCGACGATGCCGACGACCGGCAGGCACAGCACTCCCGCCCAGACCTCGATGATCGGGGTCGAGAGGTCCCGGATGGCGGCCTGTTGCATCTCGATGGTGGCGAGCTTCGCCGCCAGCTCCCGGTTCGCCACCTCGGTCTCGGCCAGCGCGTCGCGCAGCTGCCGCTTGGCCTCGGCCAGTTCCTCGATGAAGATGGTGAAGGCGGTCTCGAGCTCCGCGAAGTCGTCCACCGTGGCGAGGTTGCGCAGCAGTCCGAGGCAGGAGTCGTAGTCCTCGATCGAGGCGTAGGACAGCGCCTCGATGACGCGCATCAGGCGCGTCTCGTGGATGGCGATGGTGCCGTCGCCGTCAGTTGCCATGGGCGGCTCCAGGCGCCGGTTGCGCTCCGGCCGCGTCGAGCTCGCGGCGCCGTTCCTCGATCCAGGTGCGGGCGTCGGCTTCGTTGTCGGCGAAGTGCAGCGGCACGCGGTCGGCCTTGTTGGAGAACAGGTTGAGCGCGGTGAAGATCAGCTTGGCGATCACCCGCGCCTTGATCGGCGCGCTGAAGCCGACCATGCCGCGGAGGGGGACCGCCGCCAGGGTCGTGGTGGCGTCCTTGCGCACCTCGGGGTCGATGCGGTCGAGCTCCGCCAGATCGATCAGGAAAAAGATCCGCTCGACGGTCTTCCCCCATTCGCGGTGGCGGCGGTTGATCTCCGAGCCCTCCTCCCAGGTGCAGGTGCCGCGCAGCTTGAGGAAGATGATGTCCGGGGGCTCGAAGAAGGTGGTCTGATTGCCGATGTTCGGTTCGTAGGTCATGGTTCCTCCCTGGTGTCTGGCATGCGAATCAACCGAGCGGGCCACTCGAAGTGATCGATCCATCTCGCTGCCCTGCCCGCCCGGTCACTGCTCGCGGGCGTTGGCGCGCGCCGCCGGCGCCGCCGGCCGCATCGGCGCCGTCGCCGTCGCCGGCCGCATCCGCCGGCAGCTTGGCGCCGGCGCCGTAGCCGAGCACGACGGCGGTGGCGTCGTCGTGCGGGCGGCCGCAGGCGTCGACGATCGACCGCGCCACCGTCCGCGGCGCGCCGGGCAGGAAGCCGCGCAGATTGCCGCGGCCGGACACGCCGTCGCTGTGCAGGCAGTAGATGTCGCCGCTCTGCATGGTGAACGGCATGGTGCGCAGGGTGCGCACGCTGTGGCCGACGATGCCCGGCAGGCAGAACAGCCCCGCGGGCCGGCCGGCGAGGCTCTGCACCTCGACGTTGCCGATGCCGCAGAACTCGCCGCGGCCGTCCGCCTCGAGCCTCAGCACCGCCATGGCCGCGCCGCGGGTCGGGCGCAGCTGCTCGTCGCAGTGCCGCAGGATCTGCTCCGGCGGCAGCTCGCGGTGGCCGAGGACCGTCCGCGCCGCGGCCTGCGCCGCCATGCCGGCCTCGCTGCCGTGCCCCAGACCGTCGACGAGCGCCACCAGCAGCGCGCCGGCCGGCTCGCCGGGGAGCAGCTCGATGACGAAGGTGTCGCCGCATTCGACGAAGCCCGGCAGCGGCCTGCTGTAGCCGCCCGCGGCGATCGCCCGGCTCCTGGCGCCGAGCGGGTTCGCGGGCGGGCTCGCGGGCGGCCCCGGCCCGCTCATCGCGCACCTCGAAAGACGCAGGACACCCGGGTGCCCCGCCCGGGGCGGGTGTCGATCTGGAACTCGTCGACCAGCTTCTGCACCGCGACCAGTCCCTTGCCCAGGCCGCGCTCCGACCGGAACGTGCCGGCGAAGATGGCGTCGAGCTTCTCGGGCTCGATGCCGGCCCCCTGGTCGGCGGCGACGATCTCGAGGCGGGTCTCCCGGAGGTCCTGGCGGGGACGCAGCTCGATGGTGCCCTTGCCGGCGTAGAACACGATGTTGCGGGCGAGCTCGGAGACTGCCGTCGCCACCTTGACCGAGGTGAACTTCGACAGGCCGATGCGCACCGCTTCCGCCCAGGCCTCGAGGCGCGCGCTGGCGATGTCCTTCTCGCTGTCGATGGACAGTCGCTTGTCGCCGCCCATGGCATGCGAACCGGCCGGCGCGGCAACGGCGCCACGGCCGGCGGGCGCCGCGGACGGGTTGAGCGCGAACGGGCCGGCGGGCGGGCTGCTTCCGGCCGGCGGGTCGGCCGAGCCCCCCGGCGCCCCGAGCAGCGCCAGGGCACGTGCGCAGGAAGCGATGAGCTGGGCGCTCTTGGCGGGCGCGAAGAGCCGGACCGAGCTCTCGAGCTCGGTCTGGATGGCATGGCGGTCCTTGGTGGAGAGGTGCTGCAGCGGCGCCCGCGCCATGCCGCCCAGGCGGCGGAAGATGCTGCGCTGCGTGATCTCGGAGATCGAGCCGGTAAGGATCGCGCCGATCTCGCTTTCGACGGTCCTCATCGCGGCAGCTCGAGCTTCTCGAGAGCGGCGTCGAGGCTGAGCGCGGTCGACACGGCGTCGAGCTCGACCCCCATCTCGACCAGGGTCATCGCCACCGCCGGGCGGATGCCGACCATGTAGCAGTCGGCGCCCATGAACCGGACCGACTTGCCGATGTCGTTCAGGATGCGGGTGATGTAGCTGTCGATGACCTCGACCCAGGAGACGTCGAGGATGACGCCCCGGATGCCCTCGGTGCGCACGCGCTCCATCAGCGCGCTGCGCAGCTCGAGCGCCAACCGGTCGTGGAGCTCGGTCTGGATGCTCACCAGCAGGCAGCCGCGGACGCGGATGATCGGCAGCTCCTGCTCGTCTCTCGGCTTCATCGCGTGCGCGCGCTCCTCACCTGGCCGGCGGATGCGTGTGGCGGACGGACCCGGCTACGGCCTCCCGAGCATTCGATCTTGCGGGCGGCCGGACTCTTAGCATGTTCAATGCTGCGAGTCCAACGACATAGCGTGTGTGCGGCTCTGCTTAGAAGGTGCTTGCCGGCCGCCAAAACGCGCCTTGGCGAGCGTGGGTGGCTTGGGCTGACGGAGTTGATGGAGCTGATGAGGGGGTGGAACACCCCCGCGTGCCCGCCGGCTGCCGGCTGCCGGCTGCCGGCTACCGGCTACCGGCTACCGGCTACCGGCTACCGGCTACTCCAGCCAGTACCCGCGAGCCAGCTCGCGGTAGGCGGCGACCTGCCGGCGCTGCCAGGCGTCGTCGCGGCCGAGCTCGGCGGCGAGCAGCGCCGCGGTCCGCGGCGCCGCCTCGACGCTCGCCCGCGCGTCGAGCAGCAGGGCGCGGGTGCGGCGCGCCAGCGCATCCTCGACGCTGCGCGCCATCTCGTGGCGGGCCGCCCGCACCACGTCGGCGGCGCGATAGGGCAGGCGGGGATGCAGCAGCTCGCCCCACTCCGGCCGCTCGGCGACGAGGCCCGCGAGCTCCGGATCTTCCGTGGCATGGCCGCCGCCGCCGTCGCCGCCTCCTCCGCCGTCGCCGCTGCCGTCGTCGCCGGCGGCCTCGGAGGTCGCCAGCCCCGCAATGGCCCCGGGCGTCGCCGGCTCCGCACCGAACCCGGACGTCGCCGGCCCCGCGCCGGCCGCGGCGGCGGGAGCCCCGTGGAGCCGCAGGGTGGCGGTCACCGAGGGGCGGTCCGGCAGCCCGGCGACCGCGGCGGCGGCGTCGACCGCGTCCTGGCCCATCCGCCGGTAGGTGGTCCACTTGCCGCCGGTGATGGTCACCAGCCCGGAGGGCGCCACCTGCACCAGGTGGTCCCGCCTGAGCGCCGCGGTGCCGCCGCCCACGGCGCCGCTCGCGCCGCCCACGGCGCCGCCCGCGCCGCCCGCCGGCATGCCCCCCGCCGAGGCGATCAGCGGCCGCAGCCCGGCGAAGCACGACAGCACGTCGGACGCCCGCGGATGGCCGGTCAGGTAGCGGCCGGCATGGCCGAGCAGGAACTCGATCTCCTGCGGCAGCGGCCGCGGCTCGAGCGCGGCGGCGGCGACCGGCGTGTCGGTGGTGCCGACGACCACCCGCCCCAGCCAGGGCACGGCGAACAGCACCCGCCCGTCGTCGGTGTGGGGCACCAGGATCGCGCTGTCGCCGGGGAGGAAGCGCCGGTCGAGCACCAGGTGGACTCCCTGGCTGGGCGCCAGCAGCGGTTCGACGCCCGGCTCGTCGAGGCGGCGCACCGCGTCGGCGAAGACGCCGGTGGCGTTGATCACCACCCGCGCCGGGACCTCGAAGGTCTCGCCGCTCTCCTCGTCGCGCGCCGTCACTCCGGCGATCAGCCCATGCGGCCCATGCGGGCCGGAGGCCTTGAGCAGGCCGACCACCCGCACGGCGTTGACCGGCACGCCGCCCAGGTCGTCGAGAGTGCGGGCGAGAGTGACGGCGAGGCGGGCGTCGTCGAACTGGGCGTCGTGATAGACCACGCCGCCGCGCAGGCCGGCGGGCTCGACCGTCGGCAGCAGCGCCAGCGTCTCGGCGCGCGACAGCTGGCGCGACGGCCCCAGGCCGAGGCGGCCGGCGAGCAGGTCGTAGACCTTCAGGCCGGCGCCGTAGAACGGCCCCTCCCACCACTCGTAGCTCGGCACCACGAAGCGCAGGTGGCGCACCAGGTGGGGAGCGTTGCGCAGCAGGAGGCCGCGCTCGTGCAACGCTTCGATCACCAGCGAGAGGTCGCCCTGCCGCAGGTAGCGGACGCCGCCGTGCGCCAGCTTGGTGCTGCGGCTCGAGGTCCCCTTGGCGAAGTCGTACCCCTCGAGCAGCGCGGTGCGGTAGCCGCGCGCCGCGGCGTCGACCGCCGCCCCCAGGCCGGTCGCGCCGCCGCCGATCACCAGCACGTCCCACGGCCGCCGCGCGGCGAGCTCGCCGGCCAGCCGCGCGAGCGACCGCTCACGATTCATCGGGGAGGGAATCTATCATCGCGGCGCGCGGTTATTGAGTCCTGGTATGCTCGATCTACGGGAGATACGGGAGGAAGCCCCCTTGGCGACGGCGGCCGACGCGCGCCCGGTCAACTACCGGGCGCTGATGAAGAAGGTCGAGCAGCTGGTGGCCACGCTGGATGGCGCCGAGGACGAGGGCTCGACCATCCAGTCGCTGATCGAGAGCATCGTCGTCAACTTCCGCGACGAGCTGGGGATCTACGGCGGCCGCCTGTATCGCCGCCGCGGCGCGTTCTACGTCCTCTCGGGGATCTTCGGCGACGCCAAGGAGGTGCCGCGCGGGCTGAAGGTGCCGGTCACCTACCCGCCGATCGAGCTGCTGATCGAGGACGGCGCGGTGTACATGGACGCCGACGATCCGCGCATCGACAAGACCCTCGAAGACCTGCTGGGCGTGCAGCGCTTCGCCGCCATCGAGGTCGGCGACGGCGAGTACATCCTCGCCTTCAACGTCGCCCCCGGCAACAACCGCGACGACATCCTGTTCTCGCTCGGCATCGTGCGTCACAGCGTCAACCAGAAGCTGCGGCGCGAGCGCATGGAAGGGATTTTCGAGGAGGCGCGCAAGATCCAGGCCTCGATCCTGCCGCGCCGCGCTCCCACCTACGGCGACTTCGACATGTACGGCCGCTCGGAGCCGATGGAGAGCGTCGGCGGCGACTTCTTCGACTACATCCCGGTCACCGACAAGATCCTCGGCCTGGCGATCGCCGACGTCTCCGGCCATGGCCTGCCCGCCGCGCTGCAGGTGCGCGACATCTACATGGGGCTGCGCATGGGCCTGGCGCGCGACTTCAAGATCGTGCGCACCGTCGAGCGCATGAACCGGATCATCCACCGCAGCACGCTGACCAGCCGCTTCGTGTCGATGTTCTACGGCGAGCTCGAGCTCAACGGCGTGTTCATCTACGTCAACGCCGGCCATCCGCCGCCGTTCCACCTGGCGGCCGACGGCACCGTCACCCACCTGGAAGCGGGCGGACCGGTGCTGGGGCCGCTGTCGGAGGCGAGCTACGAGCGCGGGTTCGTGATCATGAAGCCCGGGGACATGTTGGTGTTCTACACCGACGGCATCGTCGAGACCCGGGGCGGCCAGCCGGACACTCCCCGCGTGGCGTCGCCGGGCGAGACCGGCCTGGCTCCGAGCAGCCCGAGCAGCCCGAGCAGCCCGAACAGCCCGAACATCCCTCAGCTCCCGAAGCTCGCGCAGCTCCCGCATCCGCCCGCCGCCGCCCCGCTCGAGGAGTACGGCCTCGAGCGGCTGCTGGCGGTGGCCCGCCGGCACCAGGGCCAGCCCTCCCAGGCGGTGGTCGAGGCGATGTTCGCCGACGTCGAGGAGTGGAGCCTTGGCGCGCCCGCGGACGACGACCGCACGCTGGTCGTCGTCACCTCGCCCGCCGCCGACAAGAGCATCACGGCCGCGTTCCCGCGACCCATCGGACTGATCTAGGGTAGTGGGTTTTAGGAAGGGAGCTTCCCCAGCCGGAACCTACGGCCGCTCCGCCCGCGGCGTCACCTCGAGGTCCTGGCGCAGCTTGACGACGCTGCGCTCGGGATAGACGCCGGATCGCAGCTGCACGCCCGGGTAGATCTGGGTCTCGCGGCCCACCACCACGCCCGGGTGCAGGACGCAGTTGCAGCCGGTCAGCACGCCGTCGCCGAGCACCGCGCCCAGCTTGCGCCGGCCGCTCGGGATGCCGGCTCGATCCGCGGCGCCGGCGGCGGTCGCCGTCCGCGGCCCGCCGGCGCTGCCGATACGCACCTCGCCGCCGTCGTGGCGGAAGTTGGAGAGGATGGTCCCGGCGCCGAGATTGACGCCGGCGCCGAGGATCGAGTCGCCGACGTAGTTGAGGTGCGGCGCCCTGGCGCCCGGCAGCAGGATGGCGCGCTTGATCTCGGTGCTCGCTCCCACCACGCAGCCGTCGCCGATCCAGACGCCGCCGCGGACGTAGGCCCCGGGGCGGATCTCGACGTCCTCGCCGACGAAGAGCGGCCCCTCGAGCACGACGCCGGGATGGATGCGGGCGCCGCGGCCGATGGCGATGCGGTCGCCGGACAGGTGGACCTCGGGGAGCAGGCGCACCGCGATCGCGGCGGAAGGCAGCGCCGCCAGCACGGCATCCAGCGGCTCGCCGAGCAGCGCCCAGGGGGCATCGGGATCGAAGCTCGCGGCGAACGGCTCCGGCAGCGACGCGAACAGCTCGGGCAGAATCCTCGAGCGGGCGGAGGTCATCGGCGACGGGCTCATGGCGACGGTCCTCCCGTGTTGCAAGCTCGGGCCAGGGGCACGCCTCGGGGGACGGCAGGAGTATACGGCAATCTAGGACACTACCCGGCAGGCCCGGTGCTTGAGCTCGATCCCCCCAAGTATCTATGATCAGACGAGTGGGACCTCGGAGATGACCTCGGATGGATAGCGTCTGGCAGGACCTGCGTTTCGGCGCACGCTCGCTCCTGCGCAACCCTGGCGTCGTCGCGCCCGCACTGATCACGTTGGCCCTCGGCATCGGCGCCAACACGGCGATCTTCAGTGTGGTCAATGGCGTCCTGCTGCGGCCGCTACCCTTCCCCAGGCCCGAGCAGCTCGTGGTGGTGGTCGAGAGCGCGCCGAAGCTCGGGTACCGCGAGATGGGCGGCTCGCCTCCCAACTTCCACGACTGGCGCCGGCTGAACCAGGTCTTTGCCAGCCTCGACGCGGTCCGGAGGCGCCGCCTGACGCTAACCGGCGCCGGCGCAGAGCCCCAGGCGCTCGCCGGAGCGGCGGTGACCGGCGACTTCTTCCGCACCCTGGGCGTGCAGCCGCTCGCCGGACGGTTGTTGCAGCCGGCGGACGATCGGCCGGGCGCTGAAGGCGTGGTAGTTCTCGGCGCGGACCTCTGGCAGCAACGCTTCGGCGGCGATCCAGGGATCCTCCAGCGTCCGATCACCATCGATGGCCGTCCGCACACGGTGGTCGGGATCGCGCCGTCATCCCTGCAATACCCGCGCGGGAGCCGGCTCTGGGTGCCGCTCGCGCTCGACTATGCCAAGGAGCGCCGCGGGGCCCACTATCTGCACGTGCTGGGGCGGATGAGGCCCGGAGTGAGCCTGGCGCGTGCCCAGGCGGACATGTCGGCGCTCGCCGGGCGGCTCGAGCGGCAATACCCGGCCGAGGACGCGGGATGGGGGGTGGTGCTCATGCGCCTGCAGGACCTGACCGTCGAGGACATCCGGCCGGTGCTCGCCATGCTGCAGCTGGCGGTCTGGGTGGTGCTGCTGATCGGCTGCGCCAACGTGGCGAACCTGCTGCTCGCGAGGATGGGCGCACGCGAGCGCGAGATCGCCGTGCGTGCCGCGCTGGGGGCCGGGCGGCGGCGCCTGGCGCGGCAGATCGTCGCCGAGAGCGTGATCCTGTTCGCCGCCGGCGGCGCGCTGGGGCTGCTGGTGGCGCTGTGGGGAACGCGCTCGCTGATCGCGCTCGACCCTGACGCCATTCCGCGCTCCGAAGCGATCGGCATCGATGCGCGAGTCCTCGCCTACACGCTCCTGGTCTCGGTCGCGACGGGAGTCGTCTGCGGCCTGGTCCCGGCGTTGACGGCGACCCGCGGCCCGCTCTACGGTGCGCTGCGGCAAGGGAGCCGGGCGATCTCGGGCGGCCGGCGCGGCCGGCTGGCGCGCAGTGTCCTGGTGCTCGGCGAGGTGGCGCTGGCGCTGACCCTGCTGGTCGGCGCGGGTCTGCTCATCCGGAGCTTCGGGCGCCTGCAGGCAGTCGATCCCGGCTTCGAGCCGCAAGGCGTGATCGCCGCGAGCCTGGCGCTGCCCGAGTCGAGATATCCCGACCCGGCGCGCCAGGGGGCTTTCTTCCAGCGGGCGCTCGACCGCATCGGCGCACTGCCGGGGGTGGAGCACGCGGCCGCCACCGATTGGCTGCCGCTCGCCGAGGGCAGTCAATTCGTCAACGTCGTGCCCGAAGGGGGCTCGCCGGGCGCGGCGGGCGAAGAC
This sequence comes from Thermoanaerobaculia bacterium, assembly GCA_036521795.1. GTDB lineage: Bacteria > Acidobacteriota > Thermoanaerobaculia > Multivoradales > UBA5704 > JASLEW01. The sequence continues at coordinate 8,735 of DATDGZ010000174.1, read as the reverse complement.
CACAGCGGTCACGGCAGTCTCGTCAGTCCCGACTACTTCGCGGCGATGAAGATCCCGCTCCTGGAAGGGCGGAGCTTCGACCAGCGGGACGACCTGCGGAGCCCGCCGGTGACGATCGTCAGCCGTTTCGCGGCGGCGCGGCTGTGGCCGGGACGCGATGCGCTCGGCCGCCGCGTGACCTTCGGCCGTCTGCCGACCAGGCCGGAGGCGCAATGGTGGCAGGTGATCGGCGTGGTGGGCAACGTGCGCGACACGGATCTCGCCCGCGAGCCGCAGATCGAGATCTACGTCCCGCAGCGCCAGATCTCGGCCGCGAGATCGGCCCTGGTCGTGCGCACCGCCGGCGACCCGCGGCGACTGATCGGGCCGATCCGCCGGGCCATCCAGCAGCTCGATCCAGAGCTGGCGCTCGACAAGGTGCAGACTCTCGAGCACGTCGTCTCCTCGACGCTCGCCGAGAACCGCGTCAAGACCTCTCTGCTGGGACTCTTCGCCGCCCTGGCGTTGGCGCTGGCGGCGGTCGGGGTGTACGGGCTGGTCAGCCACTCGGTCGGCGAGCGGGCGCACGAGATCGGCATCCGCATGGCCCTGGGGGCCCAGCGCGGCCAGGTGGTGCGGATGATCGTCCGCCAGGGGATGAAGCTGGTCGCCGCCGGTCTCGTTCTCGGGTTGGCCGGCGCCTATGCCTTCAGCCGGCTGCTGGCGGGCCAGCTGTACGAAGTCGGGATCGCCGATCCGTCGACCTACGGCGCCGTGCCGCTGGTCCTCGCCGCGATCGCTCTGCTCGCCAACTGGCTGCCGGCGCGCCGGGCGACGGGCGGCGATGCGCTGGCGGCGCTGCGCCACGAGTAGACCTCGGTCCCGTGCACCGCGATCACCGCAAAGGGGGAGCCGCGGCGGGTCCCCTGGCTCCCCTGCCGCCGTCCTTCTACCGCCGCCCCGCCGAGGCGGTCGCCCGCGACCTGCTGGGCCGCTACCTGGTGCGCGAGGTCGAGGGCGACACGCTGGTCCTGCGCCTGGTGGAGGTGGAGGCTTATCTCGGCGCGCCGGACCGCGCCAGCCATGCCTGGGGTGGACGGCGCACGCCGCGCAACGCCAGCCTCTACCTGCCGGGGGGGCACGCCTACGTCTACTTCATCTATGGCATGCACTGGTGCCTCAACGCCGTGACCGGCGAGGCGGACGTCGGCTCCGCGGTATTGCTGCGCGCCGGCGAGCCGGTGGCCGGGGAGGAGACGATGCGCCGCCACCGCGCCTGGCCGGCGCCGCCGCGCCCCGGCGATCTCGCCGGCGGGCCCGGCAAGCTCTGCCAGGCCCTGGCCGTCGACCGCGCCTGCGACGGCTTGCGGCTCGACCGGGGCCCGCTGCGGCTCACCGCGGGCGAGCCGGTGGCGCCGGGACAGGTGGCGACGGGACCGCGGATCGGCGTCGCCTACGCCGGCGAGGCGGCGGCCTGGCCGCTGCGCTTCGCCGTCGCCGGCAATCTGCACGTGTCGCGGCCGCGGCTGGCGGGGAGTACCAAGGCAGGTTCTCTCTAGCTTCGCGGGCTGCCTCGCCTCGCGGGCTGCCTCGCTTAGCGAGCCGCCTTGGCGGCGAGGCGGATGTGGCCGGCCTTGGACAGCTTCCAGAAGACCATCAGGGCGTCGAGCTGCGGCATCGGGGTGATCTTGACGATCGACTGGATGTCGTAGGTGCCGTTGATCCGGGTCAGCATGAAGCCCTCGTGGGGCGTGATCTTGGCCGACTGCAGCTGCTCCATGCTCGCGGCCAGCTGTGGGATGGAGGTGAGCTTGACGCCGTCGCGCTCGATCTCCTCGCGGATCAGCTTCTCGCCCTGGTTGAGCGCCTCCTGCACATCGCGGTTGTCCGGCTCCAGGCTGCGGGCGGCGCGCAGGTGGCGCAGCCCCGAGTCGAAGTTCTTCTCGTCGAGATGGAGCTTCGCGGCCTCGAGCAGCGCGGTGGCCGAGAGCGCCGTGGCGATGGCGTGGGTGGTGGTGCCGGCCCGGGGGCCGGTGCCGTCGTCGGGAGGCGGCAGGCTCCAACGCGGCTTGACGATCTTGATCCTCCCCAGGCGCTGCTGCTCGAACAGCACCCGGCAGACGTGGAACTCCGAGGAGTGGGTCTGCACTCGGATCTCCTCGACCGTGCGGTTGTCGTCGACCAGCTCGAGGATGCGCCGCTCGCCCGGCCGCGCATGGTCCAATTGGAGCTCGCCGACGCTCACCGGGATCGCCTCCGAGGTGGGGATCAGCTGCCGGATGCGCCGCCACTCGTCGACCCGCTGCACGCCTTCCATGACGATGGCGGTGACGTCCAGGCTCATCGGCACCATCGCGCTCTCGGGCAGCACGTCGTCGAGGAAGCGGAAGTCGGCCTCGGTCCAGGCGAAGATGTCGTAGATGCTCTCCTCGGCCTTGAACCGCAGCATGCGATGGAGGTCGTTCTCGCGCAGCGCACCGGTGGTTACCAGGATCTTGCCCAGCAGGGTGCGGGTCTTCTCCTGCAGCTCGATGGCCTTGGAGAGCTCCATCTCGCTGATCAGGCCGTGGCTAACGAGGAAGTGGCCCAGGTACTCCTCGGGCTTGGAGGACGAGGACGACATGATGCGCCCGTCCTTGAAATAGATCCGCTTCTCGACCTTGCCGCTGTTGACCTCGAGCGTGCCGCTCTTCTTGCTCTGCGACAGCCACTGCAGCAGCTCCTCGAGCTGCATGGTGCGGAGGTTGCCAACGATGCCCATGGTCTGCCGGCGCCGATTCTAGGGTACCGATTATAGACCGGCCCTATCCGATACCGGCCACGAGAGAGCCCCGGCCGCTACAGGAACCGGACCGGTGTCGTCACCTCGTCGCGATGAATGGTGTCGACGAAGCGGATGATCTTGCGCGACAGCGACATGAACAGCGTCGAGGTGCGGCTGCCGCCGCCGAAGAACCGGACCCCCTTGAGCAGCTCGCCGTCGGTCACCCCGGTGGAGCTGAATAGGATCTCTTGCCCCGGCGCCAGGTCCGCGGTGTGATAGATCCGGTCGAGGTCCTGGATGCCGAGCGCCCGCACGCGCTCCTGCTGCTCCTCGTTCGTCGCCTTCAAGCGGGCCTGGATCTCCCCCCCGAGGCAGCGCATGGCGGCGGCGGTGATCACTCCCTCCGGCGCGCCGCCGATGCCGAACACCGCGTGCACGCCGGTGCCGCGCACCGCCGCCGAGATGCCCGCCGACAGGTCGCCGTCGGGGATCAGGCGGATGCGGGCGCCGGCCTGGCGGATGTCGGCGACCAGTTGCTGGTGGCGCTCGCGGTCGAGCACCACGATGGTGAGGTGGGAGATCTGGCGGCCGAAGGCGGCGGCGATGTTGCGCAGGTTCTCGGCGACCGGCGCGTCGATGTCGACGTGGCCGCGGGCCGTGGGGCCGACCACGATCTTGTCCATGTAGATGTCGGGGGCGTGCAGCAGGCCGCCGCGCTCGGACGCCGCGAGCACGGCGATCGAGTCGGGGGCGCCCAGGGCGCAGAGATTGGTGCCTTCCAGGGGGTCGACCGCGATGTCCACCTCGGGGTAGAGGTGGCGGGCGGCAGGTTGATCGGCGCCGCCCGGCCGGGCGGCTTGCCTCCCGGCCCCGAGCTCCTCGCCGACGTAGAGCATCGGCGCCTTGTCGCGCTCACCCTCGCCGATGACCACGCGGCCGCTCATCGGCAGCGAGTCCATCTCCCGGCGCATCGCCTCGACGGCCACCTGGTCGGAGTGCCGGCGGTCGCCGTAGCCCATCGTCCTGGCGGCGGCGATGGCCGCCTGCTCGGTGACGCGGATGAAGTCCTGCTCGAGCAGCTGGTCGAGGACCATGTCAGCGGCCTCCCCCGGCGATGGCGGCTGGCGGCGATCCGGCGGCGGCGGCCTCAGCCTCCTTGCCGGCCGGCTGCGGCGCTGCCGGAACTGGCGGCGACGCCTGCCGTGGCGGCAGTGGCGGCCGTGGCGGCCGTGCCGCCGCGACCGGTTCGTCGGTGAGCGTGGGAGCGTTGAAGGCGGGGATGCCGGTGATCGCCTGGCCCAGAATCAGGCCGTGGACGTCGTGGGTGCCCTCGTAGGTGTAGACCGATTCGATGTTCAGCATGTGCCGGATCACCGGGTAGTCGTCGACGATGCCGTTGGCGCCGAGCACCTCGCGCGCCAGCTTGGCGCACTCGCGGGCCACCCAGACGTTGTTGCGCTTGCCGAGCGAGACGTGGTGCGGCCTGAGCCGGCCGCTGTCCTTCAGGCGGCCGAGCTGCAGGCAGAGCAGCTGGCCCTTGGCGATCTCGCTGACCATCCACACCAGCTTCTCCTGCACCAGCTGGTGGCAGGCGATCGGCTGGCCGTTCCACTGCACGCGCTGCTTGGCGTACTCGAGGGCGGTGTGGTAGCACTCCATGGCCGAGCCAATGCCGCCCCAGGCGATGCCGTAGCGCGCCTGGTTCAGGCACATGAGCGCGTTCTTGAGGCCGGTCGTGCCCGGCAGGATGGCGTCGCCGGGGATGCGGCATTCGTGGAAGCCGAGCTCGGAGGTGGTGGAGGCGCGCAGGGAGAACTTGCCGTGCTGGTCGGCGGCGGTGAAGCCCGGAGTGCCCTTCTCGACCAGGAAGCCGCGGATGCCCTCGTCGGTGCGGGCCCACACCACCGCGACATCGGCCAGGGTGCCGTTGGTGATCCACTGCTTGCTGCCGTTCAAGACCCAGTCGCCGCCGTCGCCACGGTTGGCGCCGGCGCCGCCAGCGGTGTCAGCGGCAGGGGTGCGGCGGGCGGTGGTGCGCATCCCCCCGGGGTTGGAGCCGAAATCAGGCTCGGTCAAGCCGAAGCAGCCGATCGCCTCGCCGGTCGCGAGCCGGGGAATCCAGCGGTCCTTCTGCTGCTGCGAACCGAAGGCGTAGATCGGGTACATCACCAGCGAGCTCTGCACCGACGCGAAGCTGCGCAGCCCCGAGTCGCCGCGCTCGAGCTCCTGCATGATCAGGCCATACGCGACGCCGCCCAGCCCGGGCAGGCCATAGTCCGAGATGCTGGCGCCGAACAAGCCGAGAGCGCCCATCTCGGGCACCAGCTCGAGCGGGGTGCGCCCCTCGCGGTGGCACTCCTCGATGATCGGCTTGACCTTGTCGTCGACGAACGCGCGGACGGTGTCGCGCACCATCCGCTCCTCGGCAGTCAGGAGCGCGTCCACTTCGAGAAGATCGACGCCTGGGAAGCGGCTCACGGGAACTCCTCCTAAGATCGGGTGTGGCGAGCTTTGCGGGTGAAAGACCCGCCGGCCATGGCGGTTGGACAGACGGCGCGACGCATCATAACACGCGGCTGCGGCGGGCATCGGAGGCAGGGAGTGGGTCCGTTCGCGAAGGGACCCTCGCGGGGAAACGGACCCACGACCCCACGGCCCGGCGATGGCCGGGCGGCGGCGCGGCGGGATATCATCGGCGGTCATGGCCTTTCCCGGCGGCAGCGCCTACGCGATGGCCCGCGACATCGCGGAGGGCTTTACGCTGGTGACCGAACGGACGTTCCGCACCCTGACCGCGGCCGACCTCGACAAGCTGGTGTTCGAGATGGACCGCCATCTGCGCGAGCTGCGCGGCGACCAGCCGCCGCTGGACGACATCCCGGCGATCCAGCAGCGCAACCGGCGCATCCAGCGGATCAACCAGGCGATGCTGGTGCTGCGCAGCTTCCGCACCCGGCAGGGGAGCTGAAGCCGGCGCATGGCCTTGACGGCGCCCCCGCTGGCTCCGCTCGCGCTCCTGCTGCGACTCCTCGGGCCGGCGGTGGTGGCCCTCCTCGCCACCTGGGCGTTCGACTGGCTGTGCCGCCGCCGGGGCCTGATGCCGCCCGGCTTCCGGCAGCCCTGGCGCCGCGTGGCCGCGTCGGCGCTGGTCTTCTTCATCCTGTGGTTCGGGATCTTCGCGCCGCTGGGCGAGATCGGCCTCGCGGAGCAGAAGCTCGACCTCTCGTCGATCAGCACGCCGCGGCTGTTCCTGCTGCACGGGATGCTCGCAGCGGTGGTTCTCGGATGGATGGTGCTCGGCTTCGCCGCGGTCCCCAGGCACGGCCCTGCGCCTGCGCCTGCGCCTGCCCCTGCCATTGCCCCTGCCATTGCCCCTGCCACTGCCCCCGCGCCGGAGATGCCGGACCTCTCCGCCATGCCTCCTGCCCCCGAGATGCCGGATCTCTCCGCCATTCCTCCTCCAGCTCCTCCGCCAGCTCGAGCCTCCGAGATGCCGGAGCTCTCGCCGCGCTTTCCGTTCTGGCGCCAGATGGCCGTCCAGCTCGGATTGGTGGCGCCGGACGTCTCCCGGGAGGTGCTGATCGGATTGCTGCTGGGGATCTGCGCCTGGGGAGCAGTGCTGCTGGCGCTGCTTGCCGCCGCCCTGGCCATCTATGCGATCGGCGGCGAGAAGGCGCTCCCGAAGCCCTCGGCCATCGTGCCCTGGATCGCATCGCTGCCGGTCCTGGTGCGGCTGATGGTGAGCCTGTCGGCAGGCTTCGTGGAGGAGACCTTCTTCCGCGGCTTCCTGCAGCCGCGCATCGGCATCGTGCTCTCGAGCGGCTTCTTCGTGCTGGCGCACCTCTCCTACGGGCAGCCCTTCATGCTGCTCGGCATCACGCTGCTGTCGCTGATTTACGCCTTCCTGGTGCGCTGGCGGCAGACGATCTGGCCGGCCATCGCGGCGCACGCCCTGTTCGACGGTGTCCAGCTGCTGGTCATCATCCCCATGGCGATGCGGCTGATGGGGACGTCGCCGGGCGCGAGGCCGGCGTTGGCGCCGGTGGCCGCGCTCGCCTCGCTGATCTCCGGGTGGCTGTAGCCCGTCCGGCCAGCCCGGCGGGATCTGCTAGACTGCGCGCGAGGGGCTCCGGCAATGTCGGACGACAAGAGCTTCCATCTGGCCATCGGGAGCCGCTTCGAGAACATCGAGCTGGTCCAGTTGGTGCTCAAGGACTCTCTGGATCAACTCGGCCTGGACGACGACAACCGGCACTGGATCGACGTCGCGGTCCGCGAGGCGGTGGCCAACGCCATCAAGCACGGCAACCTGGAAGACCCCGCCAAGCAGGTCCACGTCGATCTCACCCTCGAGGGCAACGAGGGGGACTTGCTGGTCATCCGGGTGCAGGACGAGGGGAAGGGCTTCGATCCCTCCGACCTCGAGGACCCGCTGGCGCCGGAGAACCTGCTCAAGCCGAATGGCCGCGGGATCTTTTACATGAAGAGCTTCATGGATGACATCCAGTACGGTTTGTGGCCGGGCGGCGGCACGGTGGTGACGTTGCGCAAGCGGCTCGCCCGGCACGGCCAGGCCGAACGCGAACGCCAGGCGTGAACGTGAGATATGAGATAGGAGAGGCATGAGATGAAAGTCAACGTGCGGCAGAGGGACGGCGTCACGATCCTGGACCTGAAGGGCAAGATCACCATCGGGATGGGAGACGTGGCGCTGCGCAACGCGGTCCAGGATGCGATCAACGGTGGCGCCACCAAGGTGGTGATCAACCTCAAGGACGTCACCACCATCGACTCGTCGGGAGTCGGCGAGCTGGTGAGCGCTTTCACCACCGCCACCAACCGCGGCGTCAAGCTGAGCCTGGCCAACCTGCCCTCCAAGGTGTCGGACATCCTTCAGATCACCCAGCTGATCACGGTCTTCGACGTCTTCGACAGCGAGGACGAGGCCATCCGCTCCTTCTGAGCGCTCCCCGGGTGCCGGCGCCCGCCGCCGGAGCGGGCCAGGACCTCCGCTCGCTGGCGGGCGGCCTGGCGGCCCTCGCCGCCCGCGTGGACCGGCGGTTGCCGGAGCTGCTGCCGGCGGCCGAGCAGCGGCCCGAGCCGGTCCATCGCGCCATGCACTACGCGCTGACCGGCGCCGGCAAGCGCGTGCGGCCGGTTCTCACGCTGGTGGTGGCCGAGCTGTTCGGCGGCCGCCCGGACGCGGTGCTCGATCTCGCCTGCGCGGTCGAGATGGTCCATGCCTGCTCGCTGGTGCTCGACGACCTGCCGTCGATGGACGACGCCACCCTGCGCCGCGGGCGTCCCACCGTGCACCTGGCCTTCGGCGAGAGCGTCGCGCTGCTCGCCGCCCTGGCGCTCCTCAACCGTGCCTACGCGCTGGTGGCGGAGAGCGCCCACCGCCTGGCGCCCCGGCGTTACACCAGCGAGGACATGGTCCACCACCTGGCCGCCGCCATCGGCAGCGAGGGGCTGATCGGGGGCCAGGCGCTCGATCTCCTGGCCGGGCCGGGCGAGCTCGATCTCGAGCTCCTCGAGTACATCCACAGCCACAAGACGGGCGCCCTGTTCATGGCCGCCGGCGAGCTCGGAGCGATGGCCGCCGACGCCCGGCGCCGCGATCTCGAGCTGATCGCCCGCTACGCCAAGAACCTCGGTCTCGCCTTCCAGATCTCGGACGACCTGCTGGACGTGCTCGGCAGCGCCGCGACCACCGGCAAGGACGTTCACCAGGACGAGGCGAAGGTCACTTTCGTCAAGCTGCTGGGGGTGGCCGGCGCGCAGTCGCTCGCCGCCGAGCTCCTCGGCTTCGCCGTCGACTCGCTCGCGCCGCTCGGCCGCAAGGCCGACCCGCTGCGGGCGCTCGCCCAGTTCGTGCAGCACCGCACCCGCTAACTCACCTACGGGGCATGCCCCCCCGGCCGGGCCCTCCCTCCGCCCCTCCGGTCACTGGGCTCTTCGGCCGCCTTCATCTTCATGCCTGATGGTCTGG
>DATDGZ010000173.1:0-9458 GCA_036521795.1 Thermoanaerobaculia bacterium | reverse complement strand
GACCGGGATCTGCTGACGGCTCAGACCTCGCCGGTCACGGACGTGACCACCTACGCATACAATGCTCACGGCGCCCTGGTGCAGCAGACCGACGCGCGGGGAGTGGTTACCACTCGGCAGCTCGATCCCGCGGACCGGCCGACGCAGGTGACCTACTCAGGCGATCCGACCTTGACGACGACCTACGCCTACGACACCACGACGGCGACGGGCACCTCGCCGATCGGCCGCCTCTCCTCGATCACCAAGGGGAGCGGCGCCAGCGCCTCCGTCATCGACTACACCTACGACCTCTTCGGGCGCACCCTGCAAGACGGCGTGCAGGGCACCGGCCTCGGCTACGCCTACGACGCCAACGGCAACCGGACCTCGATCGCCTATCCCGGCAACGTCACCGCCTGCTACACCTACGACGTGGCCGATCGCCAAGCCGCGCTCTCCTACTCGACCGCCGCGGGCGCCAACGCCTGCCAGGGGACGACCACGCCGATCGTCACCTCGACGCCGGCCGCTCCGACCGTCTACTCGGCCGCGGGGCCGCTACAGCAACTGCATCTCGCCAACGACGTCGCCGAGACCCACACCTTCGATCAGCGCTACTATCCGACCGCGATCACCGCCGGCACCCTCCTCGCGTGGACCTACACCACGGACGCCATCGGCAACATCACCGCCATCACCCCCGGCCGGAGCTTCTCCTACCAAGACTTTCAATACTTCCTCACCCAGGCCAACGCCCCCACCCTTTGGGGCACCCGCACCTGGGCCTACGACACCATCGGCAACCGCTTGAGCGAAGATCGCGGCGGCGGCGCGAAGGACACCTACGCCTACCAGGTCAACGCCGCGAACCCGCACGGCGACACGCCGCTTCTGAACACCATCGCGCTCGCCAACAGCGCCGGCACGAAGTATCTCGCCTACGACCCCGCCGGCAACGTCCTCCTCGAATCCACTCCGACCTCGCACCTGGACTTCCTCCCGGACGCCGCCGGCAAGCTCAGCCGCATGACCGAGGAGACCAGCCACGAGACCAGCACCCTCGCCTACGACGGCCGCGGCTTCCTCGCGAAGGCCCGCAACGCGGTCACCGACTGCGGTCCGCTCGTGACCATCCCCACCTACGGCTCCGAGGGCCTGCTCTACCAACGGCAGCAGCAGAACCTATTTACCAGTGCCGTGACGGCCCAGACCCGCGTCTTCTACTTCGCCGGGCGCCCCGTGGCCCAGCTCGACGGCATGCCCGCGATGGGCATACTCACCTTCCTGACCGTAGACCACCTCGGAACGCCGATCCTCGCGAGCACCGGCGCTGCCACCGCCACCTGGAGCGGCGGCTTCGAGCCCTTCGGGCGCGACTTCACCACCCCAAGCGCCCAGCGAGCGGGCATTTTCCTTCGCTTGCCTGGCCAGTGGGACGATATAGTCTGGGACGACAACACCCATCTCAGCTCCGGGCTGTACTACAACCTTAACCGCTGGTATGACGCAGGGACCGCACAGTACGTAAGGCCCGACCCGCTTGGCTTGCGGGGAGGGAGCATGAATGTGTACTCCTACGCCACCGAGAATCCCCTGGCATTCGTTGACCCGCTTGGCCTAACCGTATACCGATGCTGTCGAGACGTCGAGGTAAATCAGTTTGTTGACACTATTTCCCGAACGTTCGGGCTGAAGCATTGCTTCCTCAAGACAGATACCGTTGAGGCAGGCATGGGACCAGCTGACAATGGTGCGCTGCCTGCATGCCCGGTTGGTGTGTCCACCGCTGTCGTAGATCATCGAGGGCAAAGCCAGATGCCGGGAACCTCTTGTACGCCAGTGAAGGACGTCGATGAGGGGTGTGTTAATAAGCAGCTCGTGCCGGGGAGAGCGACAGGCAGATGGGCCCCGTGGAACCAATGCAACTCCTTCGCGGACGGCGTGTTAGACAAATGCAGAAAGACATGCGCCGCACCGGCGATGCCGCCCATCCCACCTGATTATCCGAGGTGTCATGGCTTCGGGTGCGCCGGTGGTGGACTTGATCTGCCGTGACCGTGAACTCTCGCTGCTGGCGTTGGCTCCCACCGGCTTTGCTGTTTGGCGCCTCCGGCTGGACCGGAAATTCCACGCTCTACAATTGGTGGGCGGCAGGCGGGCCTCCAACGTCAGATCCCGAGCGATTTGCTACGCGAGGTAACACCTTCTTCGGCCTTACTTGCATTTTTCTCTTAGCCGCCGTTGCTTTTGTATTGTTTAATATCCGACAGCGCAGGCGAGATTGACCCGCTAGCGCTAGCTAGCGTTGCTCCGGCCCAATGGCCGGGGTGGTGAGCATCCCGGTCAAAGGGCGGGTGTCAACTCGCTCAGGTAGGCGCTGGGAAGACGAACGCGAGTGAACCGTTGAAGAGGTGTCGAAAGTTCAGAATGTCGCCGAAACCGCTCCGGTCATTGGCCCTGGAAGCGGCGGCGAGCGGTGGTGAAGGCTCGCGCCGCCCGCTCGAGGTTGCCCTGGCCCACCTCGAGGCGGCCCTCGATGGTCTTGAGGCGCACTGGTTGGGCGGCCGACGTACTGGCGGCATGCCAAGCAGAGTGCAGCGATGAGTCACTAGGCCAGATGGCGGGTTTCGGATTCGACGTGGTGCCGTAAGTGACAAATGGGGGGAGAGGCTACAAGTCGAATCGCTGGCCAGCGTTGCGCCGGCTAGCTTCCGGTCCCCTGCTTGGGGTTGTTGTCATCAGAGGCGTGCTTGTTGTTTTTGCAGCATATGGGCTCGCGGCGGGAAGCCTGGCCTGGTACCTCCTGTACCCCGCACCAGTCGTAGGAGCCGGTTGCATGAATGCGGCCACTTGGCTGGCAGCAATGTCTTCCGGTCAAACGCGGCAGTTGAAACCAGCATGGTTATTGTTCCTGGCATTCGTGGTCGCTCTTGATCTGGCCTCCACATTTTCGTGGGGCCACGACCTCGACATTCCAGGAGGGGCAGCTTTGATAATACTTGGTTTACCCACCTCGGCTATACCTGGCTTGGTAGTTGGGATGCTACCAAGAGTGCCGACAGGAAATCTAGTGAATGTCGCTGGCGGCATGGTGATTGGCCTCGTCATTCCGTACGTCCAGACCTTCATACTGCTGCCGCTCCTCTTTAGGAAGCGAGCTGACGCTCCCGGAAGTAATGACTGATGGCTCGCTTATTCATGCCAGTCTTTGGAGCCCGCGAACCGATCGGCGTCCACTTCTTCGGAACGGTGTCACTGGATCAAAGGCGAGCCAGGCAGTGCTGATCGCCCGCCCGCCCCGCGGCGCCTTCTCACCCGTCCTCGCCGAGATAGATGAACGCCTTGGCCTCGCTGCCCTGCAGGAAGTCCTCGAAGCGCAGCCGCGGATGGCGCTCGCGGAGCTCGCGGAAGGCGCGCCGCTCGCCGCGCTCCGGGTCGCCGCAGAAGCAGAACCAGTCGTCGAAGACCAGCACCGTGCCGCGGGTGAGGAAGGGGCGGACGAACTCGAGCACCGGCACGGTCGATTCGTAGAGGTCGCAATCGACGAGGATCACCGCGGCCCGCGCCGGCAGCAGCCGGTCGCGCAGCTCCGGAGTCAGGCTCTGCTGGTAGAAGCCGGGCACGGTGAGCAGCTTCTCGCGCGGCATGCCGTGGCCGACCACGGCGCGCACGAAGTCCTCCTCGGAGGTGCTGAGCGCGCCGCGGCGCCATCCCGGGTGGCGGTCGACGTCGCCGATCTCCGGCAGGCCGGCGAACGAATCGAAAGCGACGTAGGACCAGTCGAAAAGAGCGTGGAAGGCGTCGTAGGCCAGCCGCATGGTGCGCGCGCCGTGGCAGCCGAACTCGAAGTAGTAGCCGGCCTCCGGCCGGTTCTGATTGCAGAAGACGGCAAGGCTCAGGAACAGGTCGCGCCGGGCGCGCTCCCGGAAAGGATCGTAGACCTGCTCGACCCAGCGCCGCCGCGCCTGGCCGTCGGGACCGTCCGTGTCGTCGGCGCCGGCGCCGGCCATGTCAGCCATGTCCGCCCCGGCCGGGGAGGCGCACGCGCCGCTGCCAGGCCAGGAACTCCTGCTGGGCCGCCAGCCCCTCCTCGAGGTCGTCGCCGGGCGGCCGCCGGAGCAGCTCGAAGCAGCCGCTCTCGTCGCGGCCGCGGGCCAGCACCACGGCATGGTGCGGCAGGGCCTGGCGGACGCCCGGCACGGTGTAGCGGATGGCGAAGCCGATGCGCTCCTCGGGCGAGTGGCTGGGGCTCGAGGCGTGGATCAGGTTGAGGTGGTGCAGCGACATCTCGCCGGCCGCGAGCGTCACCTCGACGGCCCGCGACTCGTCCACCGGCGCCGCCACGTGCAGGCCGCTCGCCAGCATGTTGTGGGCCTCGCCGAAGGCTTCGCCGTGCGGCACCTCGGCGCGCTGCGAGCCGGGCAGCACGCGCATGCAGCCGTTGGCGGCATGGCTGTCGGCCAGCGCCACCCAGGCCGAGACCAGGAGCGGCTCGCTCAACCGCCAGTAATAGCCGTCCTGGTGCCAGGAGACGAAGCTCGGGTCGTGCGCCCGCTTGGCGAAGATCGAGGCCGAATGGACGAGCAGGTCCGGGCCGAGCAGCGACTCGAGAGCGTCGAGGACGGCGGGGTGGGTGGCGAGGTCGTAGGCCCAGCGGTAGTGCAGCTGCGGCTGGCTCATCTCGGCAGCTTTCGGGCTGCCGCCGAGCCGGTCGCGCAGCCGCTCGAAGGCGGCGCGATGGCGCGCCACCTCCGCGCCGGCGAGCGCGGGCAGGGGAAAGAGCACGCCGTCGCGCGCGAAGGCCTCGACCTGCTCCGCGGTGAGTCCGGAAGGCATGACTAGATCTCCCTCGATCCTCCGGGGGGAAGGGAACGCCCCCTCCCTCTCCCTTTCTAGAGACGTTTGGTCTTTCTAGAGACGTCTTCTCCTGCCAGGGAGGTTACGTTCCCGCCGCCGGCCGGACCGTCTCGGCCCTGGCCTCCGCCTGCCGGCAGAGGGCGAGGAAGCGGCGGACGACGGCCTCGCCGGCGAACTCGTCCTCGCGCAGGTGCGCCGCCGCGGCGCGTCCCAGCCGAGCCAGCTCTTCCGGATCGCGGCGCAGGGCGGTCACTGCCGCCGCCCAGGCCCCGGGATCGCGGTAGTCGTCCACCACCAGGCCGCCGCCGCCGATCATCTCCGGCAGGCCGCCGCGCGGGCTGACCAGGGCGGGAATGGCGCTCGCCTGCGCTTCGAGGACGACGCGGCCGGCACCCTCCTCGCCGACGGAGGGCGCAAGCAGCAGGCCGGTCTGGCGGTAGATCTCGCGCACGTCCGCCCGGCGCCGCAGCAGGGCGGCGTTCGGATGACGGGCGAGGTCCTGCCGCACTTCCTCCAGACGATCGCCGAGGAACCAGCCTTCGACGACCAGGAAGCGCTCCTCGGGCAGCAGCGGCAGCAGCCCGAGGAGCGTCTCGTAGCCCTTGAAGGGCACCGGGTTGAACATCGCCAGGCAGCCGCGGCCGGGTGCGCGCTCGACCCGGTACTCCGCCTCGCGGACCAGCGGATAGAGGACCGTCGCCTGCAGCCCCAGCTCCTCGCGCAGCCGGCGCGCCACGAAGCGCGAGCAGCAGATCAGCTCGACCGGCAGCTCGGCGGCTTGCGCCACGCCCATCGCCGCGAGGTTGGATGCCGAGTGCAGGTACCACAGGGCGGCGAGGCCGCGGGCAGCCGCGCGGCGCACCATCGCCAGCGCCCCGTCGCCCTGGACGAGGCAAACGGTCGGCCGGAAGGCGTCGGCCGCCTCGTCGAAGGACTCCGCCGGCCGATCGACCGCCAGCACCGGGTAGTCGAGGTCGATCTCCCAGCGGCCCGGCGAGCAGCGCAGGGCGCGGATGCCGGTGGCCGCGAAGTCGATCAGGTTGGGATAGCGGTCGACGGCCGAGCGGTCCTCGCCATCCGCCCCGGCTCCCCTGCCCATCAGGGCCGCGCAGGCGCAGCCCGGCTCGCGGCTGAGGGCGCGGAGCAGGTCGTGCGCGACGCGCGGCCCGCCGTTGTAGGACAGCGGGTAGGCGCTGCCGTGCAACGCCAGGAGGACCCTGGTCATCTCCCGGCCGCCTCGCAGAGAGAGCCGTAGAGCCCTTCGAGGGAGCGCACCATGGGCGCCAGCTCGAACGCCGGGGCGACGCTCGCCTGGCCGCCGCGCGCGAGCGCCGCCCGCAGCTCGGGGGCGGCGAGGAGGTGGAGCATCCCGGCGAGGATCTCCTGCGAGCTGCGGAAGCCGACCAGCCAGGCGTTGCGGCCGTGCTCGAGCAGCTCGCAGGCGACCCCCGAGGCGGTGACCAGCGCGGGTACCCCTGCCGCCAGCGCCTCGACGTAGACCTGGCCGAAGCCCTCGGCCCAGGGGTCGACGGGCGCGTGCACGAAGAGGTCGAAGAGCGGGTAGAGAGAGGCGATGTCGTCCTCGAAAGGGATCTCGACGTAGCTGGCCGGCGGCAGCTCGGCCAGCTGGCTCGCGATCGGCAGGTAGTCGCCGCGGGCATTGGCCAGCACCAGCTTGGCCGCGGGGTACTGCCGGAGCAGCTCCGCGAACGCGGGGACGATGTAGTGCACTCCCTTGTGCTCCACGTAGCGGGCCACCACCCCGATCACCGGCCAGGCTCCCGCGATGCCGTACTTGGCGCCGAGCGCCTGCACCGCGGCGGCAGGCGGCCGGCGGAAGCGCTCGAGATCGAACCCGTGGTGGATCAGCCGCACCTTGGCGGGAGCCACCTTCTCCCATTCGACGAGGACCGTGCGGACCATGCGGTCCGGAGCGACGATCGCCGTGGCCAGGGCGTTGAACAGGCGGTCGTAGGCGACGCGGTGAGGGAAGAAGCCGTGATTCGCGACACTGTGCCGGGTGTACACCCGCACCGGCACGCCGGCCAGCAGGGCGCCCCAGAGGCCCGCCATGCAGCCGGGGAAGAAATGCGTGTGCACGACGTCGATCCGGTGCTCCCGGCAGTGGCGGCGGACCGCGGCGATGGCGGCGGGCAGGCTGCGCAGGCCGCGATACCGCAGGTGACGGTACGGGACCCCGCGCTCCCGCAGGAAGGGGGCGAGAGCCGGCTCGCCGGCGGTGACCAGCAGGAACGAGAGATCGAAGCGCTCGCGGTCGAGCTCCTCGCAGAGCCACTCGAAGCAGAGCCAGCGCACCTGCATGGCGACGACGTGGAGAACGCGCAGCTTGCGCCCGCCGCTCACGCCCGGGTTGCCTCCGGCTCGCGCGGCGGCCTGCCGTCGACACAGGCGACCCAGCTGCCGTCGGCCAGCGGATGGGCGTCGAGGTGGTGCATGCTGCGGCCGCTCCAGGGGCTGCCGCCGGGGGAGAGCACCGGGCTCTCCGGCAGCTCCTCCTCGCTGTAGCTCTCGGCCGTCAGCTCCGTGACCCGGAAAGCCCGCACCCGGGTGCCGTACTCCGGGTAGCAGTCCTGGGCGAAGCGCACGATGCCGCCGTCCCAGAGGCCCACCCTGCCCGCCGGCCGGGCGCGGCGGGCGTCCCCGGCCACGATCGGGCTCGCGGGGTGCTCGTGCCAGGGTCCGGCGAGCCGCTCTGCCTGGTAGAGGCGGAGGGTGTCGTTGCGCGATTCGATGGGGCAGACGAACAGCCACCAGCACCCCGCCCAGCGGAACGGGGACGGGTCGGCGCCGGCGCCAGGGAGCAGCTCGGCGACGTGCTCCCAGTCGGCCGGGAAGCGGCGCGCGCGGTAGAGCCGGATGCAGCCGGCTTCCAAGGTCTCGGGGGTCATGTACCACTGACCGCGCCAGCGGAACACGTACGGGTACGAGAGATGGAACGGCTCGCGCAGCACGATGCCGCGGTAGTCCCAGCACAGCGCGTCGCGGCTCACCGCGTGCGCGAGCTCGCCGCGGTTCGCTTCCCGGTTCCACACCTCGAAGAACATGTGCCAGGTCTCGCCCTCGCGGACCATGAACGGGTCGGCGACGAAGGCGGCGGGCACGTCGCGCACGTCGCGGTGGCTGAGCACCGGGTTGGCCGCACCCGGGGCGGGGGCGAGGGAGACGGGCGAGGCGCCGGCATAAATACCGATCGCCCATTGCGCCGAGAGCGGAGGGGTCGTCGCCGGCACGCGAGAAAGTGTCCTCAAGGATATCGACGACTAAGATAACACAGCCTGTTCGGTGCCGCCTATTCCAGGCGGAAGTGGCGGGCCAGCGCCGCTGCCGTCTCCTGCTCGCTGCTGGAGCCGTCGACGATCCGGCAGGTCAGCGCGTGCCTGGCGGCCTGCGCGGCCAAGCGGCGCGCCACGTCGTCGTCGCGGGCCATCCAGCCGGCGACGGCGCTCGCCGGATCGGCGCTGCCGGCGAGCAGCTCCGGCAGCCACGCCGCGCGCCGCGGACCATGAAGCCGGCGGAAGCCGGGGGTGGCGATCAGCCAGCAGGCCTGGTGAGGGCCCGAGAGGGCCGCCGCCACCCGCGCCGGCAGCAGGCCGACCCCGACGGCCAGCACCGGGCCCGGCAGGCGGCGCAGGTCCTCCATCACCATCTGGAGCTCGTCCTCGTAGAAGAGCAGCAGCTCGCGCGCCTGCCGCGCGGCCGGCAGCCGCCACTGCTCTGCGACCGGCAGGTCCATCAGGCGATGGAAGTGCGGATGGAGCGCCGGCACGGCGCGGCGCCGGTGCTCCTCGAACCAGTCGTCGCAGCTGTAGAGGGTGAGACCGTGAGCGGCGGCAAGCGTCCGTGCGGCGGAGCTCTTGCCGGCGCAGGCCGAGCCGCCGAGCCAGAGCACGTGCGCCAGGTCCTCGCGCAGGCGGATCGACACGCAGGGAGTCTATCGAGGCCGCGGCCGGCGCGGGGGGGCGTACCATACTGCTGCATGCGTCCGCGCGATCTCGAGGCGGCCCGCCAGCCGCCGGTGTCGCTGCCCGCGGGGCGCTTCGGTCCGTGGGCGGAGGCAGGCCCGCTCGACTCGCTCGCGGAGCCGTTCGCGGAGCGGCTCGCGAGCCTCTCCTCGCGGGTGGAGAGCGGGCGGGTCGATATCCTCTGCCTGCGTCCGATCCATCACGTCCTCGAGTACGAGGCGCTCTACCGGCTGACCGCGGCGCTGCGGTCGCGGCTGCCGGGGGCGCGGCTGCACCTCCATCTGCGCTCGGCGCTGCGCGACCCGCGGCCGTTCGCGCGGCTGCCGGTCGATCGCGTGGAGCGCCTGGCCAGCCGCGGCGGCCGCGGCATGCTGGCCGCGGGCCTGCGCCGGCTGGCCGGGAGGCTGGGGCGGGCGGCGGCGGCGACCGTGGTGCTGGCCCCGCCCTCAGGATGGCGCCGGGCGACCCCGGCGGTTGTCAGGAGTGGGGGGGCAGGGGCGGCCGCGGCCTGGCCGGTCCCGCTCGGATTCCAGGCGCCGGGATGCCGCGGCGAGGCTGGTTGCGCGGCGGCCGGCGCCGGCTTCCTGGCTGCCCTCTTCGACGAGCTGCCGCTCTGGCGTGCCGCCGCCGGCGCGC
>DATDGZ010000172.1:0-10538 GCA_036521795.1 Thermoanaerobaculia bacterium | reverse complement strand
GGTGACGACGCTTGCCACCGCCGGCGCGCGGCCGGCGGCGGGTCCGGTCGCGGCGGCGGCCACGGCTCTGGCCGCGGCGGGCGCCGGCGCCGGGTCCACCCAGAAGCGCTGGCGCTGGAACGGGTAAGTTGGCAGCGGGGTGATGCGGCGGCGCTCGCCGGCGTGCAGGCCCCGCCAGTCGAGCTCGATCCCGGAGAGCCACAGCCGCCCGGCGGCCCGCAGCAAGACCTCGGCGTCGTCGTCGGCGTCTCGCGGCCGGCGCATCGTGGAGACCACCTCGCTGCGGCTGCCGCCGCCGCCGGCGCCGCCGGCGGCAGTCCCCGGCGCCTGCTGGCGCACCAGCTCGCTCAGCGCTCGGCCCGGACCGATCTCGACGAAGACCGCTCCCTCCTCGCCGGCGGCGGCGAGCATGCGGCCGACCGCATCGCCGAAGCGCACGGTTCCCCGCAGGTGCCGCACCCAGTACGCCGGATCCGTGGCCTGCTCCGCCTCGATCCAGTCGCCGGTCAGGGACGACAGGTAAGGCATCGCCGGTGCGCGCAACGACACCCGTGCCACGCGCTCGGCGAAAGCGCCGAGGATCGGGTCCATCATCTCGGAGTGGAAGGCGTGCGAGGTGTGCAAGCGCCGGCAGACGGCCTGCCGCGCGGCAAGCCGCGACGCGAGCGCGGCAACCGCTTCCTCCGGGCCGGCGACGACCGCGAGAGACGGCGCGTTGACCGCGGCCAGGGAGAGGCCGGGGCCGAGAAGCGGCGCCAGCTCGGCCTCGGGCAGATCCACCGAGAGCATGGCTCCCACGGGCAGACCCTGGATCAGCTCGCCGCGGGCCGCGACCAGGTCGAGGGCGTCCTCGCGCGACATCACGCCCGCCAGGCAGGCGGCCACGTACTCGCCGACGCTGTGGCCGAGCATCGCCTGCGGCGTCACTCCCCAGGCGCGCCAGAGCCGGGCGAGAGCCAGCTCGACGACGAACAGGGACGGCTGGGCGAAGCGGGTCTCGCGCAGCTCGCGCGCCGCGGCGTCGCGCAGCTCGGCCGCCGGATAGAGCAGCTCGCGCAGGTCGCGGCCCAGCGGCCGGCGCAGCCATTCCGCGCCGGCGTCGATCTCTTGCCGGAAGAGCGGCTCGGTGTCGTACAGGCCGCGTCCCATGTCGGGGTGCTGGGAGCCCTGTCCGGGGAAGAGCCAGACCACCGGCCGCCGCGCCGGTGGCACGCGGGAGGCCAGCAGGTGCCGCGGCTCCTCGCCGCTCAGGGCCCAGCGCGCTTCCTCCCCATCGCGGCAGACGACGGCGAGGCGGTGGCCGAGGACACCCCGGCCGGTCTGCAGCGTCCAGGCGACGTCCGCGAGCGGCGTCTCGGGTCTCTTCTCCAGCCAGGCCGCGAGCTGCCGCGCGGCCGCGCCGAGGGCCGCGTCGCTGGCGGCCGAGAGCGGCAGCAGCTGCCAACCGCGTGCCGGTCCGGAGGCTGCGGCGGGCGGCGCCGCCTCGACCACCAGGTGGACGTTGGTGCCGGTCAGCCCGAAAGAGCTGACCCCGGCGCGTAGCGGTCCACCGTCGGCGCGCCACGGCGCCAACCGGTCGTTGACGTAGAACGGGCTCGAAGCGAAATCGATGCGCGGGTTCGGAGTCTCGAAGTGGAGGCTGGGCGGCAGCTGGCGGTGCTCGAGGGCGAGCACCGTCTTGATGAGCCCGGCGACGCCGGCCGCGGCGCCGAGATGGCCGATGTTGGTCTTCACCGAGCCGATCGGACAGAAGCCACTGCGCTCCGTGCCGCTGCGGAAGGCCTGGGTCAGCGCGGCGACCTCGATCGGATCGCCGAGGGTGGTGCCGGTGCCATGGGTCTCCACGTAGCCGATGCTGTCCGGCGGCACGCCGGCGCGCCGCAGCGCCGCGCTCACCACCCTCGCCTGCGCTTCGAGGCTTGGGGCGGTCATTCCCACCTTGAGCGAGCCGTCATTGTTGACCGCCGACGCGAGGATGACGGCGCGGACCGTGTCGCCGTCGACGAGGGCGTCCGCCAGCCGCTTCAGGACGACGATGCCGGCGCCCGAGCCGTGCACCGTGCCGTCGGCCTCGGCGTCGAAGGCACGGCAGTAGCCACGCGGCGAGTCGATTCCCCCTTCCTCGTGCAGGTAAGCCGACCGCTGCGGCACTTTGACCGAGCTGCCTCCCGCCAGCGCCAGGTCGCAATCGCCGGTAAGCAAGGCCTGGCAAGCGAGGTGGACGGCGACCAGCGAGGTCGAGCACGCGGTCTGCACGTCGATGCTCGGTCCGTCGAGGCCGAGGCGGTACGAGAGCTGCGCGGTTAGATAGTCCGGGGCGGTGCCCAGCGCCACCTGGTAGCCGCCCACCTCCGCCAGCAGGTCGGGGCGAGTGGCGAGGTTGTTGAGGAAGTAGCTCGACAGGCTGGCGCCGGCGTAGACGCCGATCGATCCGCGGCTGCGCCGCGGATCGCAGCCGGCGCTCTCCAGCGCCTCCCAGGCGCACTCGAGGAGGAGACGGAACTGCGGGTCCAGCATCTCCGCCTGGCGCGGCGCGAAGCCGAACAGCTCCGCGTCGAAGAGCTCCTCGCCTTCGACCGCCCCCAGCGCCCGCACCAGGTGCGGATTGGCGAGCAGCGCTGGATCGACACCGGCCGCGGCGAGCTCTTCGTCGGAGAAGCGGGAGATCGACTCGACGCCGTCCCGCAGGTTCCGCCAGAACGTCTCGAGGTCGGCGGCGGCGGGGAACCTGCCGGCCATGCCGACGATGGCAATGTGCCGATCATCGCGATCCGTGCCATCCGTGCGATCCGTGCGATCCGCGCCGCCGTCGGCGCGATCGGGTCCGGGTCGCCGATCGACGCTATCGGGGCGATCGGCGCCGCTCGCCGGTGCGCCGGCCGAGTCCGGCCGGGCACTCGCCGGCGCCGCCGGCTCCGGACGCCGGCCCAGGTACGCGGCCTGGGACCCCACGGTCGGATGCCGGAACAGATCGACCAGCGGCACCTCCTGTCCCAGCAGCTCCTGCAGCCGGGTGTGCAGGCGGGCGAGCAGCAGCGAGTGGCCGCCGAGGTCGAAGAAGTTGTCGTCGAGGCCGATCTCCTCGACCCCCAGCAGCTCGCGCCAGAGGGCGGCGATCTGCCGCTCGCGCAGGCTCTGCGGCGCCAGGAGCTCGCGCCTGGCGGTACTCGCCTCCTCGGGCTCGATCCGCGCCAGGGCGCGGCGGTCGAGCTTGCCGTTCGGCGTCAGCGGCAGCCGCTCGAGCAGGGCGAAGGCGGCCGGCAGCATGTAGGCCGGCAGGCGCTCGCGGACCGCGTCGCGGAGGCGGCCGGCCGAGACGGCATCCGGACGCTCGGGGACGACGTAGGCGGCCAGCCGCAGCTCGCCGCGCCACGGGCGCGCCAGCACGACCGCCTCGCGCACTCCCGGCACCGCGCCCAGCACCGCCTCGATCTCGGCCGGCTCGACGCGGAAGCCGCGGATCTTGACCTGGTGATCGGCGCGGCCGGCGAACTCGGCCTCGCCGTCCGGCAGGTAGCGGCCGAGATCGCCGGTGAGGTAGATGCGGTCGTCCGTGCGTCCGGTCGCCGGGTTGGTCACGAAGCGCGCCGCCGTCAGGACCGGATCGTTCAGATACCCCAGGGAGAGGTGCGGGCTGCGGATGGCCAGCTCCCCCAGCTCGCCGATGCCGCCAAGGCGCCGGTGCCGGTCGAGCACCAGCAGCTCGACCTCGTCGATGCCGCGGCCCAAGGGCAGCACCTCGGGCAGCTCGCCACCCCGGCGGCGGCGGCCCTGGCCGTCGCGGTCGTCCGGGCCGGTGACGTGATGGCTCACCGCCCGCTGGCTCTCGGTCGAGCCGTAGAGGTTGACGCAGGTGATCCCCGGGGCCAGTGCGGCGAGCCGCTCGACCCCTCGACGCGTCAGCACGTCGCCGACCAGGAAGGCATGGCGCAAGGACGGCACCGTCGGCGGGACCGGCGGCGCCGCCGGCGCCCCCGGGAGACCTGGCGCGGGGTCGGTCAGCAGCTGCACCATCGCCGGCGTCAGGTTGATGAAGGTGATCTCTTCCCGCCGCAGCCAGGCGGCCAGCCAGCCGGCGGTCCAGAGCGCCTCCGCGTCGGGGATGCACAATGTCGCGCCGATCTGCAGCGGCACGCAGATGTCGCGCTGCAGCGGATCGTGGGCGAGCCCCGAGGTCATGGTCGCGCGGTCCGTCTCCGACAGTCCGAAGCGGCGCGCGGCCCAGGGGGCGAAGTGGGCGAGCGAGCCGTGCCGGCCGAGCACGCCTTTCGGCACGCCGCTGGAACCGGAGGTGAAGGTGAGCACGCAGGGGTCGTCGGGCCCGACGGCGCGGCCGGGGTCGGCCGCCGGCCCATCGGAGAGCGGTGCGAGCGGTGCGCGGCTCTTCTCGCGTCCGTCGAGCTCGAGCCTCAGGGGGAGAGCGGCGACCGCGGCCGCCAGCGGCTCCGGCAGCTCGCCGGCGCCGGTGGCGCTGGCCGTGCCGCTCGCGCTGGTCGCCGCCAGGTGGATGAAGGCGCGGGCTGCGGAGAGCGCCAGCAGCTCGGCCTGCCGCAGCGGCGGGTAGGCCGGGTCGAGCAGCAGGAAGACGCCGCCGGCCTTGAGCACGCCCACCACGGCCACCACCAGCGGCGCGCCGCGATGAGCGTGGATCGCGATCACGTCGCCCTTGGCGATGCCGCCGGCCAGCAGCCGATGGGCGAGCCGGTTGGTCTCGGCGTCGAGGTCCGCATAGCTCCAGCGCCCATCGGCCGCCGCCACCGCGGTCTTGTCCGGCAGGCGCCGCGCCTGGGCGGCGAACTGCTCGTGGAAGGCGCCCCGCCAGGTGGCGCCGAGCGCCCGCTCGGGCCGCGGCAGCAGCGCCCGCGCTGCCTCGGTCAGCAGCGCGAACGAGCCGATCGCGCGTTCCGGGCCCGCGGCGGCCTGGCCGAGCACGCTCTCGATCTGGGCGAGCAGCTCGGTCATCCGCGCACCGTCGAAGAGGTCGGAGTTGTAGACCAGGTGGAACGAGACCTCGCCGCCGACCTCCTCGACGTAGAACGTCATGTCGAATTTCGAGCCCGCCTCGAGGTCGGCGAGCGACGACACCGTCAGGCCGGGGAGGTGCAGCTCCTTGTCCGGCACGTTGATCAGGTTGAAGAGGACCTGGAACAGCGGCGTGCGGGACAGGTCGCGCGCCGGCTTGATCTCCTCGAGCAGCTTCTCGAACGGCAGGTCCTGGTGGGCGAAGGCGGCGAGCGCCGTCTCGCGCACCCGTGCCAGCAACTCGGCGAAGGACGGATCGCCGCCGAGATCGGTGCGCAGCACGAGGTGATTGAGGAACAGGCCGATCAGGGGCTCGGTCTCGGCGCGGTTGCGGCCGGCGATCGGCGTGCCGAGCACCACCTCGTCCTGGCCGCTCAGGCGACTGAACACCAGCTCGACCGCCGCCAGCAAGGTCATGAAGAGGGTGGTCCCATGGCGGCGGCCGAGCGCCTTGACCTCGCCGGTGAGCGCGGCCGGCAGCCGCAGGAGCCGCTCGCCGCCGGTGAACGTCTGGACCGCCGGGCGCTGCCGGTCGAGCGGCAGCTCGAGCGGCGCCGGCGGCCCGGCGAGCGCCTCGCGCCAGTAGGCGGCCTGTTCCGCCAGCACCTCGCCCGTCAGCCACTCGCGCTGCCAGACCGCGAAATCGACATACTGCAGCTCGAGCTCGGGCAGGGGCGACGGGCGGCCGGCCGCGAAAGCCTCGTAGAGCGCTTCCAGCTCGCGCAGGAAGAGGGCCACCGACCAGCCATCCGAGGCGATGTGGTGCATGGTCAGGAGCACCCCGTGCTCGCCCGCCGCGAGCCGCAGCAGGGTGGCCCGCAGCAGCGGACCCGAGCGCAGGTCGAAGGGCCGTGCCGCCTCGGCGCGGGCGAGCCGCTGCGCCTCGGCATCCCGCGAGGCGGCCGCCAGCCGCGACAGGTCGGCCGCCGGCAAGCCGCGCGGCCGCCAGGGCAGGACCCGTTGCGCCGGGCGGCCGTCGGCGAGCTGGACGTAGGCGGTGCGCAGCACCTGGTGGCGGCGGACGATCTCGTCGATCGCCGCGCTCAGCGCCGGGACGTCGAGCTCGCCGGTGAAGCGCACGGCCGCCGGCAGGTTCAGCAGGCTCCCCGGCTCGAAGCGGTCGAGGAACCAGAGCCGTTCCTGGGAGAACGACAGCGGCGCCGGCGCCGCCGCGTCCGCCGCAGCCCGGCGGATCGCCATGGACGGCGGCGCCGGCCGGTGGCCTGCCGGCGGGGCCAGCGCGCCGGACTCGGCGTCTGTCCGCTGCCGGATGAGCCGCTCGATCTCGGCCGCCAGGCCGGCCACGGTAGGAGTCTCGAACACGCGCCGGATCGGCAGCTCCACGCCCAGCGTCGTCCGCACCCGCGAGACCAGCTGGGTGGCGAGCAGCGAGTGCCCGCCGAGCTCGAAGAAGCTCTCCCGCCGACCGACTCTCGCGACCCGCAGGAGGTCTTCCCAGATGCCGCCAACCAGCTCTTCGAGCGGGCCGTGGAGAGGCTCGGCAGCGGCGGCGGCACGCGCCGCCGGCTCGGGGAGGGCCCGGCGATCCACTTTGCCCTGGGGGGTCAGCGGCAGCTCCGCGAGGAGGACGTAGTCGGCGGGCACCATGGCGCTCGGCAGCCGCGCGAGCAGGAACTCGCGCAGCGCTGCGGTGCTCGGGGCGCTCGGGGCGCTCGGGGCGCCCTGGACAAGGGCGGAGCCCGGCGTGCCGAGCGGCACGACATAGGCGACCAGCCGCAGCTCGCCGCCCTCGCGAGCGGCCCGGGCGCCGCGAGCAGCGTCACCGGCGGCCTCAGACCGGGCAGCGTCAGCCGGCATGGCGTCGCGGCGGGCGACGACCACGGCCTCCCGCACCCCGGGGTGGGCGGCGAGCGCCGCGGCCACCTCTCCCAGCTCAACCCGGTGGCCGCGAATCTTGACCTGGTGGTCGGTGCGTCCCATGAACTCGAGCGCCCCGTCCGGCCGCCAGCGGACCAGGTCGCCGGTGCGATAGAGGCGCGCCCCCGCGGTGGCCGCGAAGGGATCGGGCACGAACCGCTCCGCCGTCAGGGCGGGCCGCCCGAGGTAGCCGCGCGCCAGCAGGCCGCCGAGGAAGAGCTCGCCGGTCACGCCGACCGGCACCAGGCCGTATCGCCGGTCGAGCACCAGGGCGGTGCGCCCGGCGTCCGGCTTGCCGATCGGCACCGCGCCGCCCGGCCCTGGCGAGTCCATCGCGGCCCTCACCTCGTGCCAGGTGGCGTTGATCACTGCCTCGGTCGGTCCGTAGCCGTTGAACAGACGCACACGGCCGGCGGGCGTCGCCGGCCACAGCCGCGCCGTCTCGAACGCCATCGCCTCGCCGCCGGTTGTCACCAGGCGCAGCCCGGCTGGCGGCCCATCGCCCGCGGTGGACGTGACGGCCGTGGCGGCAGGGACGGCAGGCGCGAGCGGGGGCGCGGGCGCGGCACCGTTCGCGAGCCCTCTGTGCCCCGAGACGCCCGCCGCGCCTCGCGCCGTGCTCTCGCGCACCACCTGCTGCCAGTAGGCGGTCGGCAGGTTCGCCACCGTGACGCCGAGGACGGCAAGCCGCTCGAAGAGGCCGGCGGGGGGCCAGAGCTCACCGCCCCGCAGCACCACCGTGGCCCCGCAGGTCAAGGCCGGCAGCAACTCCTCGAGCGCCGCGTCGAATGCCAGCGCGGCGAACTGCAGCACCCGGTCGGCGCCGGTCAGGCCCTCCACCGCGCGGGTCGCGGCCATCTGCGCCGCGAGGGCGCCATGCTCGACGGCGACGCCCTTCGGCTCGCCCGTCGAGCCGGAGGTGTACAGCACATAGGCCAGGTTGGCCGGCGTCAGCCCGTCCGCGCCGGCCGGCTCGCCGCTCTCGCCCGCCAGGGCCGCCAGGTCCCGCCCCACCGCGATCACCTCGAGCTCGCCGGACGGCGACGACGCTGGCGGCGGCGCCTCCTCCACCACCAGCAGGCGCGCTCCGGAATCGCGCAGCATGAGCTCCCGCCGCGCCTCGGGCAGACCGGGATCGAGCGGCACGAAGGCGGCTCCCGCCTTGAGGATGCCGAGCAGCGCCGCCACCATCGCGGGCGAAGACGCCAGTCCGAGCGCCACCGTCATTTCCGGCGCGGCGCCGAGGCGCATCAGCCTGCGCGCCAGCCGGTTGGCCTGCGCATCGAGCTCGGCGTAGGTCATGCGCTCCCCGGCCAGCTCGACCGCCACCGCCCGCGGCGTGAGAGCGGCCTGGCGCTCGAAGCGCTCGTGGAGCAGCTCAGGCCGGCCGGGCGGGACCGGCCCGGTCGCCGTGGCCGCCGGCGTGGGCCTCTGCCCGACGAGCAGCTGCGCGCGCTCTTCGTGGGAGAGCAGCGGCACTTCCAACACCCGCGCCGCCGGCTCGGCGACCAGCGCGGCGAGCAGGTGGGTGAAGGCCGCTGCCAGGCGCTGCGCGGTCGCCGCGTCGAACACGTCGGTGGCGTATTCGAGGTTGCCGTCGAGACCCTTGCCGGCTGGGAAGAAGGTGAGGCTCAGATCGAGCTTCGCGCGGTGGGTCTCGACCTCGACCACCTCGAGATCCAGTCCCGGCAGGCGCAGATCGAGCGGCGCGTTCTGCAGCACCAGGTCCGCCTGCACCAACGGCGCCCGCGTGAGATCGCGGTCCGGGGCCAGCTCCTCCACCAGCTTCTCGAACGGCAGGTCCTGCCGCTCGTAGGCGGCCAGCGTCTGGCGGCGCACCCGCGCCAGCAGGGCGTCGAGGTCGATCTCGCCGCCCAGGTCGACGCGCAGCGCCAGGGTGTTGACGAAGAAGCCGATCAGCGGCTCGATCTCGAGGTGTGTCCGGTTGGCGACCGCGGTGCCGACCAGGACGTCCTCCTGGCCGCAGAGGCGCGCCAGCAGCGTGCCCCAGGCGGCGAGCAGCAGCATGAACGGCGTCACGTCGCAGCGGCGGGACAGCGCGTTCGCGGCCGCCGCCAGCGCCGGCTCCAGGGCCAGGCGCCGCTGCGCTCCGTGCCCGCTCCGCACCGCCGGCCAGGGGCGGTCGATCGGCAGCGCCAGCATGGTGGCGGCTCCCGCGAGCGCCGCCCGCCAGGCCGCCACCTCGGCGGCCAGGCGCTCGCCGCTCAACCACTCGCGCTGCCAGAGCGCGAAGTCCACGTACTGGATGGGCAGCTCGGGCAGCGGCGACGGGCGGCCGGCGATTGCCGCCGGGTAGAGCGCCGCCAGCTCGCGCAGCAACACTCCCATCGACCAGCCGTCGGCGGCGATGTGGTGCATGGCCAGCAGCAGGACGTGCTCGCGGGCCGCGCACCGCAGCAGCGCGGCGCGCAGGAGCGGCCCGGCCGAGAGATCGAAGGACCGGCCGGCCAGGTGCTCGAGCAGGCGCGACGCCTCGACGCCGCGCCGCGGTGCCGGCAGCGCCGATAGGTCGAGCAGCGGCACTCCGAGCGGGCGCCACGATCCGGTGATCTGCACCGGCGTCCCCGCCGGCGAGAGGGCGAAGCGGGTGCGTAGCGCCTCGTGACGGCGGACGATCTCCCCCAGGCTGGCGGCCAGCGCTCCGACCGCCAGCTCGCCCTCCAGGCGGGCCGCGACCGGCATGTTGTAGAGCGCGGCGTCCGGCTCCAGGCGGTCGAGGAACCACAGCCGCTCCTGGGCGAAGGAGAGCGGCGGCAGCTCCGGCCGCGGCCGCCGGGTGATCGGCGCGGAAGCTGCCTGGCGGCGATCGCTGCGATCGCTGCGATCGCTGAGATCGCTGAGATCGCCGCCGGCTGAGGGGCCGGCGAGGCGCGCGGCCGTGTTCGCGATGTTCGCGATGTTACCGATGCTCGCGATGTTCGCGATGATCGCGATGATCGCAGCCAGGCCCGCCACCGTCGGTGCCTCGAAGAGGGCGGCGAGCGGCAGCTCGACGTCGAAGGCGCGGCGCACCCGCGACACCAGCCGGGTGGCCAGCAGCGAGTGCCCGCCGAGATCGAAGAAGTCGTCATGGATACCGATCCGCTCGACTCCCAGCACCTCCCGCCAGAGGCCGAGCAGCAGCTCCTCGGCCGGGGTGCGCGGCGGGGCGAGGACGTCCTGCTCGCCGTGGTCCCATAGCGGCGCCGGCAGCGCTCGCCGGTCGAGCTTGCCGTTGGCCGTCAGCGGCAGCGCGGCGAGCCACACGTAAGCCGCTGGCACCATCGGCTCCGGCAGCCGCTCGCGCAGGAACGCGCGCAGCTCCTCGGCTCCCGGCGCCGCCCCCGCGTCGGCCGCGGCGCCGATGGAAGAGCTGCCGCCGGCTGTCCCTGCGCCGGCCGTTCCCGCGCCGGCCGCGACGACGTAGGCCACCAGCCTGAGATCGCCCGGCGCCTGCGCGGTGGAGCTGTCCGCGGCGCCCGCGGGGATCGCCACCACCGCCGCCGCTGCCACGGCCGGGTGCCGCGCCAACGCCGCCTCGATCTCCGCCGGCTCGATGCGGAAGCCGCGGATCTTGACCTGGACGTCGCCGCGCCCCAGGAACTGGATGCGCCCATCCGGCAGGTGGCGGGCGAGAT
>DATDGZ010000171.1:0-4804 GCA_036521795.1 Thermoanaerobaculia bacterium | reverse complement strand
GCGGTGCCACGGCGAGCGCCAGCACGGCGGCGGCCGGCAGCAGGGCGAACGTGGCCAGGCTGATCCGCTGCGCGTGGATGTTCGCGTTCCTGGGAGTCCTCATGGCAGTCGAGCCTCCGTGATCGGTGATGAGGTGCGCGGCGGGGATACCGCTTCAGGTGTAGCGTGCATGGCGGTAGCGCTCGTCGTAGAGCTCGGGCAGCAACTGGTCGACCCGCAGCAGCCCGCGGCGGGTGAGCTCGATCCGTTCCGGGAGCGGCTGCAGCATGCCGCGCCGGCGCAGGCGTTCCCAGGCCGGGGCGAACTCGGCCAGCACGTCGACCCCGAACTTGTCCTGGAAGTACGCGCCGTCGAGACGGCCCAGCTTCAGCTGCAGGGCCACCTCGCGGGTGAGCAGCTCGCGGCGGCTGGGCGCCAGCCCGCGGTCGAGCGGCAGCTCCCCGGCCTCCACCGCCGCCAGGTACACGTCCCAGGTCGAGGTGTTCTGGAAGTGACAGCCGCTGACGTGGGAGAACGACGAGATGCCGGTGCCCAGCATGTCGCAGCCGTGCCAGACGGCGTCGCGATAAACGAAGTGGCAGTGCTTGTCACGGCGCACCAGGGTGTAAGCGCTCGACGGCTCGTAGCCCGCCGCGCCCAGCTCGTCGAAGGCATACTCCTGCCAGGCGCGGCGGGTCTGCCAGTCGGCGAGCGGTTGCGCCAGCGAGCCGCCCAGCACGCTCTTCGAGAAATCGGTGTTGTAGGGCAGCTCCAGCTGGTAGATGGTGACGCTGTCCGGCGCCAGGTCGAGCGTCTTGCGCACCGACTCGCGCCAGGTCTCCCAGCTCTCGCCCAGCAGGCCGGCGATGAGGTCGATGTTCAGCTGATCGAAGTCCAGCTCGCGGATCCACGGCATCACCCGGTAGATCTCGGCCGAGAGGTGGGCGCGCCCGTTGGCCTGCAGGATCTCGTCGTCGAAGTTCTCGACGCCGAGCGACAGCCGGGTGACGCCGAAGGCGCGCACCGCTTCGAGCTTCGAGCGGGTCAGCGTGCCTGGCTCGCACTCGAAGGTCACCTCCTCGACGCCGTCCCAGGGCATGACCCGCCGCATCCCCTCGACCAGGCCGTTCAGCTGGCGCACGCTGAGCAGCGACGGCGTGCCGCCGCCGAAGTAGACGAAGCGCAGCGGCCGCCCGGCGATCGCCGGCAGCTCGCCGTAGAGCTCGATCTCCCGGCCCAGCGCCGCCAGGTAGCGCTGGATGCGGGCGCTGTCCATCTCGGTGAAGACGCGGAAGTAGCAGAACTTGCAGCGCTTGCGGCAGAAGGGCAGGTGCAGGTAGAGGCCGAAGTCGGCGCCCGGACGCGGCGGTGCCGCGAGCGCCGCCCGCACCCGCGGCAGCTCGGCGGCGCTCCAGGCCGAGAACGGCGGGTAGTTGGCGACGAAGAGGTTGCCCACCTCGGGCGGCTCGGCCTCCGGGGCGGGTGAATAGGCGGCGCCGCCGCCGCTCACGCTCCCGGGCTCGGCCTGGGGTTCGATCATGAGGCGTGGTCTCCGTTTCTTGGTTGCGCCGCGAAGCAGTAGAGGGTGCCGTCCAGGGTGCCGAGGACGAGGCGGCCGCCGGCCACCGCCGGCGAGGCTTCGATCGACGAGCCGGCGGCGAACTGCCAGACCGGCTTGCCGGTGCGGTCGTCGAGGGCGAAGACGTCGCCGTTGCGCGCCGCCGCCACCGTCAGCCCGCCCACCAGCACCGGCGACGAGTCGATGGCGGCGCGCGCGGCGAAGGTCCAGAGCGCCTCGCCGGTGCGCGGCGCGAGGGCGTGCACCAGCTTGTCGCGGCCGCCGACCACCAGCAGGTCGTCGCGCACCGCCGCCGAGGAGTAGTAGGGGAACTTGAGCTGCGGGTGCTCGTAACGCCACACCACCTTGCCACTGCGCAGGTCGACGGCCACCAGCTGGTTCTCGAAGGTGCCGACGAAGGCGCGGCCCGCGGCGAGCGCCGGGCTGGCGCCGAGATAGCCGCCGAGGCCCACCTTCCAGACTTCCGCGCCGCTCGCCGCGCGCAGCCGGCGCAGGTTGCCGTCGCAGCCGGCGATCAGCACCGCGTCGCCGGCGACCGCCGGCGTGGCGTTGACGTAGCCGTCCGTCGCCGCCTGCCAGCGGCGGGCGCCGTCGTGGAGGGACAGGCAGTAGACGCTCCGGTCGTAGGAGCCGAACACCACGCAGCCGGCAGTGAAGTTGGCCGCGGAGACGATCTCGGCGCCGGTCCGGAAGCTCCAGCGGCGCTTGCCGGTCGCGGCATCGAGGGCGTGGAAGACGCCGTGCCCGTCGCCGAAGTAGACGACGCCGTCGCGCACGGCCGGCGACGAGCGGATGGGGCCTTCGGCGCGGTACTTGAAGCGCAGCGCGCCGTCGGCCAGGCCGAGCGCGTAGAGGTTGCCGTCCAGCGACCCGACGAAGGCGCTGCCCCGCCAGATCGCCGCCGTCGAGGCGATGCCGGCGCCCGCCTTGAACGTCCAGGCGGGCACCAGGTGCTCGCCGAGAGTGCCGGCGGCCCGGCCGGTGAGCTCGGGATCGCCCCGGAACACGGGCCAGTCGGCGGCAGGGGCGGCGCTCGGAGCGCGCGGGAGATGGCCCGCGCCTCCCGCGGCGGCACCGGCAAGCACCGCGGCCATTGCCGCCAGGGCGAGAGCCACCGCCGCCCGCGCTGCCCGCGCGGGGCGAGCCGTGGCCGGACCAGGCAGGCAGGCCGGAGAGATGCGGGAGAGTGTGCGCGGCAGCATCATCGGGCGGGTCTCGCGACGGTCAGAAGGCCTGCTCGTAGAGGTCCAGCAGGGCCTCTTCGCCGGCCGGCCGCGGGTTGAAGCCGGCGGTCCACTGCTGCGCCGCCTCGCGCGCCAGCTCGCGCAGAGCCGGCGCCTCGACGCCGACCTCGCGCAGGCGCTCGGGCAGGCCGGCCGCGGCGCGCAGCTCCTCGAGCCTTGCCGCCAGCATCTCGCTCGAGGCGCAGCCGGCGAGCTGCGCATAGGCGGCGGCCGGCGGCGGCTCCCTCGCCGGCCCGTTCTGCGCCGGACCGTCCTCAGGCGGCCAGTCCCCGGCCGGGGCGCCGTTCCAGCGCACCACGTGCGGCAGCATCAGGGCGACCGCGACGCCGTGCGCGACGCCGTGGCGCGCGCTGAGCGGATTGGCGCAGGCGTGGGCCGCGCCGAGCATGGAGAGCTCGATGGCGGCGCCGGCGAGGTGGGCGCCGAGCAGCATGCCGCCCGCCGCACCGGCCTCAGCCGGCACCGCGAGGTGTCGCAAGAGGCTCGGCTCGAGCAGCCGCCAGGCCTCGCGCGACAGCATGCGGGAGACCGGGTTGGCGGCCCGGCAGACCAGGCTCTCCACCGCGTGTGCCAGGGCGTCGAGGCCGGCGGCGGCCGCCGCCCGGCGCGGCGCGCTGGCGAGCAGCGACGGATCCAGGACGACGATGCGGAAGCGCGCCTGGCGGTCGCCGCAGGCCATCTTCTGGTGGCTCTCCGCTTGCGCGATCAGGGCGTAGGACTGCGCCTCGCTGCCGGTGCCGGCGGTCGTGGGGAGGCCGATCGCCGGCAGCAGCGGCAGGCGCGCGTGGCCGAAGCCGCGATAATCCTCCATGCGGCCGCCGTTGGTGAGGAGGAAGTTGATCCCCTTCGCGCAATCCATGGCGCTGCCGCCGCCCAGGCCCACCACCAGGTCGGCTCCCCAGCTCGCCGCGACGTCGCGTCCAGCGGCGACCTCCCGCGTCGTCGGGTTCTCGATCACCGCGTCGAAGATCCGCGCCGCCACGCCCGCGGCGCCGAGGGCGGCGGCGGCGCGGTCGGCGTGGCCCGCGGCGCGCACCCCGGGATCGGTCACCACCAGGGCCCGCCGGCCGCCGAGCTCCCGCGCCAGCTCGCCCACGGCCGCGGCGGCGCCCAGGCCGAACAGCACGTCGATGCCGCCCACTTCGGCCCGCCACTCCGTGCCCGTGGCCGCGGCCGGCAGCGACGGGGTGTGAGCAGCGGTTGAGGCGGCGAAGGAGCTCATCCGCCGGCCGTCGTCCCGAGCATGCTGAGGCCGGCCTCGCGCAGCGCGCGGCGGCGATAGAGGAAGTCGAACAGGTTGCCCTCGTGCGGCTGCGCGTAGGAGACCTGCCAGGTCGGCACGGCACCAAGGTGCAGGTGGTCGATCGCCCGGCAGGCGAGCAGCTCGCGCCGTAGCTCCTCGTCGGCGGTGAGAGCGGTCGCCACCAGGGTCGGGCCGATGCCGGCCAGCAGCTCGGCGCGCGGCGCCTCGACCACGGCGCAGAAGGGGAAGGGCAGCTCGGTATGGGCGAGAGGGTGGCCGGGATCGCGCACCCAGACCAAGGTCGGCAGCAGGAAGGTGCAGCCGCCCGACTCCGCCAGGCGGCCGCCGCCCCGCACCGCGGCGGTCAGGTCCTCCGCCTCCCCCGGCGCCAGCCGGCGATCGATCCACTCCGAGACGCGGCGCGCCGCCGCCGGGTCGGGCCACGCCGCCAGCGCCGCGCGCGGGTCGTCCAGCGGGCGCGCCTCGACCGCCGCCAGCCGCTCGGCCAGCGCCAGCGCCAGCTCCCGCCCCGGCCCGGACCCGCTCCCGGCCGGGCCGGCGGCCAGCCACACGCCGGAGGCGTTGATGCACGCGCGGCCGCCGTTGGCGAGGATCGAGCTCGCCACCAGCTCGAGGTGCGCCGGCCACCGCTCGAGCTGGTCCTCGCCGAAGAGCACCTTGCTGAAGCCCGGGCCATGAACCTGCACCCGCGGGTCGCCGCGCCATGGGCGGACCGTGGCCGCGTCGCCGAACAGCAGC
>DATDGZ010000170.1:0-26263 GCA_036521795.1 Thermoanaerobaculia bacterium | reverse complement strand
CTGGACGACCCGGAGCAGCTCGCCGGTTGCCTGACCCGGCTCGGGCTCGCCCAGGCCGCGGCGGGCAACGGCGACGCTTTCCGTGAGACGTTCCGCCGGATCGTCGAGGTGGAGACCCGGTTCGGCGCCTACAGCAAGAGCGATCTACCGCCCGCGGTGCGCACCGCTTTCGAGGAACGGGCCCTTGCCGCGGTGCCCGCCAGCACCCTCGACGCGATCCCCGTCTGGAAGGCGCTGCTCAGCCGGAAGCTCGAGGCCCAGCTCGCGCAGCTGCCGCCGCGGGAGCGGCGCCGCCAGCTCGAGGAGCGGCTCGCCAAGGAGCCGCGCGGCATCACCTGGAACCTGATGCTCGTCGATCTCGACCTGGCCGAGGGCAGGAACGCGCCGGCACTGGCTCGCGCCGAGGCGACCGCGGCGCTGGCGCCGCGGGACGCCCGGGTGCTCTGCGCGCGCGGACTGGCGCGGGCGGCAGGGAACCGCTGCGGCGAGGCGGTGGCCGATCTCGAGACCTGCTCCGCGGCCGCCGCGGCCGGCGGCACTGGCCCGGCTGGAGATGGCCCGCGCTTTGCCACGGCGCTCTTGGGCTGCCGCGTCGAGCTGGGGCAGTGGCGGCAGGCCGAGGAGCAGGTACGGGGGCTGCCGCCCGACCTGCGGAAGGACCGCAAGGTCGCGGCGCTGATGCAGCAGGTGGCGAAGCACCCCTCGGCGCCGGCGGGCGCCGGGCCCGTGGGCGCGGGGGCGACCACGAAGAGCGCGGCTCCGACGACAGGCGCCGCGGGCTCGCGGCCTTCGACGGGGGCAGCCGGCTCGACCACCGCGGGCGAGCCCGTGCGCCCGGCGGCCGGCACCGGGCCGAGCGCCGGCATCGCCGGCCAGGGCCAGACCGCCACCAAGCCGCCTCCTCTGGCCGCCGGCGGCCCGGGCGCGGCCCAACCCTCCTCCACGACCGCCGCCGGCTCCGGCGCCGCCGCCACGCGAGGGGTCGCCGTTCCGGCGCCTACCGCAGGTCCGAGCGGCTCCGCGACGGCCGCGGCCGCGCCGCCTCCCCTGCCGCGGCCGCTCGCGCCCCTCTCGGCCATCGAGCGCGAGTCCATGGCGCGCTCGGAGAGGCTGCTCGCCGCCACCGCGATCCCCGACCTGCGGGAGGCCCTGCGGCTTGCCCGCGAGCTGGCCGACGCGCACCCCGATTCGAAGGAAGCCCAGTACCTGGCCGGGGCGGCCGCCTACCGGAACTCGCGCTGGCCCGAGGCCGCCGCCTACTTCCGGCGCGGCGGGCCGCCGGGCGACGATCACCCCGAGCTGCTCTTCTACATGGCGGTCGCGTTCTACGAGGTGGGCGATCACCCGGGAGCCGTGTCGGCCCTCAAGCGGTCGCTGCCGAACCTGCAGAAGACTCCCTTCGTCGAGAGCTATGTCAAGCGCATCCTCGGGCAGTAGCCCCTCCGGACGCTGGCGCCGTGGGCGCTATGCCGCGTGGCGCTGCGGTCGCGAACGATGCGCCGGAGGCCCAGCTTTCCGCGGCGGCCCGACCGCCCAGCTCAATGGGCCCTGGAGCCCGAGGCCCTGCGCAGCAGCACCGCCACACCCACCGCGGCCAGCAGCGCCGCGAGTCCGGCCAGGCCGACGCGCGAGACCGCGGGGACGGACGCGATCTCGAAGGCGCCGGGGCATGCGGTCGGGCAGTAGGACCCGATTCCGGTCTCGGTGCCGCCGGCCGTTTGGCAATCGGAGGGGGTCAGCTCAACGCAGGTGCCGTTGGGCGACGTGCATGCACCGGCGGTGGCGGCGCCGCCTTGCAGCGAGTACGCATAGTTGGCGACGCCGAGGTTGTCGTCACGGTTGCGTGAGAGATTGATGTAGCCGCCGTCGCCCCAGGTAGTGCCGAGCGAGTTCTTCGCGATGTAATAGTTGGCGGTGTACCCGACGATGACCAGCCATTGCACGACCGTGTCATCGAAGGTGCTGGCGTAGAAAATGCCCCCGCTATAGTTGGCATAGGCAGGCAGGGTGGAACCCTGGCTCCCGATCTCGATCCGCACCAGCACTGGACCGAAAGCGAGCGCCCCCGCCAGGGCAGTCTCGTCTCCGGGAGCGATCCGCTGCCAATTGGCGGCAAAGCCGGGTGGCACCACCGGGGTGAAACTCTTGCAGGTGCCGTTCCGGGCGGTGTAAGGGTAGTCTGCTTCGCTGGTGAGCCCCGCGGCATCGATGTAGGCGAAGGCGCAGCCCAACTGAGGGCACCCCGAAGACGGGCACTGTGCCACACCGCTGCCGGTGCTCTGGCAGCCGGAGCAGTCGATGAGCTGCTGCTCCG
The DNA here is from genome assembly GCA_036521795.1 of Thermoanaerobaculia bacterium. Lineage (GTDB taxonomy): Bacteria > Acidobacteriota > Thermoanaerobaculia > Multivoradales > UBA5704 > JASLEW01. Next base: position 23,949 of record DATDGZ010000170.1, on the reverse strand, counting down.
CGAGGTCGTCCAGCTTGCCGTGTTGAATCGCATACGCCGATTCGACGGCAGCGACCGTGGCGAACGCCCAGGAGAACCCGCAGCCCGAGGTCCCCTGGTCCTTGACGGGCGTCACCGCTCCCTTGCTCCGCCAATCGATGTTGGCGTGAGCCGGTGTCTGAGCAAGTCCCGCCAGCAGCGGCACCGCCAGAAGCACCTGCGCAAGCCTGATCCCAACTCCTTGTCTGGTCACCTTCATTCCTGCCGGCACCACCGCGTGAGGCCCGACGCCTCTATCGCGCCGCCAATGCCTCGGAAGCCATGGGGGAAACAATCCCGTCTGGAAGTGGATGGCGTGGCGACCATATCATCATCAGGAAACGCGCCTCCGGTGAGCGGGTGAGCGAGGGTCGCATCCCTGCCCTCGCTCACCAAGATGCCCGCGGCAGCGCCCGTCAGGCGGCGCGCCGGCAGCGGAAAGTGCCGGTGACCGCACGCAGGTCCTTCCAGATCAGGGTCGTGGGCGGCTGTGTCGCCAGCCGGAAGAGGATCGCCTCGTGGCCCGCGTCGGAGCATCGCGGCAGCTCGACCTCGACCTGCAGGGTGATCAGCTCGCCCTGCAGATTGTAGATCACGGTCTCGCCGCGAAAGGCGGTGCCCGCGGGCGCGCCGGCGGCGGCGCTCACCCTGGCCGTAACGTTCTCGAGCCGCGGGGTGAAGTGGTGGTTGGTGCCGCGTTCCTGGCTGAGCCCGCGAAAGTATTCGATCAAGGTGCCTTGCAGCATGGCGGCATCGACCGTTGGGTGGCCGTCGAGCCACCAAACCCAGACCAGGCCGTGATACCCGAACAGCCGGTAGTCCGGACGCGCGCAAGCCCCCGGCTGCCCAGGGGACTAGACGGCGATCAGGATCGCGGCGATACTGGCGGGCAGAGCGCGGTGGTGACGCCGCGTTTCGGGGACCCAGGGGGATGACCGGCCAAAGTCATTCGCCCCCTGGGTCTTCGCCGTCTCCTGGCTGGCCATCACCAGCCAGGATGCGGTAAGCATCGACCTCCTGCCCCTTTGCACAAAGATCCCTTCGACCGCCTGCTCCTGGCTCAAGCCTTGACCGAAGGCTTGAGCCTGGTCACCGGCGACGCGCAGCTGGCGCATTGTCCCGGGCCGCTCCGCAAGGTGTCGCCGGCGCCGGCGCCCGCATCAGCTCCCAAAGGCTCGCCGGGCAAGCGGGCCACTTCGTCCGATCAGAAAGCGTCGTCGTCGATGCCGCCGCAGTAGGTGCCAGGCGGGTTGGTGTAGGTCTTGACCGCTCCGGTCGCGATCTTGGTGACCGTGATCACATAGCCGAGGTCCGAGAGTGTCCCGTAAAAGAATTTGATATGCCTACCGAAGTCGAGCGCCTTGAGCACCAGCTCGACGTCGCTCGGGTCGGTGAAGCTGAAACGCCCCGCCTCGTCGCTCAAGCGGAACGCCATGCCGGTGCCGCCGGTACCGTTGAACTGATTCTGCCAGGCGACCTTCACCGCCAAGCTGCCCCGGAGCAGGCACAGGGTGTGAGCGTCGGCGATACAACGGCCAGTCGCCGTCCCCGCCTCCATCTGCCGGCTGCGCTTCGCCGTGAAGGCGCTCTCGTCGATCGCGCCACAGTTGCCGGCGTTGTTCTGGTACTGCTTGCTCTTGCCGGTGAGGCTGTCGGTCACCGTGATGGTGAAATGCAGATCGGTAAGCTGCCCGTAGAAGAACTTGAAGCCGTTGCCGAAAGCGAGCATCTTGACGATCAGCTCGTCGTTCGCAGGATCCGTGAAGTAGAAGAAGCCCGATGAGCCGGTGCTCGGAACGGCATGGCCGCTGCCGGCGGTGCCGTTGTACTGATTGCTCCAGGTCACGCCAACCGCGAAACGCCCATTCAACAGGCAGAGGGACGTCGCATCCGCCTTGCATGGCCGCGGCTGGCCGGTCGCCGGGGCGTAGGCGATCAGGTGCGCGGTATTGTCCGTCACGTAGAGCCGGCCGTTGACCACGATCGGGCTTTCCCAATGCAAGCCAGAGGGCATCTTGTCGGACCACAGGACCGAGCCGTCGAGCAGATCGAGCGCCTGGATGCCGGGGCCGCCAGCATAGAAAAGGATGCCATTGGCAACGATCGGTGAGGTTCCTCCGGCATGCTGCGTCCAGCGCGGCACCAGGCTCGGCGTGCCGTTGTCGATCTGCAGCTGAATCCCCGCGATGCCGGCGTCGTTGGCCACGAACGCCCAGCTGCTGCCGTCTGCCGGGTTGGCCCAGATCGCGGGCTGGGTGAGCACCTCCCCTCCCTGTGGCACGCCGATGCGCTGGAGCTCGCCACCGACGCGCCCGGGACCGCCCTGACCGCTCAAGTCGTCAAGATCGAGCAGGCGAAGCTCGCCGTCCTTGCCGCCCTGCACCGCGAGGTGGGGATGGATGTCCGGCGCCGGGCTCGGGAGCAGCGCCGGCGCGGTGCTGCCGAGATCGGCGTCGTGGCTGTCCAGGAACTGGAAGTCAGCCGGTGTGTAGGAGTCGAGCGGCGCTCCCCCGGAACCGGTGCCGTCGGGGTGGAGGGCGAGCACACTGTCGCCCCAGTCATGGCCGCCCTGCCCCGCGTCGAAGGACCCATTGCCGGTGGCGATGAAGATCTCGTCGAGCTCCGCGTCGTAGATGACGCCCGGGCGCGCCCACACCGCGCTCTGCACACTGCGACAATCCGGCGATCCACCGGTGATGAAGTGGACAGGCTGGTCGCTGCAGTCGGTGTTGAACACTTGCTGCGCACCCGTGGCCAGCTGAATGGCGGTGATGTGCCCCTGATAGTCACCGGCGTCGCCCGGATAGCCACCGTTGGCCACGTAGAGGACGGCGCTGCCGTCGCCCAAGGTGGCAATCGCGAGCGCCGAGGATCCCTTCTCGACGCCAGGCTTGAGGGTCGCGACTTCCGGCCAGCCGCCGTCACTCACCTCGCTGCCGTCGCCCACCCCGTACTTGTGCACTCGACCATCGAGGCCGTAGGAATAGACGAACTGGCGATCGGGATCGATGGCCGGCGACGACGTGGTGAATCCAGGTCCGCTCGCGGGCTGGCGCGACCACACTGTCGCACCGCTCAGCGCATCGACGGCGATCAGGCGCCCGTCCTTGGTGGTGACGAACAGCAAATCGCGTAACCCGCCCGCGGTGCTCACCCCGGAGAGGTAAGCCGGCGCACCATCGGCGACGGCCGGCAAGGAGATCGCGAAGATGGCGCGAAGATTCGCCACGTTGGCGGCAGTGATCTGCCCTTCGGAGGGATTGACGCCGGAGTGGCGCGCGTCGAAGCCGAACTGCAGCCAGTCGGTCTGTGCGGGGAGGCGGGCAACCCCGGCAAGCGCCGCCAGCACGAAGACGACGGCGCCACGCGCAGCAGTCTGACGCATCGATCGCATTGTCAAGGCCATTGGTGCTCAGGCTGGCGTGAAAGGATTCCTGGACACCAGCGCGCTGACGCCGGCGATGTCGGCGAAGTGATCGTCGACGTGGAGAAGCTCGGCCCCGGCGCGGATCGCGCAGGCCGCGATGATCAGGTCGCTGGCGGGTACGGTGCGTCCGCGTCGCCGCAGATCGAAGCCAATGCTCGCCGCGAGGTCGAAGTCCCCGTCTGCCAACGGCAGCCGGTGGAAGGCGCCGAAGCTCGCGAGCAGCGCTCGCCGCTCCCGCTCATCCGCCGCGAAGCCGACGACCTCGACGAAGATAATGCCATTGAATGCCAGCACATCGCCGGCGATTGCCGCGGCCACGGCATCCTGGACCGCGGGCGACCCTCCGCGGCGGTAATACTCGATCATTGCCGAGCTGTCGGCGATGATCATCCCTCTTCCCGCAGGCGCCGCAGCTCCGACAGGCCGCCCCGCAGCTGGAATTGACCCCGCTGCTCAAGCGCCTGAGCCAAGCGGCGGCGCCGCACTGCCTCCTCGAGAGCGGTACGGATCGCCCCGGCACGAGTCTCGGCGCCCAATGCCTCCTTCGCCTCTTCCAGCAGGGCATCATCGATCGTGACGGTCATCCGGCTCACGCGCACCTCCTCGAAACACCAACAGTATACACCACCAAGAGCCACCGCCTGAGCTCACCTCTCTCCGTCACCTTTCTCTCCGCCACCTTGCAGGTGATTCCTCGAGGGTCGAGCTCGAGGAGGGCGGCGAAAGCCAAGTCAGACGGGCCGAGGCCAAGCTCGCCCTGCCACAGGCTCCCAACGCCGCAAACCAGAAGGCCGTGCAAGACTTCATCGCCGCCCTCGAGGCCGGAAAGCCCGTCGGTTGAACGAGCGCCGCCGCGGTCATCGAGCGCCCCCGCGCCGCTCGATCTATCCGAAGTCGATATCGCTTGGATGGTTTTGACGCACGGCCGTATTGCGATGAATCGACACGCGGGCGGCATCCCCCTCTACGAAGATGCCACCGCCGTGCCCGCGCGGGCTGCCATTGCCGAGGATCACACTGCCGCCGAGTTGGCAACCGAGTGGTGTCTTGAGGTAGATGCCGGCACCCTCGCATGTCGCCGCGTGCAGAGCGTTGTCCGTCACGCGGCTGCGCCAAAGACGCAGCGTGCTGCGCTCACACCAGAGTCCCCCGCCGCGGGCGCTGCCCGTAGCGTATACCGCGTTGGCGTGAATACCGCCGCCGGCGATCTCGACATGACAATTCTGGAAGAAGAGGCCGCCTCCACCGGCGCTTGCTGCAGCAGCTCCCCCGTTCACCACGTTCCCCACGACTTGGGTCTTCTGGATTCTCACCCGCGAATCCCGGCAGTGCATGCCGGCGCCGAAAGGTTCGTCGGCATCTTCGCCGACACAGTTGCCGGCGATAACGGACTCCTGCAAGCTGAGCCACGAGCTCACGGCCCAAAGACCGCGCCTTCGTGCATTGGAACGGAGCTCGACGCCGCTCAGGTGAAGAGTTGACCGCTCGACGCAGAGGATCGCCGGGCCGCTGTCGCCGCTGATGGTGACGCCCCGCCGTCCCAAGAGCGCGCTCTGAATCACCACATACGGCTTGTCGACGATGCGTAGGGCCTCGGCATACACCTCGCGCGGCTGCGACATCGGGCCTTCTTCTCCCTTGCGGAGCGGCGCTTGAAGGGCAGCTTGACCCGCGAGCGGCGACCACGCCGCCGGCGGCGCGCGAAAAAGAACCCCACGTGAGGCGGGGCATCTCGGGGGTGCCGGTTCGCCCGCGGCGCTGCCGCGGTCCGCTTACTTCTTGGCGTGTCGCGGGTCATCCGCGGGGTTGACGTAGTTCAGCGCGAAGGGTCCGATGCCGTGGATCTGGATCTCGCTCTCGCCGGTGAACCACGCATAGTGATGCATCTTGGGTCCCATGTACCCGAAGGACCCGGGGCCGAGCGCCGTGCCGCTGGCCTCGTCGAACTTGTCGCCCATGCCGATGTGGAAGGTGCCCGAGATCACCGTGACGTGCTCGGTCGTCGGGTGCCAGTGTGGCGCCACCTTGTAGCCATCGGGCACGCGCAGCCGGACGGTGAAGGCATGAGGCTTGCCAGGGTCGCCTTCCAGCACCGCCAGCTTGGCCCCCGCCGGCAGGGACGGCGGGCCGTCCCCCCACTTGATGTCGGCCGGGGTGATCGCCGCGTGGTCGGGCGGCTTTGGCGCAGCCGCCTTGGCGCTCGCGGCCTTCTTCGCCGCCGGGGCGGTCTGGGCGTCGTCGAGCGCCAAGGCAGCTGCCACCGAGAACAGGAGCATCGCCAAGAGACTCAACACGATCCGCTTGGTCGTCATCGCACACCCCCCTCTGGGGAAAAGAGAACACCGCGATTCTATCTGACGCGACACGGGGACGCCAACCGGCGCGTCCCCTAACTCCTTGCTTTTTCAGTGATCTATGATCTCATCAACCGCCCGGGAGCGGCCTGGCTTCCGGTTATACTGGCTCGCCGCCGCGGCCGGAACGCCGCATGCAGTCTTCAAGGAGACGCCTGCGGAGCTGGTCCGTCTCCCCGGCAACGGCATGGTCGCTGACATTCGAGAGGACTGATGCGGCGGGAGCCCAGGGGCGCCGCGTCCTGATACTCCTCCGTCGCGTTGCCGCCTCCGGGCGGGGCGCTGCCCGGGGTTGTCCCACTACCTAAATTTGGCGCCAATGGCCCTTTTGGCATATACTAGGGTTGTCCCCTACGCCAGCAGCGTGCAGCAACGTGGTCGAAACGCTGGGAGGCCGGGCCTCTATGAGACCGATGAGACCGATGAGAATGAGAGCGATGAGAGAGCGCAGCCCAAGCGACCTACCGATCCTGGCGCTCGCCGCCGCCCTCCTGGCGGCCGCCGGCGCGATGGCCTCGACCGCGCCGCTCGCGGCGCAATCGCCGTCGATCACCGTCCCGCAGGTGAGCTGCTTCCGCGTCGCAGAGAACCAGGTCGTCCACGCCACGACCCTGGGCGAGCCCGGCGGCGCCACGGCGCGGCTCTATTTCCAGTGGACGGATCACCCCTACTACTACTGGGTGGACTTCGAGCATGACGGCCCGGGCCGGTACTGGGTGACGCCGCCGAAGCCGGAGACGCGGAACAAGGAGATCGAGTACTACGGCGCGCTGCTCGACGGCGCCGGCCGCCAGATCGCCCGCTCGCCGGCCATGAAGTCGAAGGTCACGTCCGACTGCCAGATCAAGCTGACCCCCCAGCAGCTGGGAGCCGCTCAGAACCTGACCATCGGGGAGACCTCCGACAAGCAGCACAACAACCGGGTGAACGGGTTCCTCTGCGACGGCATCGTCACCCGGGTGAACCCGGAGAACATCAAGCGCGCCGACGAGACCTGCCGCACCTGCGTCGTCGCCTGGTGGCTGCGCAAGGAGCTGCTGATCCCGGTGGCCGGCGTGGCCGGCATCACCGGCATCACCTCGGTGGTGGTCGACAAGCCCGAGCCTTCGCCCTCGCGGCCCTAGCTTTCCACAGCGAGCCAGCCGCCCCGCACTGCCCCCTGCTGTCCCATCGCGGGGGGGTGGTTGCACTCTGCTTTCTGGCGAACCGGACCGCCGCTCGCCCGGACTCACCCTGACAACCGCCACTTCGGGCTCGGCCGACGCGGGCCGCGCCCTGGGGAGATGCCACGCCGTGAACAAGACATTAGCCTTCCCCACCCACGAGGCCGGCGCCGATGCGACCGGGCCCGCGAACGACGTGCGGATCGAGCCGCCGCACGGCGATGCCCTCATCGAGCCGCACGGCGGCTCGCTGGTCGACCTCCTGGCGGCGCCGCCGAGGGCGGCCGAGCTCCGGGCCGCCTCGCGCGACTGGCCCTCGTGGGACCTGACGCCGCGGCAGTTCTGCGACCTCGAGCTGCTGCTCAACGGCAGCTTCTCGCCGTTGACCGGATTCCTCGGGCGGGCCGACCACGACTCGGTCTGCCAGCGCCTGCGCCTGGCCGGCGGCACCCTGTGGCCGATCCCGATCACCCTCGACGTCCCGCGCTCGCTGGCCGACTCGCTGACACCCGGCCGCAGCGTCCTCGCCCTGCGCGATCCCGAGGGCGTGATGCTCGCGGCCTGCCACGTCGAGGAGCTGTGGGAGCCCGACCTCCGCGCCAGCGCCGCGGCCGTCTACGGCACCACCGACCCGCTCCACCCCGGCGCCGCCTACCTGCTCGAGCGCACCCACCCGGTGTTCGTCGCCGGGCGCCTCGAAGGGCTGCAGCTGCCGGCGCACCACGACTTCCGCGCCCTGCGCCTGACGCCCGCCGAGCTGCGCGCCGAGATCGCCCGCGAAGGCTGGCGGCGGGTGGTGGCCTTCCAGACCCGCAACCCCATGCACCGCGCGCACTGCGAGCTGACGCTGCGCGCCGCCAAGGAGCTGCAGGCGAGCCTGCTGATCCACCCCACGGTCGGCATGACCAAGCCGCGCGACCTCGACCACTACACCCGCGTGCGCTGCTACCAGGCGATCCTGCACCGCTTCCCGCAGCACACCGTCAAGCTCGCCCTGCTGGGCCTTGCCATGCGCATGGGCGGCCCGCGCGAGGCGCTGCTGCACGCCATCATCCGCCGGAACTTCGGTTGCACCCACTTCATCGTCGGCCGCGACCACGCGGGCCCCGGCAAGGACTCGGCCGGCAAGCCGTTCTACGGCCCCTACGACGCCCAGGAGCTGCTGCGCGCACACCAGCCGGAGCTGGGGGTCGAGATGGTGCCCTTCGAGCAACTGGTCTACGTCGAGGACCTCGACACCTACCTGCCGGCCGGCGAGGTGCCCGCCGGCAAGCGCACGCTCGACATCTCGGGCACCGAGCTGCGCCAGCGCCTGGCCGACGGGCGCGAGCTGCCCGCCTGGTTCACCTTCCCCGAGGTGGCGGACGAGCTGCGCCGGACCCATCCGCCGCGCCACCGGCAGGGCTTCACCGTCTTCCTCTCCGGCCTGTCGGGAGCGGGCAAGTCGACGATCGCCAACGTGCTGGTGGTGAAGTTCATGGAGATGGGCGGCCGGCCGGTGACGCTGCTCGACGGCGACATCGTGCGCAAGCACCTCTCCTCCGAGCTGAGCTTCTCGAAGGAGCACCGCGACATCAACATCCGCCGCATCGGCTTCGTCGCCTCCGAGATCACCCGCAACGGCGGCATCGCGATCTGCGCCCCGATCGCCCCCTACGACGCGGTGCGCCGGGAGGTCCGCACGATGATCGAGCCCGGCGGCGGCTTCATGCTGGTCCACGTCGCCACCTCGCTCGAGGTCTGCGAGGAGCGCGACCGCAAGGGGCTCTACGCCAAGGCGAGGGCGGGCCTGATCAAGGAGTTCACCGGCATCTCCGATCCCTACGAAGCGCCCGCGGACGCCGAGGTGACGATCGACGCCGGCGCCCTCTCGCCCGAGCAGGCGGCGCAGGAGATCCTGCTCTACCTCGAGCGCGAGGGCTATCTCGGCGCCAGCATGACGGCGCAAGGCTGAGGCTCCTTCGCCTGGTCAACGACGCCTGGCCGACCCTCCGTGAGCTACGACGACGACCTGGCGCGCATCGCCGCCGCGCTCGCCGCGGCGGCGCAGGCGCTCTCCCGGTTCACCCCCGGCGAGGTCGCATCGCGCGCCAAGGCCGGCGGCGATCCGGTGACTGAGGCCGACACGCTGGTGGACGCGCTCCTGCGGCGGGCGCTGCCGCGCACCGGCGAGGGGTGGCTCTCCGAGGAGACCCACGACGACCGCTCCCGCCTCTGCTGCCGCCGGGTCTGGGTGGTCGACCCCCTCGACGGCACCCGGGAGCTCGTGCAGGGCCTTCCCGAGTGGTCGGTCTCGGTGGCCCTGGTCGTCGACGGCGAGGCGGTGGCCGGCGGCATCTGCAACCCGGCCCGCGGCGAGACCTTCCTCGGCGCCCGCGGGCAGGGCGTGACCCTGAACGGCGCGCCCGTCCGCGTCAGCCCCCGCGCCGGCCTCGCCGGCGCCGAGGTGCTCGCCAGCCGCACCGAGGTCGGGCGCGGCCAGTGGCGCCGCTTCGCCGGTTCCCCCGGCACCCCCGGCGCTCCCTTCCAGGTGGTCGCCATGGGATCGGTGGCCTACAAGCTGGCCCGCGTCGCGGCCGGCCTCGCCGACGCCACCTGGACCCTCGTCCCGAAGCACGAATGGGACGTCGCCGCCGGCGTCGCCCTGGTCCTCGCCGCCGGCGGCCGCATCGTCGCCGGCACCCCCGAGGAACACCGCTTCAACCGCCCCGAGCCGCTCCTCACCCGCCTGATCGCCGCGCCGCCCCAGCTGCTGCCCGAGATCGAGCGCGAGATCGCCCGATCCGGTCGAAGCCACGTCGCCCCCTGAGTAGAGGAGCTGGCAGCGGGTCGCAGCAAGATAAAGGAGGGCCCCCCGGGGCCCGGCCGCCGGCCGCGGACCGGCTTGCGCGCGCTGCCCTCTTCTGGGACAATCGGTCCGCCATCACTGCCGGAGGTCGAGGTCGCCGCACGGACGTGCCCATCCTGAAGTCCGAAGTAGCCCTGTCGCCGCCAGATCTGTTCGATTTGCCGGACCTTCCCTGGCGGGTCGCCTATGTGCGCAGCCGGCAGGAGAAGGAGCTCGCCCGCCTGCTCTGGCGCCTGCGGGTGCCGTTCTACCTGCCGCTGGCGGAGAAGCAGGTGCGGCGGGCCGGGCGGCGGTTCGTGTCGTTCCTGCCGCTGTTCCCGGGCTACCTCTTCTTCCGCGGCGCCCGCGGCCCGCTCGGATTGCCTGCCGAGAGTGGGGCCCCCCGCTGGGACGACCGCCTGGTCTCGGTGCTCGAGGTGCCGGACCAGCCGCGGCTCGACGCGGAGCTGCGCGTGCTGTGGCGGCTGCAGCAGAGCGGTGCCGCCTTCGAGGACTTCCCGTACCTGGCGCCGGGCGATGCGGTGGAGGTGATCGACGGCCCCTTCCAGGGCCTCCGCGGTACGGTGCTGCGCGAGAAGGGGAGGACCCGGCTGGTGGTCTCGGTGAGCTTCCTGCGCCAGTCGGTGGCGGCCGAGCTCGAGCGTGAGGTGCTCGCTCCCGCCCGGCCTCTCCGCTCTGCCGGGACCGGGCGACGGTTCGCAGCGCGCTTGCGGGCCTGATCGGCTGCGAGTGTTCGCGGCGATGGGTGCGCCGGGGTTGCTGGGTGTCGGTGGATGTACACCGAAGGGGGCGAAGCCTGCCCATCCAAGCCCGTGAGCTCGCCGACCGAATCTCGATGACACCGACCCCGACGAACCGAGCCCGATGAAGGCGCCGACCCCGCCGCGGCGCGACCTGGTCTTCGTCTCCGCCGGCCTCGAGCTCGACGGCGGCGGGCGCGCCCTGGCCGGCCGGTTGCTGGCCGCCGGCAGCGCGGCGTACGCCCGCGAGCGTAGCATCGGCTGGAGCTTGCTCTCCCTGGGAGGGCTGGACGGCTTCGCCCCAGGCGGCGGTGCGCGCGCTTTCGCCGGCCGCCAGGGCGCACTGGCTATCGCGGTCTGGCGCCGGCAGCTGGCCGCCGGCCGGGGCATCGCCTTCATCTACGACCTGCTGGGGCCGGCGCGCGCCCAGGCCTGGCTGCCGGCGCCGCTGCGCGCCCCGTACCTGGTGGCGCTCTATGGCATCGAGGTCTGGCGCCCGCTGTCGGGGAGCCGCTCCCGCGCCCTGCGCCACGCGACCGTTCGGCTGGCCACCTCCAGCTATACCGTCGCGGGAGCGCGGGCGGCGAATCGCGACTTCGGGCAGGCCGAGGTGCTGCCGCTGTGCCTCGAGGAGCGGCCGCCCGCCGGAGAAGTCGACGGCGCTCTCCTGGACCGCGCCGGGCGGGACTACCTGCTGATCGTCGGCAGGATGGCCGCGACCGAGCGCTACAAGGGGCATGAGCAGCTGCTGCAGGCGATGACGCGCCTGCCGGGAGCGGCGTCCGGTGGCCACCTCCCACCGCGCCTGGTGGCCGCCGGCGACGGCGACGACCGCCCCCGTCTGGAGGCCCTGGCGGCCACCCTGGGCCTCGCCGGCCAGGTGCTCTTCACCGGTTTCGTGAGCGAGGCGACGCTGGCCGAGCTCTACGCCCGCGCCGCGGTCTTCGTCATGCCCAGCCGGGGCGAGGGCTTCGGGCTGGTCTACCTGGAGGCGATGCGTGCCGGCCGGCCTTGCGTCGCGGCGCGCGCCAGCGCGGCGGCCGAGATCGTCGCCGACGGCGAGACCGGCCTGCTGGTGGACCCGCTCGACCCGGACGCGATCGCCGGCGCGCTGGGCCGCCTGCTCGCCGCGCCCGAGCTCGCCCGCGCGATGGGCGAGGCCGGCCGCCGGCGTCTCGAGCGGCTCTTCACCCCGCGGCGGTTCCGCGAGCGGCTGTGGCCCCTGTTGGACCGGCTGAGCGGCTGACCGAGACGACGCAGCCATGTGCGGCATCAACGGCATCTTCAGCTACGGCGCGGCGGCGCCCCCGATCGACCGCGAGGAGCTGCTGCGGACGCGGGAGGCGATGACCTCCCGCGGCCCCGACGCGGCCGGGACATGGGTGTCCGCGGACGGCCGGGCGGGGCTGGCCTCCCGCCGGCTGGCCATTCTCGATCTCTCGCCGACCGGCTCTCAGCCGATGGCCGGCGAAGGCGGCCGCGTCCAGCTGGTGATCAACGGCGAGATCTACAACTTCCGCCAACTCAGAGCCGAGCTCGAGGCCGCCGGCTGCCGCTTCCGCGGCAGCGGCGACACCGAAGTCGTCCTCGCCCTCTACCTGCGCCACGGCGAGGCGATGCTGCCGCGCTTGCGCGGCATGTTCGCGCTGGCCGTCTGGGACGAACGGCCGAGCCGGCCGCGGCGCCTGCTGCTGGCGCGCGACGTGATGGGCATCAAGCCGCTCTATTATTCGCCGGGGTCGACGGGTTCAGCGGACACGGCAGGCGGCGGCCAGCTGCGCTTCGCCTCGCAGGTCAAGGCGCTCGAGGCAGGGGGCGCGATCTCGCGCGCGGTCGATCCGGCGGGGCTGGCCGGGTTCCTCCTCTGGGGGTCGGTGCCCGAGCCCTGGACCATCCGCCGCGCCGTCCGCGCCCTGCCGGCCGGGCACTTCCTCGTCGTCGAGGATGGGCGCGCCGCCGAACCCTGTCCCTTCGCCACCCTCGCCGGCGCGCGAGCGGAGGAGCCCGCCGGGCTGCCGCCCGCGGAAGCCACCGGCGTGCCGCCCGCGCCGCTCACACCGGAGGCGGCCATCGAGGCGTCGGTCGTGGCGCATCTCGTCTCCGACGTGCCGGTGGCCGTGTTCCTCTCGGCCGGGCTCGATTCCGGCCTGGTCGCCGCCCTCGCCCGCCGCCACCTGCCGGAGCCCCCGGCGACCTTCACGCTCGGCTTCGACGTGCTCGCCGGCACCCCGCGCGACGAGATGCCGCTCGCCGCCGAGGTGGCGCACCGGCTGGGCACCCGCCACGTCGAGCGCCGGATGACCCGGGAGGACTTCGCCAGGCTCTGGCCGGCCGCGCTCGCCGCCATGGACCAGCCGTCGATCGACGGCTTCAACACCTTCGCCGTCAGCCGGGCGGCGCACGAGGCCGGCCTCAAGGTGGTGCTCTCCGGCCTCGGCGGCGACGAGCTGTTCGGCAGCTACCCGTCGTTCGCCGACGTGCCGCGCGGCGCCCGCGCGGCGCGCTGGGTCCGGCGCCTGCCCGGCCTCGCCGCCGCCTGGCCGGCCCTCGCCGCGCACCTGGCGCCCGCGCACCCCAAGCTCGCCGGCCTGCTGCGCCACGGCACGACGCTCCCGGGCAGCTACTTCCTGCGCCGCGCGCTGTTCCTGCCCGAAGAGCTGCCGGCGCTGATGGGAACGGAGGAGGCCGCCGAGGGCCTTGCCGCCTACGATCCCATCGCCGACGCCGGGAAACTCCTGGGCGGCGCAGTGCTCTCAGGGAGCTCAGCCAGCTCAGCCAGCTCAGCCAGCTCAGCCAGCTCAGCCAGCTCAGCCAGCTCAGCCAGCTCAGCCGGCCGCGCCTACGGTGCCGGGCTCGCCGCGAACGGCCGCCGGCCGCGCGCCGCCGCTAGCGATGCCTGGCTCGCCGTGCAGCTCATGGAGTCGAGCCAGTACATGCGCAACCAGCTCCTGCGCGACTCCGACTGGGCCTCCATGGCCAGCTCGATCGAGCTGCGCGTGCCGCTCGTCGATGCCAGCCTGCACCGCCTCCTGGCGGCTGGCGGCTTCCAGCCCGCCCGCCGGCTGGGCAAGAGCGCCCTGGTGCGGCGCCTCGCCCCCGAGCTGCCCGAGGCACTCTGGCGCCACCCCAAGACCGGCTTCTACGTCCCCGTCCTCGAATGGCTGCGTCCCGGCGAGCTGGGACCCGCCGGCCACGGCCTCGGCTCCCGCTCGCGCGCCCTGGCGCGGCTGGTCCTTGCCGAGCTCGGCATCACACTGCCCGGCGCGCCGGGACCGTCCGCTGCTTGACGCTACGCCATGGAACCGCTGCCGCAGATCGCCCCCGCACCCGAAGGCATCGGCGCCGAGCTGACCCTGCCGGCAGCCGGCCGGCCCGCGACTGCCCTCGGAGGTGCGCTGCGCACTTGGGCAGGCATCCTCTCGGCGTACTTCACGGCCCAGACGCTCACCCAGGTCGCGGGCATGGCGGCCGGCCTCCTGCTGGTCCGCTTCATGCCGCTCCAGCAGTTCGCCCTCTACACCCTGGCAACCTCCATCGTCTCCTTCTTCACCTTCGCCTCCGACCTGGGCAGCACCAGCTCGCTGCTCTTCTTCTTCCAGCGCGCCGGCAAGACCGGCGAGGACTTCCAGCCCTACCTCGCCGCGGTGCTGTCGCTGAGGCGCTGGGCTTTCCTCCTCGGCGCGGCCGGCATCCTGCTGGCGTTCCCGCGCTCTGCCATCGCCAAGGGTTTTGCGCTCGGCGACGTGGCCGCCGTCACCGCCGCGCTGCTGCTGTGCGTCTGGTTTCAGATCGCCTCCGCGGTGCGCATCCTGGCGCTGCGCCTGGCCGGCAGCTACGGCCGTTCCTATCGCGCGGAGGTCGCGGGCGGCGGCGTCCGCCTCATCATCGCGCTCCTGATGGTGGGCGCCTCGCTGCTGCGCGCCTGGCTCGGCATGCTGGGATCGGCGCTCGGCGCGGCCGCTACCGCCATTCTGGCGGGAGCCGGCCCGACCGCGCGACGACTGGCCTCCGTTGCCCCGCGGCTCGACGCCGGCGCCGGCCGCGCGGTGGCTCCCGACCTCGGTCCCTACCGCCGGCAAGTCCTGCGCTACCTCCTGCCGAGCCTGCCGAGCGCCCTCTACTTCTCCGTCCAGGGACCGCTCGTCGTCTGGCTCGCCGCCACGTTCGGTGCCGCCAGGAACATCGCCGAGGTCGGCGCTCTCGGGCGCCTGGGCCTGCTCGTGGGCATGTTCTCGGGGCTCTCCGGGGTCGTCCTGCTGCCGCGCCTGGCGCGAATCGTCGACGATCGGCTCTACTGGCGCCGGTACCTGCAGTATGGTGGTCTGATGCTGGGGTTCGCGCTCGCACTGCTGGCGGCCGCCCTGCTGTTCCCCGGCCCCATCCTGCTGATTCTCGGCAGGCACTACTCCGGACTGCACCGCGAGCTGGCCCTGGTGATCGCCGGCTCCGGCTTGACTCTGCTCGGCGGCTATGCCCTCGGCGTCAACTTCGCACGTTCCTGGAACCGCTGGGAATCCCTCGCAGTCCTGCTGCTGGTGGCGGCGCAAGCCGGCTTCGTGGCCGCGTTGCCGCTGGCGACGACCGTCGGGGTGCTGCGGTTCAACGTGCTCTCGGCCGCCACCGGCCTCGGGCTGCAGCTGGCCATCACCGCCGTCGGGTTCCGCCGGCCGCGCTGGGTGCAGTGGATGCGATGAGCGACCTGCCGAAGCGCCTCAATCTCGGCTGCGGACGCCAGAAGCGTCCCGACTGCCTGAACGTCGACGTGCTCCCGGAGCTGGCACCGGACCTGGCCTGGGATCTCGACCGGCGCCCCTACCCCCTGCCGCGCCACCACTTCGAGCAGATCTGGGCGCTGGACGTCGTCGAGCACCTGGCGAGCGTCAAGGCATTCCTCGAGGAGGTGCACGAGCTGCTGGCACCGGGCGGGACGATCGAGATCACCACCCCGCACTTCTCCTGCGCCAACTCGTTCACCGATCCCACCCACCGCCACCACCTCGGCTACTTCTCTCTCGATTACTTCACCGACGGCCACCAGTGGAACTTTTACTCCGCCATCCGCTTCGAGATCGTCGAGCGGGTCCTGGTCTTTTACCCAAGCCTCCTCGACCGCCTGGTGTCGCGCTTCGCCAATCGCCGCCCCGCGCTCTACGAGAAGCGGTTCGCCTGGATCTTCCCGGCGTGGTTCTTGATCTGGAAGCTCCGCGCCGTCAAGCCGGCGAGCGGAGACGCCGGGTGATGCTCCGCGTCTGCTACGTGAGCCCCACCTATTTCGCACCGGAATCGTACGTCGGCGGCGGCGAGCGGTTCGCCGAGGAGCTGGCCCGCGCCATGGCGCGCCGCGCCGAGGTGAAGCTGGTGAGCTTCGGCCGCCGGCCGCTGCGAGAGAGAACCGGCCCCACTCTCGAGCGCGTCATCCTGTGCAGCTGGTCACGTCACAAGATGGTGCCGTTCTCCCCCTGGCTGCGCCGCGAGCTGCGCGGCGCCGACGTCGTTCACTGCCACCAGTACTTCGTGCTGCCGACGTTCCTCGCCGCTTACTTCGGCCACCATCAGGGCAGCCGCGTATTCGTGTCGGACCTGGGAGGAGGCGCCCTGACCCCGGGCTTTCATATCGACCAGTCGCGTTGGATCACTGCCCATCTGCCGATCTCCGAGTATGCGGCCCGCGAGCTGCCGGGCCGCCCGCGGCCGTATCGCGTGATCTACTGCGGCGTCGACACCGCGCGGTACCCGATGCGCGCGGCGGCGGAGCACGACGGCTCGGCGGTCTTCCTCGGCCGCATCTTGCCGCACAAGGGTATTCATTACCTGATCTCCGGGCTGCCGCCGGGGATGACGCTGCACGTCGTGGGCCCGGCGCTCGATCGCGCCTACTTCGCACGGCTGCAGGGGCTCGCCGCGGGCCGGGACGTCCGCTTCCACCTTGGCCTGACCGACGCCGAGGTGATCGCCATCCTGCAGCGGTCGATGGCGCTCGTCCACCCGACACCGGTGGACGACTCCGGCAGCGCCGGCGCCAACGAGCTGTTCGGCATCGCGCCACTCGAGGCGATGGCCTGTGGTTGCCCGGTGATCGCGTCGCGGGCGGCTTCGCTGCCGGAGATGGTGGAGCCCGAGCGCAACGGCCTGCTGGTGCCGCCGAACGACCCCGCCGCGATCGCCGCCGCCCTCACCAGGCTCGCCGCGGAGCCAAGTCTCTGGGCCCGCCTCTCGACGGCCGCGCGCCGAAGCGTGGAGGAGAGGTTCACCTGGGACCACGTCGCCGACCGCTGCCTCGCCGAGTACCAGGCCGGACAGGCGGCGGACGACCGCGGCGAGGCCGCCGCCGGATGAGGCTGGTGCAGATCGTCCCGTGTCTGCCGCCCGTCATCGAGGGTGTCGGAGGCTACGCGGCGGCTCTCGGCAAGGAGCTCGCCAAAGGTGGCACGACGTCGAGCTTCATCGTCGGCGACCCCGGATGGCCGGGCGAGCTCGCGGTCCCCGACGATCTCGCCGGCGCCGCCGCAGCCCTGACCGCGCGCGGCCCGGACGAGCTGGTGGAACAGTTGGAGGACACCAGGGCCCCTGTCGTGCTCCTGCACTACGTGAACTATGGCTACGCGCGCCGGGGCTGCCCGCGGTGGCTCGTCGAAGGGGTCGCTCGCTGGCGCCGGCGCACCGGCAGCACCGAGAAGCGGCGGCTGGTGACCTATTTCCACGAGGTCTACGCCAGCGGGCCGCCCTGGCACAGCTCCTTCTGGACTTATCCAATACAGCGCCGGCTCGCCCGGCGCCTGCTCCGCCAGAGCGATGGCGCCGGCACCAGCCTCGCGCTGTACGCCGGCATCCTGGCGCGCTGGCGGCCGTCGCCAACAGTGGCGGCGACGCCGGTCTTCTCGACGGTGGGCGAGCCGGCGACGGTGCCGCCGCCCGGGGAGCGCCGGCGCGCGATGGTGGTCTTCGGCGGCGCCGGCAACCGCCGGCGCGCCTACCGCGAGCTGCGGCAAGAGCTGGCCGCCGCCTGCCGTGGCCTGGGCATCGAGGAAATCGTCGATCTCGGCCCGCGCCTGGCCGAGGTGCCGGACCGGCTCGCCGGCCTGCCGGTGCGGCAGCGCGGCGTGCTGCCGCCGACCGTGGCGAGCGAGGTCCTGCTGCGCTCGTACGCCGGCTTCCTCGGCTACCCTCCGCCCTTCCTGGCGAAGTCGACGGTCTATGCCGCCTACTGCGCCCACGGGCTCGTCCCGGTCTGCGCCTGGCCGCGGCGCCGGCGCGAGAACGTCGGAGCGGCGGCGCCATTCTGGGACCCCGCGAGCCAGCCGCCGCCGGCCGATGCCGCCGGCCTCGCCGGGCGGGCGCGGGCGTGGTACGGAGATCACGACCTGGCCTGGCAGGCGCTGCAGTTCCAGGCCCTCCTGGCATGAGAATCCTGATCTATTCGCCCGCCTTCCTGCCGAGCATCGGCGGGCTGGAGATCGGCCAGGCTCTGCTTGCCGAATGCCTGACGCGCCTGGGGCACGAGGTGACGGTGGTGACACGGACCGCCGCGGCCACCGGAACTGCCAACGCGGGCGCCGGCGAGCTCCCCTTCCCGGTCTTGCGGCGGCCTGGTCCGCTCGCGCTGCTGCGCGCGGTCCGTTCCTGCGACGTCTTCTTCCAGGCCAACGTCAGCCTGCGCGGACTCTGGCCGTTGCTCCTGGTGCGCCGGCCGTGGGCGGTCTCCCACCATAGCTGGTACTGCCGCGGCGACGGGCACGTCGCCTGGCAGGATCGCCTCAAGCGTTACCTGCTGCGTTTCGCAGCGGTCTCGATCTCGGTGAGCGGGGCGATGGCGGCCGATCTCGCCACCCCCTCCCTGGTGATTCCCAATGCGTACCGCGATCATCTCTTCCGCCTGATGCCGGAGGCGGAGCGCACGCTCGATCTCATCTTCCTGGGCCGGCTGGTGTCGGACAAGGGGGTCGACGTGCTGATCGCGGCGTTGGGGCGGCTCGCCGAGCGGGGCCTGCGACCGCGCCTGACGGTGGTGGGCGACGGACCCGAGCTGCCGGGCCTGCGCGCCCAGGCGGCGCGCCTGGGCATGGCGGAGCATGTCGAGTTCCTCGGCACCCGCCGCGATGGCGAGCTGGTGCCGCTGCTCAACCGCCACTCCATCCTGGTCATGCCGTCCCGCTACAACGAGCCGTTCGGCGTCGCCGCCCTCGAGGGGATCGCCTGCGGCTGCGTCGTGGTGGGCTCGGCAGGGGGCGGCCTGCCGGAGGCCATCGGCCCCTGCGGGCGCACGTTCCGCAACGGCAGCGCCGAAGATCTGGCGGCGATCCTCGCCGACCTCTTGCTCCATCCCGAGCGGCAGGCCGCGCTGCGCGCCGGAGCAGCGGAGCACCTCGCCAGGCACGGCAGCGAGCGCATCGCCCGGCTCTACCACGACGCCCTGGCGGCGGCCCTCCCGGCCCGCAAGGCGGCGCGGCGGCCGCGCCGACCGGTCCGGCAGGAGCGCTACTAGATGGGCATCCGGCCCCTCCTCCTCTTCGCCGGTGCCGGCGCCTTCCTCTGGGCGATGGCACGCTGGCGCCTCGCGGTGCAGGTGGTGATGGTGCTCCTGGTGGTGGAGGGAGCGATCCGCAAATGGCTGTTCCCGGGCGCCCAGGACCTGGTCTACCTGGCCAAGGACGTCATCCTCGTGGGCGTCTACCTCGGCTTCATGCGCGATCAGGCCCGGTCGCGCGACCGGCCGCCAGCGCTCCCCGCCCTCTACTCCGCGCTGGGTCTCGGCGCCCTGGTCGGCGTGCTTCAGATCTTCAACCCGAAGCTGCCGAACCTGCTGGTCGGCGTCTTCGGCTTCAAGGCCTACTTCCTCTACGTGCCGCTGCTCTTCGTGCTGCCGGCCGCGTTCCGCACCGACCGCGAGCTGATCCTCTTCCTGCGGCGCTACATCCTGCTGTCGATCCCGGTCGGGCTCCTCGCCGTGGCGCAGTTCTTCAGCTCGACCTCGAGCCCGCTCAATACCTACGCGCGGCCGGAAGAAGCCGCCGTCGGCTTGACCAACGGCAGCGGGTACGTTTCCACGTTCGGCTCGTCGGAGTACGTGCGGGTCACCGCCACGTTCTCCTACATCACCGGCTACGGCTCCTACCTGGTCGCCATCACGATCCTCGTGCTGGCCTACCTGGCGGCGACGCGCTGGCGCCTGCGGCGCAGCCTGGCCGCCCACGTGGCGCTCGGCATGGCGATGCTCGGCATGCTGATGACCGGCTCGCGCGGACCGGTCTTGATGCTGGCCCTGCTGTTCCCGATCTACTGGTGGCTGGCGGTGATGCGCGGCGGCGATGGCGGGGCGACGTTCGGGCGGCTGCTGCTGGGCGCCGCCATGCTCTGCATCCTGCTCGTCTCGGTAGGCTCCGAGGCGCTCGGCGCCTTCCTCGGCAGGGCAGCCAACACGAGCGACGTCGGGGGACGGATCATCGCCCAGCTCACCGCGGGGTTCGACATCCTCCCGGACGCCGGGCCCATTGGCTATGGCATCGGCGCCACGCACCAGACCGCCGCCGCCTTCACCCAGGGGCTGGCGCCCTACTACTGGCTCCACGGCCTCGGCACCGAGTCGGAAACCGGCCGGGTGATGCTCGAGCTCGGCCCGGTCGGGTTCCTGCTGGTCTATCTCGTCCGCATCTACCTGATCGGCTTCGCGCTGCGCCAGGTCTTCGTGGTGAGGACGCCCTTCCACCGCTCTCTCGCCACCGCCTGCCTGCTCTTCTTCCTCGCTCAGCTGCTCGGCAGCGTCGTGTTCGACGTCACCTCGGACCTGTATTACTGGTTCTTCGGCGGCCTGCTGCTGACCGCCATGCGGCTCGACCGGCTGGCCGTGCTGGCAGCCTCCCGCGGCGTGGCCGCCCCTGCCAGGCCGCTCCCGCCCAAGCCAGCGCCGCTGCCGGCGGGAGCGGCCGCGGCCGCCCATTCCGGGCTGCGACGCGCCGGTGGCAGCGGCGGCCACCGCTGGCCATGAAGGTCCTCGTCACCCACCCCGGACGGCAGCACTCCCACCAGGCGGCGGTCGCCCTCGAGCAGGCGGGGATGCTCGCCGGCTACTGGTCCGGCGTGCCGGCGGTGGCGGCACAGGCGCGGCACGTCCCGTCCTGGCTGCGGCGGCGCTTCGACCGCTATGCGCCGGTGACGCTCGACCCGCGACGGCTGCGCTGGTTCCCGGCGACGCCGGCGCTGCGACGGCTGGGCGACGCGCTGCTGCCCCATGGCGGCGCCGCCCGTGTCGACCTGCTCGCCTGCCGGCTGTTCGACCGCTGGGCGGCGGCGGGTCTGGCGCACGCCGGAGCGGACGCCGTCATCGCCTGCGAGATCTCGGCCCTGGCGACCTTCCGCGCCGCCCGCCGCCTGGGTATCGCCACCATCCTCGACGCCCCGTCGCTGCACCACGATGCCCAGGACCGGCTGCACGGCACCACCGACCCACCGGGCCTGCATCGCCGCATCAACCGCATCAAAGACCGCGAGATCGCGCTCGCCGACCAGGTGCTGACCGTCTCGGCCCTGGCCCGCGACACCTACCTCGCGGCCGGGATGCCGGCCGGCCGCGTCCACGCCGTCACGCTCGGGGCCGACCTCGAGCTGTTCACGCCCGCGCCCGCCGCAGCCGCGTCCGCGGGTCGCGACGGCAAGGACGGCTTCCTCTTCCTGTTCTGCGGCGCGACGATCCACCGCAAGGGCTTCGACCTGCTGCTCGCGGCGTTCGACCAGGTGGCCGGCGAGGCGCCCGCGGCGCGGCTGCGGGTGGTCGGCCCGCGGGGCGATGCCGCGGGCCTGCTCGACGGCCGCACCGGCGAGCGGATCGCCGTGGCGGGACCGGTCAGCCAGCCCGCGCTGGCCGAAGAGCTGCGGCGCGCCGACTGCCTGGTGCTGCCGTCGCGCAACGACTCCTATGGCATGGTGGTCGCCGAGGCTCTCGCCTGCGGCCTGCCGGTGCTGATCTCGGAGATGGTCGGGGCCAAGGAGCTGGTCGCCTCCGGGAGCAACGGCTGGATCGTGCCGGCCGGCGATGCCGCGGCGCTCGCCGAGCGGATGGCCTGGTGCGTCCGCCACCGCGAGACGGTGCGTGGCATGCGCGAGGAGTGCCGGAGGTCGGCGGCGGCGGCAACCTGGCCGGCCTACCACCACCGGCTCACGGAGCTGTTGCGCTCCCTGGTGCCCGAGAGGGCGGCGGCATGAAGCTCCTGCACGTCGTCCCCACCTACGTGCCGGCCTGGCGCCACGGCGGGCCGGTCGCCGCCGTCCACGGGCTGTGCAAGGCCCTGGCGGCGCGCGGCCACGAGGTGACGGTCTTCACCACCGACGTCCATGGCGCGGCCACCCTCGACGTGCCGAAGGCCACACCGGTGGCCCTCGACGGCGTCACCGTCTGGTACTTCCCGGTCGCGGCGCCGCGGCGCCTCTATCGCTCGCCGGCGATGGCCGCCGCCCTGTCGGGGGGCGAGCCGGCCGCGGCCGGGCCGGTGCCCGGCACGATCCTCCGGGGTGGGGCGGGAGTGGCGGCCTTCGACCTCGTCCACCTGCACTCGATCTTCCTCTGGCCGACCGCGGCCGCGGCCCGCGCCGCCGAGCGCGCCAGCGTCCCCTACCTGGTGGCGCCTCGCGGCATGCTGGTGGGCGAGTTGCTGCGGCGGCGCGGCAGGCTGCGCAAGCGGCTGTGGATCCGCCTGGTCGAGCGACGGACGCTGGCGCGCGCCGCCGGCCTGCACGCCACCAGCGAGCTCGAGGCCGGCGAGCTGGCCCGCCTCGGCCTGGCGCTGCCGCCGGTGCACGTGGTGCCGAACGGGGTCGAGGCCGAGCCCTGGGAGGCGTCCCGCGCGCCCGAGCTCTCCCCGCCGGTGCGCGCGGCGCTGGCGCGGCGGCCGCTGCTGCTCTTCCTCGGGCGGGTGTCGTGGAAGAAGGGTCTCGACCGCCTCATCGCCGCGCTCGCCGCGGTCCCCGGCGCCACCCTGGCCATCGCCGGCAACGACGAGGAGGGCTACCGCGCGCACCTCGATCGGCTGGCGGCGGCGGCCGGTGTCGCCGGGCGCGTCCTCCATCTCGGTCCCGTGCACGGCCCAGACAAGGCCGCCCTGTTGCACGGCGCCGACGCGCTGGTCCTCCCCTCCTATTCCGAGAACTTCGGCAACGTCGTGCTCGAGGCGATGGCGGCAGGCCTGCCCGTCGCCGTCACCCCGGAAGTGGGGCTGGCGGGCGTCGTGCGGGAGCACGGCGCCGGGGTGGTCAGCGAGGGCGATCCGCCGCGGCTCGCCGCCGCCCTGCGCGGCCTGCTGGCCGACGTCGAGGGACGGCGCGCCATGGGCAGGCGCGGGGCGGAGGCGGCGGCCCGGCGCTTCGGCTGGGGGTCGATCGCGGCGCGCATGGAGGAGGTCTACGCCGAGGTCCTGGCCGGGCGGCGGTTGAGCGGAGACATCGGCAAGGCACGCCCCTCGGAGAGTACGCTCACCCGGGGGGTCGCCGCGTCGTGAAGATCGCCTTCCTGGTCGAGCGGCCCACCCAGTTCGAGGCGCCCTTCTTCCGCTTCGCGGCGCGCGACACGCGGCACGAGCTGCGGGTCCTGTTCACCGGGACGGGCCCGAATGGCCCCGACGGCCCGGCCTTCGACCCCGAGCTGGGACGCGCGGTCGCGTGGGGGATCGACCTGCTCGGCGGTTATCCGCACGCCGTCGCGCCGGCCCGCGGCCGCCTCCGGTGGCTGGCACGGCAGCTGCGGCCCGAGTCCTGCGACCTGCTGATCGCCAACGGCTACACGCGGCTGGAGTACCTGCTCGCCACGAGCCTGGCGCGGCGGGCGCGGGTCGCCACCGCCCTCCGCCTGGACTCGGTCGTCTGGCGGGACGAGGCGGCAGCGGTCGGGCAGCGGGGCAGGCCGCGGCGCCTGCTGGGCAAGCGCCTGCTCTACTCCGCGCTGCTGCTGCGTCTCTACGACCTCTTCCTCGGCGTGGGCAGCCTGACTCTCGACTATCTCGGCGCCTGCGGCGTTCCCGCCGGCCGGCGCGGCCTCTTCCCCTATGCGGTCGACGTCGAGAGCTTCCGCGCGCAGTCCCGCCTCTCGCCGGACGAGCGGGCGGCGGCGCGGGCGCGCCTCGGTATCTCTCCCGGGGAGCAGGCGGTGCTCGCCGTCGCCAAGCTCCATCCGCGGGAGGCGCCCTGGGACCTGCTGCGCGCCCTTCCCCACCTGCCGGCCTCCGTCCGGCTGCTGATCGCCGGCGACGGTCCGTCGCGCGCCGAGGTCGAGCGGTTGGCGGCCGAGCTGGGCCCCGGCCGGGCGGGCTTCCTGGGCTACGTCCCCTACGGCGAGCTGCCGGCTCTCTATGCCGCGGCCGATCTCTTCGTCCACCCGGCTCGCGAGGAGCGCTGGGGAGTGTCGGTGGCCGAGGCT
>DATDGZ010000169.1:0-9258 GCA_036521795.1 Thermoanaerobaculia bacterium | reverse complement strand
GAGCGCCTGCGAGCTGCTGGTGGCCCGCGGCGCGGCGGGCCGCTACACGATCTTCAGCGGCATGGACTCGGAGAAGCGGGCGAGCGGCGCGCTGCTCGGCGGCGGCAAGGGCAAGCAGGTGGTGGCGGGGGCCCGCCTGCCGGCGCGGCTGGTGCGGGCCTACCTGCACGCCACCCCGGCCGAGATGCACGAGCTCTGGCAGAACACCGTCCTCGGCCACCTGCAGGCGGGCGCGATCGGCTACAACGGCCACTTCGCCAACGGCCTCGCGGCGCTGTTCATCGCCTGCGGCCAGGACGTTGCCAACGTCGTCAACTCGGCGGTGGGAATCACGAATTTCGAGGTGACCGCGGAGGGGGACCTCTATGCCAGCGTCACCCTGCCATCGCTGACCGTCGCGACGGTGGGGGGAGGCACCGGCGGCGGCACGGCGCGCGAATGCTTGGAGATGCTCGGTTGCGCCGGCGCGGGCGGAGCGCCGAAGCTGGCGGAGATCGCCGCCGCGACGCTGCTCGCCGGCGAGCTGTCGATGGGCGCGGCGCTCGCCAGCGGCGAGTTCATAGCGGCGCACGAGATGTACGGTCGGAATCGTCCGCCGGAGCCGGCGGGATCGAATGGGCCGAATGGGCCGCAGGGGTCCGAGGAGGCGGAGGGGCAACCCATGAGCCAGGAGAAGGACGCATGAGCGAGCTCGACGCCATCCGGGAGCCGATGGAGCACATCCGGCGGGACGTGGACGTGCTGATCATCGGTGGCGGGCTGGCCGGCCTGGCCCTGGCCCGCCAGCTGCTGCTGCGGTCGGACAAACAGGTGCTGCTGGTCGATCGGCGTGCACTGCCGCCGACGAAGCAGAAAGTGGGCGAGGCGACCGTGCAGATGAGCGGCTATTACTACGCGCGGGTGCTGGAGATGGAAGAGCACCTGTTGTGCGAGCATTACATGAAGTACAATCTACGCTTCTACTGGAAGCACTCCTCCGGCGGCGAGCGGTACGAGGACCTCGATCAGTCCTACATCCGCAACCTCTCGAACATCGTCACCTACCAGCTCGACCGCAACGTCTTCGAGGCGGAGCTGCTGCGGGTCAACCTCGAGTCGCCGCGCTTCGAGCTGCACGCGCCGGCCGCGGGACTGGACGTCGAGCTGGCGGAGAGCCCGGAGAGCGCGCACGCAAGTGCCGGGGCCGGCAGATCCTTGACAGCCGTGCCCGCTGCCGGGACCACCGATACTGCCGGGAGCGCGGCCGCCGCCGGACCTGCCGCGGCCGCCGCACCCTCGGTCGCTACCCGCGACCTCCCCAGGCACCGCTTCCGTTTCCGTTCCGGCGAGGTCGAAGTGGCGGGAACGGCGGCGTGGGTGGTGGACGCCTCGGGGCGGGGCCGCTACCTGGCCCGCCGCCAGGGCCTGATCACCCAGAGCCCGATCCGCCACGGCGCGACCTGGTGCTGGGTCGACGGGCTGGTGGACATCGAGCGCTTGACCGACCTCGATGCGCCCGCGGTGCGCAAGCGGCGCGACCGCGCGGCGCTGGGCCACGTGCCGGCCTTCCTCGCCACCAATCACTTCTGCGGCGAGGGCTACTGGTTCTGGACCATCCCGCTGCATGGCAAGACCAGCCTCGGCCTGGTGTACGACCGGAGCCTGGTGCCGCGCGAGGAGGTCGCCACGCCGGCGGCGATGATCGACTGGGTCTGCCGCCAGTATCCCATGTTCGCGCGCGACCTGCCGCGGCGCCGGATCGTCGATTGGAGCGGCTTCAAAGACTTCGCGCTCGACAGCAGCCAGACGCTGTCGGCGGCGCGCTGGGCGATGTGCGGCGAGGCGTGCCGCTTCTCCGATCCGCTCTACAGTCCGGGCGGCGACCTGATCTCGGTCTACAACACGCTGATCACCGACGCCATCCTGACCGAGGACCCCACGCAGCTCGCCGGGAAGGTGCGTCTCTACGAGCAGGTCGCGCGGGCGGTCTACGACTCGTACCTGCCGAGCTTCGCGGTCAGCTACGCGACGCTGGGCGACCAGGAGACGTTCACCCTGCGCTACGTGTGGGAGCTGACGGTCTACTTCTCCTTCTTCGTCTTCCCGTTCATCAACGACCTGTTCACCGACCGGCAGTTCGTCCCGTCCTTCCTGCGCCACTTCGCGCGCCTGGGACCGACCAACCGCAACCTGCACGCCTTCCTCGCCGCCTACTTCGAGTGGAAGAAGGTGTGGCTCGAGCCGGTGGCCGCCGGGCCGCCGCGGCACTTCGATTTCTACCAGTTCGCTCACCTGCGCGCCGCGGCGGAGTGCTTCTACCAGGTCGGCCTGGGCGCCGAGGAGGCACGGCCGGTGCTCGCCGAGCAGCTCGAGAACCTCGAGGACCTGGCGCGCTTCGTCGTCGCCCACGTCAGCGCGGCGGTGACCGGCGACCCGCGGGCGCTGTCGCGGGAGTTCGTCGAGGGCATCGATCTGCGGCGGCTGGTGTTCGATCCCGCGGCCATGGCTGCGGGCATCGCTGGCATCGCTGGCATCGCGGGCGTCGCCGCCAGCGGCGGAGCCGCCGGCACTGCCCCGGGTGCCGAGCCCTATTCCTGGCGCCTGCAGCCGGCCGCGATGGAGCGCTTCCGCCAGGTGCGGCGCGCGGCGCCGGCGGCGCCGACGGTTCGGCAGGCCGGCGACGCCGGCGGCCTCGCCGCAAGCGCCGCAAGCGCCGCAGAGGAGGCTGTCGTCACGGCGGCCGAACCTGACGTGGCAAGCCTCGCGGTGGCGGCGGAGCAAGCATGAGCACCGTCGAAGCGACCTCCGGCCGGGCCGGCGCCGCCGCGGAGATCGAGGATCTCGCGCCGGGTCTCGAGCGGCTGTTCTCGTTCGTGCCCGAGGAGCGCTCCTACGAGGTAGGTGAGGTGCGCGGCAAGCTGCCGGCCTGGCTGCGCGGCACCTGCTACTGGAACGGCCCGGGCCGCTTCCGGCGCGGCGAGCAGCGCTACGGCCACTGGCTGGACGGCGACGGCATGGTGACGGCGCTGCGCTTCGACGGCGACGGCCGGGTCCACTTCACCAACCGGTTCGTGCGCAGCGCCAAGTGGACGGCCGAGGAAGCGGCGGGGCGGGCGCTGTTCCGCACCTTCGGCACGTCCTTCCCCGGCGACCGGCTGGCGCGCGGCATCGCCCTCGAGTCGCCGGTCAACGTCAGCGCCGTCCCGTTCGCCGGGACGCTGTTCGCCTGCGGCGAGCAGGGGCTGCCCTGGGAGCTCGATCCGGTCACCCTGGAGACCCGCGGTCCGTTCACCTTCGGCGGCGCGCTGAACCCGATCAGCCCGTTCGCTGCGCACGCCAAGGTCGATCCGGCGAGCGGCGAGCTCTTCAACTTCGGTCTCTCCTACGCGCGGGAGCGGCCGTCGCTGCACCTGTACCGGTTCGACGCGGGCGGCAGCCTGCTGGCGCGGCGGCGGGTGCCGCTCGAGCGGCCGGTGTCGATGCACGACTTCTGCCTCGCGCCCGGGCACGCGGTGTTCCACGTCGGTCCGTACCATCTCGATCTGCAGGCGGTGGTGGGGTCCGGATGCAGCCTGCTGCAGGCGCTGCGCTGGGAGCCCGAGCTGGGCAGCGAGCTGCTGATCGTGCCGCTGCGGCAAGCCGAAGAGGCGATCGTGCGGGTGCCGATGGAGCCGGGCTACTGCCTGCACGGGATCGGTGCCGGCGAGGACCCGTCGGGCCGGCTGGTGGTGGACCTGATCGAGCTCGCGCGACCCGTCTACGACCAGTACGAGAAGATCCCGGACCTCTTCCGCAACGTCGGTCCGGGACGGCCGGTGCGGCTCGTCGTGGATCTCGAGCGCCGGCGGGTCGTCGAGCGCCTGGCGCTGGGCTACGAGCGGGCGCCGGATTTCCCGGTGGCGGTGCCGCGGCTCGGCGCCACGGTGGCCGAGGACGCCTGGATGCTCGGAATGTCGGCGGCCGGCCGGGAGGGGCGGAAGTTCTTCGACGAGCTGGTGCATTGCGATTGGCGGCGCGGCGCCGGCGCGGTGCCGGCGGTGTGGCGGGCGCCGCGCGGCCAGTACCTGGCCGGCGAGCCGGCCTTCGCTCCGATGCCGCCGGCGCCGCCGGTGGCCAAGTCGGCTTTGACTGTTGGCGCCGCCGCTCCGGTGGGCGGCGCGCTCGTCTGCCCCCTGTTCGACGCGGTACGCGGCGAGAGCCGCTACCTCGTGTTCGATGCCCTGAACGTCGGCGCGGGACCTTACGCGGAGGTGCGTCTCGAGGCGCCGCTGCCGACCGCCTTCCACGCCGCCTTCGCGCCGGCGCCCCCGCCGCGGCCGCCGGTGGACCGGCCGTGATCCGGGGTGGTGGGTCAGGGACGCCGAGGGAAACGGACCCACTACCTGATCCGGCGACGCATTGCCTGCCGGAGGCTTGCGGCATAGTGTGATGCCATGAGGCGGCTCTTCCGCGGCCTACGGCGCGCGCCTGACCCGTGCTACGACGCCGTCGTCATCGGCTCCGGCATCGGCGGCCTGATCACGGCCAACCTGCTGGCGCGGGATGGCGCCCGAGTGCTGCTGGTCGAGCAGCATTACATGGCGGGAGGCTACTGCAGCACCTTCCGGCGGGGCGGCTTCACCTTCGACGCCGCCACCCACTTCTATCCCCTGCTCGGCAACCCCGAGACGCTGACCGGCCGCCTGCTCGCCGACCTCGGGGTCGAGACCGGCTGGGTGAAGATGGACCCGGTCGACACCTTCCATCTGCCGGACGGCTCGCGCTTCGAGGTGCCGGCCGACTTCGCGGCCTATCTCGCCAAGCTCCATGCCGAATTCCCGCACGAGTCCGCGGCGCTCGACGGCTTCTTCGCCGAGGTGCGCGAGGCCTACCTCCTCGGCCTGCTCGAGCACTTCCGGGACCGCGAGACGGCGCGGCTGGCGCCGTACCGCGACCTCACGGTGCGCCAGGCGCTCGACCGCCGTTTCACGGACCGCAAGCTCAAGTTGCTGCTCACCGCCGATTGCCCGCACTGGGGCTCGCCTCCGGGCCGCACCTCGTTCGTCTTCGACTCGATGCTGCGGCTGTCGTACTTCCTCGGCAATTACTACCCGCGGGGCGGATCGCAGGCCTTCGCCGACGAGCTGGCGCGCTGCTTCGAGGAGCGCGGTGGCCACCTCCTGATGAGCACGGCGGCGCGGCGGATCGTCGTCGAGAAAGACGCCGGGAGCGCCGGCTTGAAAGGCGGCGCCGGAGCTGGCGGCGCCGCCGGCGCCGCCGGCGCCGCCGGCGCCAATCCTTGCGTGGCGCGCGGCGTCGCCCTGGAGACGCTGCGCGGGCCGGTGCGCTTCCAGGGCACGGTCGCGTGCGGCGCGGTGGTCTCCAACGCGGACCTGCTGGGGACCCTGGAGAGCCTGGTCGGCGCCGAGCATCTGCCGCCGGGCACCTTGCGGCGGCTGCGCGGCCTGCGGCCGACCTTCCCTTGCTGGCTCACTCACATCGGGCTGTCCGGCGTCCCGGCCGCGGTGCTCGAGCGGGCGCAGGGCTACCACTGGGACTCCTGGGACATGGACCGCGTCGGGCGCGACGCCCTGCGCTTCAAGCTCTTCGTCCCCACCCTCTACGAGCCGGCGATGGCGCCGCCGGGCGGGCAGGTGCTGATCGTCCAGAAGGTGCTGGAGATGGACTACGCGGCGGTGACCGACTGGCCCGAGCACAAGCGGCAGGTGGAGAGCTTCGTCCTCGGCCACCTCTCGCGAATGATCCCCGGCATCGAGGACAAGATGGTGGTCATGACCAGCGCCTCGGCGCAGACGGCATGGCGGTTCACCCTCAATCACCAGGGCGCCATGCTGGGCTGGGAGATGTCACCGGACCAGCTGGGCGCCGGGCGTCCCGATCTCGCGAGCCCGGTGCGCAACCTGTTCTTCGCCGGTCACTGGGTCAAGCCCGGCGGCGGCATCACGCCGGTGATCGTCTCGGCGCAGCACGCCGCGCAGGCGGTCGCCGGCGCGCTGGCCTGCCGCGAGCGGCCGCCGCGGCCCCTGCAGTCTCAGCCCCGGCCGGCAGGGGCCGGCGGCGCCGCGGCGCCAACCGAGCCCGTCGAGGAGACCCGCGGCAGCCCGGGGCCAGGCCGAGGACAGCGCGCGGAACTTCATGCGGCGCGAGCGCCCGGAGGCTGATTGCATGACTCTCGATCCTCTCGATCCTCTCGATCCTCGGACCGGCGCGCGCGCCCCACAGGACGAACCGGCGCAGCCCGCGGCCCGCTGGCTCCTCGTGAGTCCCGGCGACGAGGTGGGGCGGCGGCTCGCCGCCCGCCTGGGGATGACGCTGGGGATGACCCTCGGGACGGCGCCGGAGACCCCGCCGGGCGGCAGCCGCTTCGTCTCCGGCACCGCCGCCGACCTCCTGAGCCCTGGGGACGGCGGGCGCGCCTGGGACGCCGTCGTCTACCGGCCGCCCCGGTGGAGCGGCTCCCCGGGCCAGCCGGACCTGGCCGATGCCGGAGCGTTCTTCGCTGCCTTCGCGCAGGCCTACGGCGGCGGCGCCGGCGGCCGCGATGACCGCCGGCCGCGCCTGGTCCTGATCGCGAGCGCCGCCGCGGTCAGCCCCAGCCATCACCATCCCGGCCAGGCGGCCGAATCCGAACACCCGCAGGGGCGTAATCCGATCGCTCGCTCCTGGCTCGAGCTCGAGGCGCTGGCGGCGGCAACCCTGCGCGGCCCGGCAGCCGCGGGTCCCGGGGCAAGCGCCGAGCTGATCGTGCTGCGCCCGGCAGCGGTGGCCGCCGCCGACGGCGAGGACGTGCTCTGCAGCGTGCTGCGCGGCCGCATCGCGAGGGTGCCCGCGGGGTTCGACCCGACGGTGCAGCTGCTGAGCCCCGACGACCTCGCCGGCGCGGTCGAGCACGCGCTGCGGCGCGGCGCCGGCAAGCCGGGGATCTACCACGTGGCGCCGGCCGGCGCCATGCCGCTGCGGGCGGCGCTCCGCCTGGCCGGCGCGCGGCGGCTGCCGCTGGGCGTGCTTCCCGGCGGCGGCCGGCTCGACTACCTCCGCCACAGCTCGACCGTGTCGGGCGGCAAGATCGAGCGCGAGCTCGGCTTCACGCCGCGCGCGAGCAGCGCCGCGGCAGTGCTCGCCGAGCTGGCGCCCCGCGGCAATGAGCGCGATCAGCGCGACCGGCGCGATCGTCGCGGCCGTGAGGAGGCCGCCACGGCCCCAGGGCCTGGCGAGGCCCCCCGCTTCGACCCTTACGGCCAGGACAAGCGCTACATCGCGGCCTACGGGCGCACCCTGTTCCGCTTCCTTCACGACGCCTACTGGCGGATCGAGCACGAGGGCCTCGAGAACGTGCCCGCGGTGGGGCGGGCGGTCCTGACCGGCGTCCACCGCGGCTTCATGCCGTGGGACGGCGTCATGGCGCTGCACCTGATCGCCCGCGAGCTGGGCCGCCACCCGCGCTTCCTGATTCATCCGACGCTGATCAAGTTCCCGTTCCTCGCCAACTACATGACCAAGCTCGGCGGGATCATCGCCTGCCAGGAGAACGCGGACTGGGTGCTCGGCAACGACGAGCTGCTGGGCATGTTCCCGGAGGGCATCCAGGGTGCCTTCACCATGTACCGCGACGCCTACCGGCTGGGCAAGTTCGGGCGCGACGAGTACGTGAAGATGGCGCTGCGTCACGGCGCTCCGATCGTCCCCTTCGTCACCGTCGGCAGCGCCGAGATCTATCCCATCCTCTGGCGCGTCGACTCGAAGCTGGTGCGGCGGGTCGCCGAGTGGCCGTTCCTGCCCATCGCCCCCAACTTCCCGCTGCCCGGCCTGCCGCTCCCCTCGAAGTGGCACACCCGTTTCCTCGAGCCGCTGCCGGTTGGCCAGCTCTACCCGCCGGCAGCGGCGGAGGATCCGGAGGTGGTGCGAGCGATCAGCCGCGAGGTGCGGGCGCGGATGGAAGCGGCGATCCAGGACATGCTGGCGCGGCGGAAGTCGATCTTCCGGGGCGCGATCTTCAAGCGCGGCGGCGCCGCGGGTGTCGAACCAGGAGGCGGAGGCGCGGCTTGAAGGAAACCAGGTACCGGGGATCAGCCGGTCTTCTCGAGCAGGCAGATGCCGGACCAGGGGCGGGAGCCCTGGCGGCCCGGCGACTGCGGCAGCAGCGCGAAGAGCCGCATGCCGAAGCTCAGCCGGTGGAAGCGGGCGGCGGTCTTGATGGGCGAGAGGACCGTGACCGGCTTCCAGCCGTGAGGCTCGAAGAACGCCGGTCCTTCCGGCGGGCCGAATTGGAGGGTGGCGCTGGCCCGGGTCAGCTGGGGGCCGATGTTCTTCTGCAGCAGGCGCACCAACCCCGGCGAGGCCAGGTCGAGGATCCAGCTCTTGAAGGGGGGCGGCGCGGCCAGGTCGCGGCCGAGGCTCGCGACCTCGTCCCTGGTGAGGTAGATGAGCAGGCCCTCGGTCAGGATCAGCGCCTGGCGGGAGCGGCTTCCCAGCCGCGCGAAGAGATCGCGGCGGGCGGCGCCGTCGGACAGGTCCAGGCGGACGCGCTCGAGCGCGCACCTCGGCTGCTCGCCGGCGAGGATCTCCTCCTTGTAGTCGAGGATGCCGGGCAGGTCCACCTCGATCCACTGCAGCGCGGGCGGCAGATCCATGCGGTACGGCCTGGCGTCGAGGCCGGCCGCCAGGTTGACGACCATGTCGGCGCCCTGCGCCAGCTGCTCGACGATGAGCTGGTCGAAGAGGTAGGTGCGTCCCACCCAGGGCCAGGCGATGCGGATGGCGGCGGGCACGGAGTCGGCGATCTGCCGGCCGCGCTCGCCCGCCAGGCGGCGCGCGTACGGGTCGCGGAAGAGCGCGTCGGAGCGCTCGGTCTCCGCGGCGCGGTACACCGCGGCCCAGAGGGCGGTGTCGGAGACGTTGCGGATCAGCGGTTCGCTCTGGCTCACGCGGTCTGCCTCGAGGGTAGGATGGATCTCATCTCGTCCCGGGAGCCTATACCTCCTGGCTCCATTCGTCGTGAAATAGCGCAGACAGGGTCGGCGTCCGGCGGTCCTCCGCGTCCCGCGGGGCCGAGTGCGCGGAACTTCGGGGAGACGTAGACCGATGGACAGGCATGGTGTCCCCGGCGTCCTCGAGCTGATCCCCGCAATGGTGCTGGCGGTCCTGGCGGGCGGCAGCGCCGGCGCGGTTCGGGCCGGGCCCGCCGCGGCGCCCGCAGCGCCCGCGGCGCCCGCCGGCGCGCCGGCCCCGGCCCCGGCCCCAGCCCCATCCGGCATGGCGGGGAGCAGGACGGGAGCCGCG
>DATDGZ010000168.1:0-5578 GCA_036521795.1 Thermoanaerobaculia bacterium | reverse complement strand
CACAGCGTCACGGGCGAGGGCCTGTCGATGCGGCGCCGGCTCAGAGGCCACGGCGGCGCCGGCTCGAGGCGCTGCCGGCCGATCGACGACGTCGACCCCGTCCCGCGGCGGCGTGGGCCGATCGTCGCCGGCGACGAGGTGCGGCTGCGCTGTGGCGCCTGGCTTGACGGCCAGCCAGGTCCCGAGCATGAACAGGCCGGCGAGGAATGCGGCGGGCTCGTCGCCGAGCGCCGCCCGGCCGACCGCCACGGCGGCCGGCGCGAGCGCCCAACCGACGCCGGCGACCAGTCCGGCGGCGAGAGCGCCGGCGGCGGCCCGCCCGCCCTGCCGCCCGGCCTGCCGCCACACCGCGCTCGCGGCCACCAGGGCGAGGAGGGAGGCCAGGCCGGCGCCGAAGACGCCGGCGACCCGCCACAGCCGGTCGCCGGTGACGCCGAGCCGCAGCGCTCCGGCCAGCACCAGGGGCCATCCCGGCGGGTAGCGTGGCCGCACTCGGTAGGGACCGACCTGGAGGTAGTAGCGGCCTTCCGCGGCGATCGCCTGCGCCGCCGCGGCGTACTCGAGCGCATCCGGCCGCGGCCGCAGCTGCGGCCCGTCGGCGGTCGCCGCCCACCGCCATCGCGCAGCGAGCGCCAGTGGTGCCACCACCAGCACGAGGATGGCTGCCCCCAGGACCCGGTATCGCCGGCCGTCGGTCATGGCCGCCAACGATATCGGACCTGCTGACCGCCTGTGGCGAGCCCTCGAGAGCGTGGTGGGAGCTACAGGTTTGGCAAAAAGACCCGAGAGGGGGAGGTTAGGACCCCTCTCGGGTGGCGCGGCTCGTCACCGCGATCAGATTCTGAGCTCTGGCGCCGCTACTTCTGCCCGGCGGCGGCGAGCGAGACGCGCTCGATCGCCTGCGCGCGCACCACGCCCTCGGCGATCACCTCGGCGTAGTACCTGCTCATGTTGCCGGTGACCCCCGGCGCCATCTTGGCCGGGTCGGGGGCGGTGTCGAGGGGCAGCCCGGCGAAGGCAGCCATGCCGTCGGCCTCCACCAGGGGGCGCACCCAGGCGAGCGGCTCGCTGCCGACGTCGGTCACGGCCGCCCGCAGGATCTTGCCCGCCGGGTCGAAGGCCACGGCGACGCCGACCGGCCCGTGCTCCGACGGCACCCAGAGGAAGAGCGCCGATCCGGCCAGCCGCTTCTCGGCGTCGCGGCCGAGATACACCTTGACGTCCTCCTCCGACGGCGTCCAGCGGGTGCGGCTCTTGATCGCCGCCACGTCGGCGCCGCCGAAGGCGAGCTTCTGCTCGAAGAACTCCGTCGCGGCGGGCAGGCCCTGCTTGACGAACTCGCCTCGCTTGAGCAGCGTCACGTTGGGGGTGACGTGGGCGAGGGCGGGAGCGGCGGCCATGGCGGCCGCCACCACCGCCGCGGCCAGCGTGGCGAACCGGGCGGCGAGTCTATGCGGTCTGTGCATCGGAATCTCCTTGTGGACGCCGCCACCAGCACTGCGCCAGGGTGACGGCCAGGACGAAGAGGTAGACCAGCCCCATGGAGAAGCCGCCGGCCACCGTGATGCCGCCGAACAGCCGGCCGGCGCGCGGCAGCAGGTGGGCTCCCCACAGGCCGATGAAGTCGAGGAAGGGCGCCGCGAAGGCGGCGAGCACCGCGGCCGAGCGCGCCCGCGAACCCAGCCGCAGGCCGCAGACCAGCAGCGACAGCAGGAGGGCGGTGATGGCGTAGACCGGCACGTGGACGTGCGTGTCCTGGACCAGGAGGTCGCGGTTGATCACGTGCTTGGGATGGTCGAGGCTGGCGAGATCCACGGGGTGCTCCATCGCCATGGTGCCGCAGGCGGCGCACATCGCCATCACGTGCGGCGTCTCCGGCGCCACCGTCGCCGCCGTCCCCGCCGGCGTGAAGGCGGCGAAGTTCTTCACCTCCCAGGCGCCGAACAGGTCCGCCACTCCCAGCAGCAGCAGGAAGAGCGTGGCGGCCAGCCTGACTTCGAAGGGACTCTGCGGGAGCTTGCCCATGGTTCTGCCTTCCTAGAAGAGGAACACCGTCTGCAACGTCGCCTGGGTGTTGTCGCGCCTGCCGACGCCGTCCTGCCGGCTGGCGAAGACCGGCGCGCTCGAGCGGTCGCGGCGCAGGTCGAGGCGCAACGTCAGCTCCGGCAGCCGCAGCGAGGTGCGGTCGAGATAACGGAAGATGCCGTAGAAGCCGCCGCCGACCAGGTACTGCGGCGACAGGGTGATCTCGCGCAGGATCTGCGGGGTACCGGTGCGGCTGCCGCCCACGTCGTCGAAGTAGTCGATCCGCAGGGTCGCCGCCCAGTGCCGGTCGAAGCGCAGGTGGGTGAACAGCATCTCGCCGTACCACTTGGCGGTGCCGCCGGCGACCGCGGAGTGGGGCTCCTGCCCGTAGACCGACTCGGCGCCCACCACCCACCTCTCGGTGGGCTGGAGCAGCAAGGTGCCGATCACCGCCGAGCGGTCGTCGTTCTCCTGCTGGTCCTTCTCCGGCCCATAGAGGACGCCGAGCCCGACGTGCGCGGCGAGGGACGGGCTCCAGAGACCGTACAGCCCGCCGGTCTTGCCCTTGTTGTTGTCGACGTCGTCGTCCCAGCCGTTGGCGACGATGCCCCACACCTCGAATTGCGGCGACAGCGCGTCGTGCACCGCCAGGCCGGTGAACTTGACCGGCCGGGCGAAGTCGAAGGTAAACGACGAGGTCGCCTGGAAGTTGAGCGGCGCGTCGTCGCGCTCGATGGCCATCGGCGAATCGAACTTGCCGGCCGTCAGGTCGAAGCCGGAGCTGAGCGAGGGCTGCCAGCGCAGCTGCAGGTTGTCGATGTCGGTGGCGATGTCGTTGGTGGCGCCGACGTCCGCCAGGAAGGGCGAGGGTGCGTTGCGTGACGTGGTGAGCTGCGCGAACACCGTCAGGTGGTCGGACAGCCCCTTGTAGAAAGACAGCGCCAGGGCGCTGTCGGCGAACGAGCTCTTGCCGGTGTTGAAGTCGTAGTCGTAGCCGAGCACGCCGAAGCCGTTGATCACCAGCTGGCGGTTCGGGTCTTCGCCGAAGGTGAGCAGCGGCGAGCCGCCGGCCGGGAACGCGCCAGGCGCGATC
This sequence comes from Thermoanaerobaculia bacterium, assembly GCA_036521795.1. GTDB lineage: Bacteria > Acidobacteriota > Thermoanaerobaculia > Multivoradales > UBA5704 > JASLEW01. The sequence continues at coordinate 2,460 of DATDGZ010000168.1, read as the reverse complement.
GGCGTCTCCGCCGGGCCCTGGGCGGAGGGCTGCGCGATCTGGGCCGCCGCCTGTCGGCCTCCCGCGGCCGCCAGCGCGAGCAGGCAGCCCAACCAGATGCCTGAAGACCACTTCTTATGGCGATACGAGCCGTGGTTCTGCAAGATGCCTCCTCCTCGAAGAGCGTGGACCTCGACGGGGGGCAGCCGGACCGCGCACCATGCGCGTTACGGCGAACGCCGGCGCCGCCGGTGTCCGTCAGCTACGCTGCGGAGAAGGTCAGGCGCGGGGAGGACGTTCGGGAACGCCGAGGAACGGCAGGGCCGGAGGGAACCCCGGCTGCCGCCACGCGAGCGCCGCGCCGCACGGCAAGGGCAGCCGCGGCGGGACCGGCAGGATCGAGGGCATGCCGGCGGCGAAGCCGGCCGGCTGCCGGGGCTGGCTCCTGCCGCACCTGCAGGCGCGGGAGGAGGCCGCCGCCGGCCGCGCCACGCAGCAGGACATCTTGCAGTCCGGCCCATGGCGGTGCGCGGCGATACCGGCGGCAGGACCGGTGGCAGGGCCGGCGGCAGGGGCACCGGCGGCCACGCGGGAGCATCCGGCCGCGGCCGTGCCGGGGGCCGGCATGCCCGCTGCAGCCAGCAGGGCGCTCAACAGCGCGGCGGTCAGCTCCTTCATCGGCGCGAGCATAGCATCGCTGGACAGTAGATCGGAAGAACGGCAGCCGCTGTGGGCCAACGAGATGGGAACCGGGCAGCCCTTGCTGGGCAACGCGCAATCGGCGCCTTTCTCGCCGCTCGCGCTGCTGGTGCCGCCCGGCCAGCATCGTGCCACTCTCGCCTACCGTCCAGCCGGTTGGGTCTGGGGCCTTCGCCTCTGCGGCCTTACCCTGGCCGCCATCCTTGCCTTGCTGATCTTCCGCGCCGTGCGCCCTGGCTCGGCGTGGAGAACGATCGGCAACGTGGACGACAGAGAGTGGGTCAGGGGAGATACCCGAGAGACCGCAGGCGGTCGCGCTCCTCGGCGCTGAGCTCGACCCGGGGTCCGGCTGCCGCGGGCCGTTCGGCCTCGAGCGCCGCCAGCCGCCGGCGCAGGAAGCTGACGATCTCCGGATGCTCGGCGGCGACGTCCCGGGTCTCGCCCGGGTCGCTCCGCAGGTCGAACAGGCGTTCGCCGATGAGCTTCCAGGAGCCGGCCCGGATGGCGGCGGTCGGCAGCGAGTCGAACCGGCTGACCGCGAAGCGCGCCGCGCCGGCCTGGCCGAGCACCAGGGGGGTCAGGTCGGCGCCGCGGAACTGCTCCGGCATGGGCCAGCCGAGCGCCGCGACCAGGGTCGGCGCGACGTCGATGATGCGCACCTGGGAGGCCACCGTCTCGCCGCCGTGCTCGCCGTAGGGATACTTGACCAGCAGCGGCACCCGCAGCAGCTCGTCGTAGAGCGTGTGAGCGTGCCAGCCCAGCGTGCCGTGCTCGTCGAACTCCTCGCCATGGTCGGCGGTGAAGACGATCAGCGCCGCGTCGTAGCGGCCGCGGCTGCGCAGGAAGGCCACGAGGCGCCCGAAGGCCTCGTCCATCGAGCGGACTTCGCCGTCGTAGGTGGCGACGACGTGGGCGCGGTCGCGGGGCCCGGCCCGCAGCCTGCCCTCCTTGATCGCGATCAGGGTCGCCATGTCGGTCTCGCCGGCCGGCAGGGGACCGTGGTACGGCGGCTCCATCAGGTCGAGGAAGCGGCGGGCGGGGGTGTACGGATGATGGACCTCGTAAGTATGGAGGAAGAGGAAGAGCCTGCCGGGCGGGTTGGCGGCCATCCAGCCGGTCGCCTGATCGACGATGTCCGCGAAGTGATAGCGGTCGGTCGGCCGCGACGAGCGGTAGAGCTCGAAGCCGTTGCCGATGCCGAGCTCGGCCGCGATCTGGCCGCCGTCGTTGAACGAGATGGTCCGGTACCGGTGCTGCCGGAAGACGCCGGCCACGGTGAGGAAGCTCGGCGCGAGCCCGCGGTGGAGGTCGAACGAGGCGCCGTGCTGGCGCGACACCAGGGAGGTCATCATCGAGGCGTGCGCGGCCAGGGTGGATGGCGCCGTGGAGATGGCTTGCCGGAACAGCACGGCATCTTCGCGGAAGCGGTCGAGATGAGGCGAGGTCGGCTTGCCGTAGCCGTAGCAACCGAGATGGCTGGCGCGCAGCGTGTCGATCGAGATCAGGATCACGTCCCGCGGCGCGGCGCCGGCGCCGGGACTCGCACCCCGTGGTCCACAGGCCCCGATGCCGAGGCCGAGAAGAGCGCCAGCAGCGGCCAGGGCCAGCGCCAGGGCCGCCGGCGCGGTCCTTCCCCGCGGGCGGCGCCTACGCCGCGGTCGCCCAGGAGCCTTCCTCACCGCCCGGTCACACCCTCTCCCAGACCCGCACCCAGGCCGGTCCTCCCAGGAGGTCGCCGCCGAGGTCTCGCTCCCCGGCGGGCCGCAGCAGGGGGTGACTGCC
>DATDGZ010000167.1:0-3816 GCA_036521795.1 Thermoanaerobaculia bacterium | reverse complement strand
GATCGAAAAGGCCGCGGTCCCTGCGAAGTGTCTCGTAGCGCCTTACCGGGGAACTGCATGGCAGCCGTTCCACACGCAGCGCAGCGCGGTTGCGCCGCTGGAAGAGCAAATCGCGGCCGCCGGAGCGCTGGCCCGGCAAAGCCCGCAACCGCGGCTCCACGACGATCGGCGATAGCGACACGGTTGGTAGCTGGGTCACCGGGCGAGGCGGAATAAATGCATACACGCTTCGCTCAGCGCGCCGGCGACCTTCAACGACTTATTAAGCGGACCACGGATTCGGGAGCCTAGGGGTGGCGAGGTCGGCGAGCACGGCTGGGAAGGTCCACTTCGAGGGCCTGAACAGCCTGCGGTTCTTCGCGGCATTGTTCGTCGTCCTGGGCCATGTCCCTCTCAACCAGGCATCGGTCGGGCTCCCCCACCCGAGCGGGGGAGCCTTCTTCTTCCGCGGCGCCTTCGCCGTCCGCTTCTTCTTCACGCTGAGCGGCTTCCTCATCACCTACCTGTTGCTCGACGAGGAACGGCGGACGGGAGGCATCGACGTCCGCAGCTTTTACCTGCGGCGTGTCTGCCGCATCTGGCCGCTCTACTTCGCGGTCGTGTTCTTCGGCCTGTTCTTCTACAACGGGCTCCTGCCCCTCCTGGGCGTCCCCTATCGCGTCGAGTACGGCCTGGCGACCGCCCTGGTGCTCTACAGCGCCCTGCTCCCGAACCTGATGAACAGTCTCTACACCGTCGGCGGTCTCTTGAACCCGAGCTGGTCGATCGGCGTCGAGGAACAGTTCTACCTCGTCTGGGCCCCGGCCGTGAAGCGCGTGCGCGCCCGGCTGCCGGCGCTCTGCTGGACGGTGTTCTGCGCTTCCTTCGCCATCTTCTGCCTCGTCCACTACGGTGCGTTCGGCAACCACGAATGGCGACGGTTCGTCGAGCAGCTGCAGTTCCACTTCATGGCGGCGGGCGGGCTCTGCGCCTGGTGGCTGCGCCGCCGGCGTGAAGCGTTCCTGGGCTCGCCGCCCTTCGCCAGCCGCGCCGTGCAGCTCGTCCTCTTCGCGCTGCTCCTCGACTTCTACCTGGTCAGCTTCATCCACTGGGGCTGGCTGGGGGACGAGGTCCTGCAGGTCGTCCTCTACTGCTGGCTGATCGTCACCGTCGCCGCGAACCCGCGCAACGTCGTGCCGGTCGGCAAGCGCGCCTTCGACTACCTGGGCACCATCTCGTACGGCATCTACATGGTGCACATGATCGCCGTCTACACGGCCTCCGCGTGGTTCCAGCGCACCTCCTGGTGGCATGGCCGGCTGGCGATCTATTGCTGCGCCTACTACGGCCTGGTCTTCGGGCTGACCTTCCTGATCGCCCATCTCTCCTACCGCTACTTCGAGCGGCCGTTCCTGCGCCTCAAGGACGGGCGATATGCCGCCGGCTCCGCGGCATCGCATGCCACGGCGCCACCGCCCCTGGAGTCGGCGCCAGGGACCGCGGCCGCGCCGGCTCCCGCCGCCGTGGCGCCCACCGCGGCGGCCTCCGGCTGAGGCTCTGGTGCACCGGCTGGTCTACCTCTGCGATTGGCTGCCTCCCGATTTCGGCGCCGTCGGCCAGTACAGCCTGCTGTTCGCCCGCCAGCGCGCCGCCGCCGGGGAAGACGTGGTGCTCGCGGGGCTGTCGTCGGCAGCCGACTCGGTCACCGACGAACGGCTGGGCAGCGGGCGGTTGCGCGTGGTGCGCCGGCGGGCGACGGCCTACGACCGCGCGGACTTCCGCGCCCGCGCGCTGTGGACCGCCCGCACCAACCTCGGCCTGCTCTGGCGGGCGCGGCGCTTCCTGCTCGCGGCCGACGAGGTGCTGATCACCGGCAGCCCACCCTTCCTGCTGCACGTGGTCGCACCCCTCGCGGCGCTGCTGCGCAAGCCGCTGACCTACCGTATCACCGACTTCCATCCCGAGTGCCTGATGGCGGAGCTATCGGCGATTGGCGAGCTGCCGGCGATCGGCGCGATCGGCGCGATCGGCAAGAGCGGCCAGGGGGGCGACCACGGAGGGCGCGGCGAGCCGGGCCGCCTGCCCTGGAGCCTGCGCGCCTTCCATCGGCTCACCCTGGCGCTCCGGCGACGGGTGGACCGCTTCGAGGTACTCGGGGAGGACCAGCGCCGGCGGCTGCTCGCGCAGGGAATCCCGGCCGGCCGCATCGTCCTCGAGCGCGACCCTTCCCCGGTCGAGATCACCGCTGGCACGGCGCCGCTCGCGCGCCCGCCGGAGCTCGCGGGACGCTGCCTGCTCCTCTACTCCGGCAACTTCGGGGTCGCCCATGACTACGAGACCTTCGTCGCCGGGTATCGCCGCCACCACCGGCAGGGCTCGGGACGGGTCGGGCTGTGGCTCAACGCCACCGGAGCGCGGGCCGACCGTGTCGAGGCGGCGTTGCGCGGCGAGGGCCTGCCGGTGCATCGCGGCCGGCCCGTGCCGCTCGACCTGCTGCCGGGACTGCTGCTCGCCGCCGACGCCCACCTGATCACCCTCCGCGACGCGTTCGTGGGCTACGTCCTGCCCTCCAAGGTCTACGCCTGCCTCGAGTCGCGCCGCGACGTGCTCTACGTCGGCAGCCGCGAATCCGACGTCCACCTGCTCTGCTCCCAGGCATGCCCCGGGGGGTATTTCCAGGTCGAGGTGGGCGACATCGAGGGCCTGGCGCGGGCGCTCGAGGAGATCGCCGACCGGGCGCGGGCCGGCGGCTCCAAGCCGGCACTCGGCTAGACTGCGCGCGGAAGTCCCGGGAGAAACGCATGAACGTTCGCTACTGGCTCGTCCATCCGCGCCGCTTCCTGCGCCGGCTGTGGCATTACGCCTACGAGAAGGCACATCCCGAGGAACCTTTCCTGGCCCCCGCGGCCGTGCGCTTCCTCGACGATGCCTTGCCGCGAGACGGCGTCGGCCTCGAATGGGGCAGCGGCCGCAGCACGCGATGGCTCGCCCGGCGCCTCGGCCGGCTGGTCACCGTCGAGCATGACCCGAGGTGGTTCGCCGCGGTGTCCGGGCAGCTCGAGCAGGCGGCGCTCGGCAACGTCGACTATCGCCTGTTCGCGCTCGAGCACCCGATCGACGAACCGACCCGGCCGCTCTACGAGCCGATGCCCCGTTACGTCGCGTTCGTCGACGAGTTCCCGGACGGTCACTTCGACTTCATCGAGGTGGACGGCCACTACCGGCAGGCTTGCGTGGTCAAGGGCTGGCCGAAGCTCAAGCCCGGCGGGTTGCTGCTCGTCGACGACACGAACTGGCTGCCACTCGAGGACTGGGGTGTGCCGGCGCCATGGCGCCTGGTGCACCAGAGCGTCAAGATCAACACCGTGACCTCGATCTGGCAGCGACCTCTGTAGATCAGTTGACGCCGCCAGGTGGGTGTGCACGAGGAGTATCGCGGTGAGCCAGCACACGGTCCTCTCGCTGGCGCTTCCCCTCGCCGAGGTCCTGCTGGCATGGCTGGGCCTCTGGATCCTGTTCGGCGGTCTCGGATACGGCATACTGCGTGCCGTCTGTTCTTGCCGCCCGGAGGGCAGGGCAGCCTGCACCGCTCCATGGCTCGGGTATGGCGGCGTCGTCCTCTTCCTACAGATCTGGCACCTGTTCCTCGCCATCGACTGGCGGGCGTTGGTGGCCCTGTCGGCGTTGAGCCTTGCCGGGTGGCTGACCACGCTCGGCGCCTGCAGCCGCCCCACCCGCCCCCGCCTCCCGCTGGCTGCCAGGATCCTGGTCGCGGTCGCCCTCCTCTGGCTCGCCGATCGAGCGATCGGCCCGTACATCTCCTATGACGGCGCCAAC
>DATDGZ010000166.1:0-4015 GCA_036521795.1 Thermoanaerobaculia bacterium | reverse complement strand
CAGGCCCGCGGGCGCCATCGCGCTTGCCGAGAAGGATGCGGAGAAGGGCACCCGCTATCCAGCCGGCCTGGCGCTGGCGCGCGACGGCAAGACCCTGTACGTCGCCGAGAACCTGGCTGACGCGCTCGCGGTCGTCGACCTGGCGAGCGGCAAGGTGGTGCAGCGCCTGCCTGCCGGCCGTCTTCCCTATGACGTGGCGGTGGGGAAGAGCGGCGAGGTCTACGTGTCCGCCTGGGGCGGCGACACGGTGTCGGTGTTCGAGGCGGCGCCCGGCGCCGGAGCGGCCCCCGGCGGCGCGGCGCCCGGTGCCGCGGCCACGCCTGGCGGCGCCGCGGCCTCGACGGCCGCGGTGACCAGCCTCGTCGCGGCCGGCCGCGTCGAGGTCGGACGCCATCCTTCGGCGCTGCTGCTCGGCGCCGGCGGCTCGCGCCTGTTCGTGGCCTCGGCGAGCACCGATCGCGTGACCGTCGTCGATACCGGGACGCGGCAGGCCGTGGCGCAGCTGAACGATCCGCCGCCCGCCGGGCCGGCCGAGGGCAGCACGCCCAGCGCCCTGGCGCTCACCGGCGACGGCCGCCGCCTGCTGGTGGCCGAGTCCGACAACAATGCCGTCGCGGTCTTCGACCTGGCGGCCGCGACCTCCGGCGTCGCCGATGCGGCCGCGGGGGCGGCCGGCGGCCGCCGCGACCGCCGCGACCGCCTCGTGGGGCGCATCCCGGTGGAGTGGTATCCGACAGCCGTGCTTGCCGTGGGCGACTCGCTGCTGGTCCTGAACGGCAAGGGGCGCGGCGCGGGGCCGAATCCGGCCGGGCCCCGCTTCGGAGAGGCGAAGCGCGATCCGCGCAGCTACACCCTGGGGCAGACCAGCGGCACGTTGACCGTGCTGGCGCCGGTGCCCAGCCGGGCCCAGTTGATCGCGCTGGACCGGCGGGTGGCCCGCGCCAACGGCTGGGAGAAGGCGGTCCCGGTGGCCGCGGACGTGCCGGGGGCGGCCGAGGTGCCGGAGGCGCGGGAGGAGCCGGAGGCGCGGATGGGCTCCATACCCGGTGCCTCGGCGCTGGCCCGCGCCCGCCGGGCGCCGCACTATCCGCCGCTGCGGCACGTGGTCTTCATCATCAAGGAGAACCGCACCTACGACCAGGTCTTCGGCGACATGCCGGGCGGCGACGGCGATCCGCGGCTGCAGTACTTCACCCGCGCCGAGGCGCCGAACCACCGCGCGCTCGCCGAGCGCTTCGGCCTGTACGATCACTTCCTCTGCAACGGCGAGGTGAGCACCCAGGGGCACTCCTGGTCGACGGCCGCGTATTCGAACGACTACATCGAGAAGACCACCCCCTCCGCTTACTCGTACCGGCGCGCCGAGGACAAGGACGACGAGCCCGCCGGTTTCCCCGCCGGCGGCTTCCTCTGGGACCTGGCCCGCGCCCGCGGTTACAGCGTGCGCGTCTACGGTGAGTTGGCGACGGCGGCCAAGGATGCGGCCGGCGGCACCGTCTATCGCTCGACGGTGTCTTCCGCGGCGCCCTACACCAGCCCGACCTATCCCGCGTGGGACCTTGCAATCCGGGATCAGCGGCGGGCGGACGCCTGGCTCGCGGAGCTGGCGGACTACGTCCGGCAGGGGCAGATGCCGGCACTCGAGGTCCTCCACCTGCCGAACGATCACACCTCCGGCGCCAAGCCCGGCATGCCGACGCCGCGCGCCTCCATGGCCGACAACGACCTGGCCCTGGGCCGCATCGTCGAGGGCCTCAGCCATTCGCCCTTCTGGAAGGACACCGTGGTCTTCGTGGTCGAGGATGACGCCCAGAACGGCCCCGATCACGTCGACTCGCACCGCGCCCCGCTCCTGGTCATCTCGCCCTACAACCGCCGCGGCGCCGTCCACCGCTTCGCCAACACCACCGACGTCCTGGCGACCATCGAGGACATCCTCGGCCTCGACTCCCTCTCGCACTTCGACACCTTCGGCCGCCCGCTGCGCAGCATCTTCGCCGCCACCCCCGACCTCACCCCCTACCAGGCCCAGGTGCCGAAGCAGCCCCTCACCGACGTCAATCCGCCGAACGCCCCGGGCGCCACACAGTCGCTGCGGCTCGACTTCACCGCTCCGGATGCAGCCCCGGCGGCCGAGCTCAACGAGATCCTCTGGCGGACGCTGAAGGGCGGGGAGCCGTACCCGGCGCCGGCCCGGATCTCGACGCTGGACGTACAGCGCGGGTTCTGAAGGCGACCGTGGGCCGCTGCCGGCAGAGCGAGGCGGGCCTGTGATGGCCGAGGCGGGGGTCGCCGTCCCGTTCTGCGTGAGTTTGAAATGCTGAGCTGTTACTCCGTTGACGACATTGTATCCTGGGCCGCTCGCCGCTTCTCCGGCAGTCCCCGCTGCTGGCTGGTATGCTCTCCCCCGAAAGGGGGAGGCGGTGGACTTTGGCGCGGTGCTGCGGATGGTTTCCGCGTTCCTGGATGGCAAGGGTTACCGCTTCGCCCTGATCGGCGGAGTCGCGCTCGCCGCCTATGGGCTCGCCCGGACGACGCTGGACCTTGATCTCCTGGTCGAGAGCCGCGGGCAGGAAGACCTGATCGCTTTTCTCGAAGCGAACGGGTTCGCGACTCTCCATCGCTCGACCGGGTACTCGAACCACCTTCACCCAGATCCGGCGCGGGGGCGGCTCGATTGCGTCTATGTTGGGGGCTCGACCGGAGAACAGGTGTTTGCCGCCTGCCGCATCGCCAGGGCGCCGGGAGGCCTCGAACTGCCGCTGCCCAAGCCCGAGCATCTCGCGGCCTTGAAGGTGGTGGCAATGAAGAACGATCCTGGGCGAACGTTCCAGGAGATGGCCGACATCCGGTTCCTCCTCCAGCTGCCGCAGGTGGATCGGCGGGAGGTCAGGGGTTACTTCGAACGGCACGGCCTACGGGAGCGCTTCGATGACCTCGAGAAGAGTCTCTGATCTGTTCGGCGACGACGATCTGCCGACGACGGCGGACGACGTGCGCGCCCTGCGCGAGCATCGCCCGCGGCAGCCTCAGCCAGGGGTTGAATGGCTCGAGCAGCTGACGGTGCTCGCCTCCCAGGCGCCGACCGCCGCCACGAACCTCCGCCAGCGCCGCAGCTTCGCGGGGCTGCCGCCTTTCGAGCTGTAGCGCAGGGCTCGCGCGTTCGTGAACCTCTACGACCTGTTCGCCATCGCGGCCCGGCGCTCGCCCGGGAAGGCGGCGCTGCGCATGCCGGCCATGCGAGCAGACGGGGCGGGAGCCGGGGCGGCGTCACCGGCCGCGGCGATCCCGGCGATCGAGTGGAGCTACGGCGAGCTGCTGGCGCGGGCGGAGGGGGTCGCGGCGGGCCTGCGGCGGCGCGGCATCGGGCTTGGCGACCGGGTTGCCTGCTTGCTCGGCAACGGCCCCGACCTGGTGCTGCTGCACCTGGCGCTGCTGCGCGTGGGTGCGATCCTGGTGCCGATCAACCTGGCATACCGGCGACGCGAGATCGGCCACATCCTGGCCGACGCCGCCCCGCGCCTCCTGGTCGTCGAGGCGGCACAGGGGGCGGTGCTCGACGAGGTGTCCGCCGCCGAGCGGGCGAGCCTCGAGGCGGTGCTGGAGGCACCGGTGCTGCGGCGCTGGTCCGAGCTCGGGCTGGACACGGCGACGGCTAGCGGAACCGCCAGGAAAAGAGTCGCGGAAGCTGCGGGATCCCTGCAAGCCGCGGAAGCCCCGGAAGCTGCGGTGATCCCGGGAGCCACGGAAGCCGTGCCTGCCGCGGGGACCGCGCAGTCCGCGCAAGCCCCGGAGGCCGCTAGCGCGCCCGCCAGAGCCCCCGGCGGCGACGATCTCGCGGTGCTGCTCTATACCTCGGGGACCACCGGCACGAGCAAGGGCGCGATGATCAGCCACAACAACTTGCTGGCCACGGTCACGGGGCTGCTGGCCGCCTGGAATTGGCGCGCGGGCGACGTGCTGCTGCTGGCGCTGCCGCTGTTCCACGTGCATGGGCTGGTCGTCGGCCTCGACT
>DATDGZ010000165.1:0-30004 GCA_036521795.1 Thermoanaerobaculia bacterium | reverse complement strand
GCATCGCGGCGTCCACCAGGAGGTGTCCGTGGCGGTCCTTCGGCAGCGGCAGCCCGGCGGTCAGCGGGTGCGGCGCGATGCCGGCGGCCAGCACGATCGTCCCGGCCTCGAGGATCTCGCCGTCGAGGTGGACCTTGCCCGGCTCGATGGCGCGCACCGGGGCCGCGGTGCGGATCTCCGCCCCCTGCCGGCCGCCGAGCACCCTGGCGGCGTAGCGGGCAATCGGCTCGGCGACCTCGGGCAGGATGCGCTCGGTGGCCTGCAGCAGATGGCAGCGGACCTCGCTGCGCCGCAGCCGCGGGTAGTAGCGCACGATCTCGTCGGCGAAGGCGGTCATCTCGCCGAACAGCTCCACTCCGACCAGGCCGCCACCCACCACCACGAAGCGGAGCAGTCGGCGCTTGCGCTCGGGATCGAGCTCGACGTCGGCGCGCTCGAAGCGCTCGATCATGTGGTCCCGCAGCAGCATGGCGTCCGCCAGGGTCTTGAAGGTGAAGGCCGCCGCCGATCCCGGGATCAGGTCGAGGTTGGTGTGCGCGCCGAGGGCCAGGACGAGCTGATCGTAGGGCAGCTCGAAGCCGGCGCCTTCCGCCGGCGCCGCCAGGACGACGCGGCGCTCGAGGTCGATCGCCCGCACGGTCGCCTCGACGAAGCGCGCCCGGCGCAGGAAGTCGCGCACCGGCAGGGAGCAGTGCCGCAGCTCGAGCGTGCCCGAGAAGGCCTCGAACAGCAGCGGCGTCATCAGGAAGAAGTTGTCGCGGCAGACCAGCACCACCTCGAGGTCGGGGCGCCGCGCGCAGCACCGCTCGAGGTGGCGGGCCGTCCAGATGCCGCCGAACCCGCCGCCGAGCACGACGATGCGCGTCAACGCCCTCGCCTCCGACCGGCGGCTGGTGCTGCTAACCGGTCTTCTTCTCGCCCGGTGGCTGGTGTTGCGGCGGTGGGTGAGGCGCGCCGGTCGACCTGGTCTGGCCGTGGCTGCGGCTACCGGTGGTGCCGGGGCCGGTGCTCGAGGTGCCCGCGGTGCCGGTGGTGTGATAGCGCCCGGACCCGGTGGTCGCGCTCGAGGCGCCCGTGGTTCCCGTCGTGTGACGGTGACCGCCGCCGCCGGTGGTGGTGCTCGAGGCGCCCGTGCTGCCCGTGGTGCGATGGTAGCCGCCGGTGGTGGTGCTCGAGGCGCCCGTGGTCCCTGTCGTGCGATGACGGCCGCCGGTTCCGGTGCTGGCGCTCGAGAGGCCCGTGGTGCCCGTGGTGCGATGGAGTCCGCCGGTTCCGGTGCTGGTGCTCGAGAGGCCCGTCGTGCCCGTGGTGCGATGGAGTCCGCCTCCGGTGGTAGCGCTCGAGATGCCCGTCGTGCCGGTGGTGCGATTGCGCCCTCCGGCGGCGATGGACCTCGGCTGGGCGGTGGCCACGCCGGTGCCCACGGCGCCGCGGCCGCCCGCCTGGATTTGGCCCGCGCCGATGGTGCTGCGGCCCAGGGGGTTGCTCGCCGAGCGGTTGGTGAAGGACTCGGCCTTGGTCACCGCCGCCGCCCTGCCGATCACCGGCGGCTGATAGAGGCCGACCTGGCTCGCCGTGCTGACGCGCGGCACCGGGCGCCCGGTGACCTGCTGGATAGCCTGCACGCTGACGCCGTTGTTGACGACCCGGTTGTTGACCACGGTGTAGTTGGTGATGTTGGTGGTGTTCTTGATGATCGTGACGTTCCGCCCGGGCGCGACGATGACCGTGGAGAGGCGAGGCTCCAGGATGGCGCGCTCGCCCACGAAGGAGTAGTACGCGGGAGCGATGGCCACGTTCAGGTCGACGCCGCCGAGGACCACCCCGACGCCGAAGCTGAAGCCGACCGCCGGCGGCAGCGCCGCCCAGCCGACGTAGCCGCCGCCGTGCCGCCAGGCCACCCACGCCGGCGCCCAGACCGTTCCCGGCACCCAGCCCCAGCCGCCGTCGGCGTAGAACCAGCGGCCGTAGTGGAACGGCGCCCAGCCCCAGGACTCGTCGGCGACCCAGGCCCAGCCCTGGTCGGTGTAGACCCAGTGGCCGGTGGTATAGGGCCGCCACCCGGCGGCGACGTAGGGCACCCAGACCTCGCCGTAGCCGTCGCGTTCCACCCAGCGGCCGTACGGCGAGAGCTGCTCATGGAAGTAGCTGATGCTCGCCGTCCCGGGGTCGCCGCCGGTGCCGTTGTCCGCCGCCGGCGGGCAGGGGCACGGGCAGTCGGAGGACTGGGAGCGGGCCGCACCCGTCGCGAGACCGGCGGAGACCAGCAGTAAGGCGACGATCCTCACGGTTCTCATGGCGAGTGCCCCCCGGTGTCCAATTGTCGCTGCTTGTCGCTGCGCGGCCTAAGCAGACCGAACCGAGGCGCCAAAGTCAAGAGGGCGGCGGTACCAGCGGTGGCGGCGGTAGCGGATCGGGCAACGGCTGCCACTCGGGCGGATAGAGCACCTGCTCGAGCACCAGGCCGTGGGCCGGGGCGGTCGCACCCGCCGCGCCCCGCGCCGCCCCGCCGAGGAGCGCCACGACGTCCCCGGGCGGCCGCCGTCCGAGCCCCACCTCGAGCAGCGTGCCGACCATCGCCCGCACCATGCCGCGCAGGAAGCCGTCTCCCACCACCCGGAAGCGGAGCTCGGCGCCGGCCTCTCGGGCCTCGCCGGCTTCGCCGCCCTCGCCGGCCTCCTCGATGGCGGCCGCGGCGACGGTGCGGAACGGTTGGGTATGGGAGCCGCCGGCCAGGGCGAAGGCAGAGAAATCGTGGCGGCCGACGAGGGCCGCCGCCGCCGCCGCCATCGCCGCCGCATCGATGCGCGCCGGCACCCGCAGGACGTAGGGCGCGTCGAGCGGCGACAGCACCGCGGCGCGGCTCAGCCGGTAGCAGTATTGCTTGCCGCGGGCCGCGCGGCGGGCGTGAAAGCCGGCGGCCATGCGGTCGGCGGCCAGCACGCGGACGTCGTCCGGCAGCAGGTGGTTGGTGCCGTGCACCAGGCCGCGCAAGGGCCAGTCCGCCACGGCTTCCGCCGGCTCGAGGTGAGCCGCCTGGCCGCGGGCGTGCACCCCGGCGTCGGTGCGGCTGGCCCCCACCGCCCGCACCGGCGACCCGAGCAGCCGCGCCAGCGCCTCCTCGAGCACCTCCTGCACCGCCAGCGCGTTGTCCTGTCGCTGCCACCCTGCATAGGCGGCGCCGCGGTAGGACACGATCAGGCGGACGACCATCGTCGCCCCGTCGCCAGCAGGATCCAGAACGGCACCCAGATCGCGGCGAAGACCCACGGCATCAGTGGCACGCCGCCGCGTTGCGCGAGGTAGCTCAACAGGATGAGCGCCGAGAGCGCTCGCCAGGCGGTGTGGCGGTACAGGGCGGCCCACGGCAGCACCCAGACCACGTACCAGGGGTAGACGGTGGCCGAGAGCAGCAACACCATGCCCAGCAACCTGCCGGTCGCGGCGGCCGGCCCCGCCGGCCCGACAACCCGGCCGGCCTCGCCCGCGCCCCGCCGCGTCACCGAGGCGATCACCACGGCGAGGATGGCGAGACCGAGCAGCGCCTTGGCGAGGAACTGCGGGTAGAGGAAGTGATAGAGCGGGTTCCAGCGCGTGTACTCGGCCGTCAGCCGCTTCGCGGCGTCGAGCAGGCGCGCCAGCCACGCCGCGGCGCCGGCCCTGTCGAGGAGGCGCCAGAGCGGCTCGAACACCGGCCCGTCGAACTCCCACGAGACGGCATAGGTGAGCAACCCCGGGGGCACCCCGCCGGTCGCCGCCAGCACCGGCAGGCCGGCCGCCGCCAGCAGCCCGCCGGCCACCGCCAGCATGCGGGCCGGATGGCCGCTCTGGCGGCTCCACATCGGCAGCGCCGTGACGGGCGCCACCTTTGCAAGGACTCCGGTCGCGGCAAAGACGCCGGCGACGGTCGCGGCCCATTCGCGGGAGGCGGACCTCCCTCCCGGCCCTCCGCCTCCCGGATCTGGCCGCGGCGGCCTCACCAGGATGAGGACGGTGGCCAGGCAGGCCGCCACGCCGAGCGCGTCGACGTGGGCCATGCCGGAGAGCTCGATGGCAACCAGCGGGTTCCAGGCGTACCATACGGTCCGCGCGAGGGGGAGCCCGAGCCGGCGGGCGAGCGCCAGCAGCAGCGCGCAGCCGGCCAGGTCGGCGGCGGCGGTCATGGCTTTCCAGGCCAGGATTGGATTGGGCAGCCTAGCCGCTATACTGAAGGCCGCGATCGCAAGCGGCGGATAGACCGTCTCTACCCCCCGGTGGGGCAGGCGGCGCCAAACTTCGTCGCGCAGGAAGGTGAGCTTGGCGGCCGCGGGCGGCAAAGCATAGGGGTTGAGACCCGCCGCCGCCACCTTCCCATCCCATAGGTAGCGCAGCGCGTCGTCGGACAGCGTCAAAGGCAGCGGCAGCAAGGGCAGCCGCAGGAGGAAGGCTCCGGCGAGGATGGCGCGGGACATGTCACGGGCCGAGGTGCGCGGCGACTCGAGCCGCCGCGCCATCCAGGCGAGCCAGATGAATGCCGCGCCCAGCAGGGCGAGTGCGAGGACGAGATGATGAGCCAGGTCAGAGGTGATCGACAGCGCGACGTTGACGGCCAGCAGCGGCAAGACCGCCGCCGCCCAACGCGGCCATTGGGAGCCGCGGGAGCCGTCGGAGCCGCCGTCCGAGCGGACGGCGCCGGGCCCGGAGAGGCCTTCCGGCCGTGCGCTGCGGCCGCCGGGGAGCGCCTCCGATGATCCCGGCGGGCTGGGCGAGCTCGGCGGCGGCGGCCCTGGGGCCGGCGGTGCTGACACTCTATTACCTCATTCTGGCGGTTCTCGCCTTCTTCGGCGTCCATCGCCTGTGGATGGTCCTGCTGTACCTGAAGACCCGCCGGCGCACCCCGGTGCGCCCGCCGGATCCGCAGCCCTGGCCGCTGGTCACGGTGCAGCTGCCACTGTACAACGAGATGTACGTCGCGGCCCGCCTGATCGACGCGGTCTGCAGCCTCGACTACCCGCGCGACCGGCTCGAGATCCAGGTGCTCGACGACTCGACCGACGAGACCACCGCGATCGTCCGGCGGCTGGTCGCCGAGCACCGCGCCCAGGGCATCGACATCAAGGTGGTGCACCGCGGCGACCGTACGGGCTTCAAGGCCGGCGCCCTGGCCGCGGGCCTCGAGCAGGCGCGCGGCGAGCTGCTGGCGGTGTTCGACGCCGACTTCGTGCCGCAGCCCGAGTTCCTGCGCCAGGCGGTGCCGCATTTCGCCGACCCCGGCATCGGGCTGGTGCAGGGGCGATGGATGCACATCAACCGCTCCTATTCGCTGCTCACCCAGGTGCAGTCGATCTTCCTCGACGGCCATTTCATGATCGAGCACATCGCGCGGAACCGCAGCAACTGCTTCTTCAACTTCAACGGCACCGCCGGCGTCTGGCGGCGCGCGGCGATCGAGGGCGGCGGCGGGTGGGAGCACGACACCCTGACCGAGGACCTCGACCTCTCCTACCGCGCCCAGCTCATCGGCTGGCGGTTCCTCTACCTGCCCGAGCTGGCGGTGCCTTCCGAGCTGCCGGTCGACGTCAACGGCTTCAAGACCCAGCAGTACCGCTGGGCGAAGGGCGCGATCCAGACCGGCCGCAAGCTCATCGGCCGCGTGCTGCGGGCGCCCCTGCCGGCGCGGGTCAAGTTCGAGGCCCTCGTCCATCTCACCAACAACATCAGCTATCCCTTGATGCTGCTGCTCTCGCTGCTCATCTTCCCGGCCATGCTGCTGCGGCGCGGCACCTCGATGCGCATGCTGATGCTCGTCGACCTGCCCTTCTTCCTCTCCGCCACCGCCTCGGTGCTGGTCTTCTACCTGATGAGCCAGGTCGCCGGCGGCAGCGGCTGGCGGCGGCAGCTGCGCTACCTGCCGGCCCTGATGGGCCTGGGCATCGGCCTGTCGGTGGTGAACTCCCATGCCGTGCTCTCCGGGCTGGTGCGGCGCGGCGGCACCTTCCACCGCACCCCGAAGTACCGCATCGAGAGCAGCGGCCAGGAGTGGCGCGGCAAGCGCTATCGCGCCGGCATCAGCTCCTCGTTCGCGGTCGAGGCGGTGCTGGCCGCCTACTTCACGCTGTGCACCGCTTTCGCCGTGGTCTCCGGGATGTGGCTGTCGGTGCCGTTCCTGCTGCTGTTCGTGCAGGGCTACGGCTACATGGCGCTGCTATCCGTTGCGCCGGCGCTGGACGGGCTGCGCCTCGCCCGCGCGGGTGCCGGCGCGGGCTGGCAAGCCGACGGCTGACGCGGCAGGCGGCTGCCTGAGGGACGGCGGGGCGACTCCCCGGCGGTGGCCGCACCATCACGCGCACACCCGGCCTGCGGCTACAATTGCGTAGATGTTCGTCGAGCGCGCCAGATCCCCGATCGTCAACCTGCGGCCGGCGTCGCCGCGCGATGCCGAGCTGCTGCGGCAGTGGCGGGCCGAGACCAGCGTCAGGCGCTTCCAGCCGCTGAACGACCTGCCTACCTCGCAGCTGCGGGCGGACGTGGCGAGCCAGCGGATCGCCGAGCTGTACCGCGGCCAGGGCGACAAGTTCCAGTGGATCATCCAGGTGGACGGCCAGCCGGCTGGCTGGATCACGCTGGTGGTCAGCAACTGGGAGCACGGCCTGGCCGAGGTCGGCTACGCCCTGTCGACCACCTACCAGTCTCGCGGCCTGATGACCGAGGCGCTCGGCCTGCTGCTCGAGGACCTGTTCACCAAGACCAACCTCGAGCGCGTCGAGGCGCGCTGCGCGATCGACAACGCGGCCTCGCGGCGGGTGCTGGAGAAGAACGGCTTCCAGCGCGAAGGGCACCTGCGGGGCTATTTCAAGCTGCGGGGCAGCCGCATCGACAACTACCTCTTCGCCCTCTTGCGCGACGACTACGAAGTCCTCCACCCGCGGCACTGAAGATTCCCTGCCGGCCCCGCCGGGGAGAACCTCCGGAACATCGGTCACAGCATCTCGAGGTTGGCGAAGCGGGCAATGAGCTTGCGCTTGCCGGTCTTGTCGAAGAAGACGGTGATCTTGGCGTCCTCGCCCTGCCCCTCGAGCTCGAGCACCACGCCGTGGCCGAGGGTCGGGTGGCGCACCCGGCTGCCGCGGCGCAGCGGGCGCCGTAGCGCGGCGCGCTCGCCGGCGGCCTCGGGGTCCGGGATCAGGCTGCGCTGGGCGGGCTGTCCCCGCCCCCTCCCCGGTGGCCGGTCCACCGGGGCGCGATAGGAGGGCGCCCGGGCCGCGCCGCCCTCGCCACCCTCGCCGTCCGCAGAGCGGCGGCCGCCGTCCTGCTTGCCGCCGAAGAACGAATAGATCCCCTGGGCCCGGGCGTCGAGGCGGGGGGCCTCGAACAGCGCCGGGCTCTGGCTGACCTCGAGCAGGTCGCCGGGCAGCTCGGCCAGGAAGGGCGATTGCGCCTGGTCCTGGTAGCGGCCGGCGATGCGCCGCCGCCGGCAGCAGGTCAGGTAGAGGCGCTCGCGCGCCCGCGTCATCCCGACGTAGAGCAGGCGCCGCTCTTCCTCGACGTCCTCGGGCGCACCCTGCGAGTTGAAGTGAGGCAGCAGGCCGTTCTCGAGGCCGGCCACCACCACCGCCCGGAACTCGAGCCCCTTGGCGCTGTGCAAGGTCATCAGCGACACGCCGCGCTCGGCTTGCCAGGTGTCGAGGTCGCTGACCAGCGCCACGTGGTCGAGGAACGCGGTCAGCAGGTCCGGGTCGCCGCGGTTGTAGCTCGCGGCCTCGGTGAACTGCTGCGCCGCCGACAGCAGCTCGCGGATGTTCTCGAGGCGGGCCTGGTCCTCGGGATCGTCCTGGCGGTAGAGATCGGCGTAGGCGGTGGCGGCGAGCAGCCGGTCGAGCAAGGCGGGGAGCGGCAGCTCGTCGGCCGCCTGCTGCAGGCCGACCACCAGGTCGCGGAAGCGGCGCACGGCGGCCGCGCTGCGCGCCGGCAGCGCTCCCAGCTGGTCGAGGGCGATCACGTCCCAGAGCGGCTGCCCGAGGTGCAGCGCCTGCTCGCGCAGCATCTCGAGCGTGGACTTGCCGATGCCGCGCGGCGGCTGGTTGAAGATGCGCCCCAGCGAGAAGTTGTCGCGCGGGTTGCGCAGCACGCGCAGGTAGGCCACCAGGTCCTTGATCTCGGCGCGGTCGTAGAAGCGGACGCCGCCGACCAGCGCGTAGGGGACCTCGCGCTTGAGCAGCTCGTCTTCGAGCGCCCGGGTCTGGGCATTGGTGCGCACCAGCACCGCCATGTCGCTGCGCCGGACGTGCCGGGAGAGGTCCTGCAGCGTGTCGACGATCCAGCGCGCCTCTTCCACCTCGTCGGCAGCGCGGTAGAGCTCGACCTTCGTGCCGCTGCCGCTGTCGGTCCACAGGCGCTTGCCCCGGCGGTGGACGTTGTGGGCGATGAGCGCCCCGGAGACGTCGAGGATGGTCTGCGTCGAGCGGTAGTTGCGCTCGAGCTTGCGGATGGTCGCCCCCGGGAACGCCTCCTCGAAGCGCAGGATGTTCTCGAGGTCGGCGCCGCGCCAGCGGTAGATCCCCTGGTCCTCGTCGCCGACGGCGGTGAGGTTGCCGTCCGGCCCGGCGAGCTCCTGGATCAGGCGCAGCTGGGCGTGGTTGGTGTCCTGGTACTCGTCCACCAACAGGTAGCGGGTGCGGGCGCGCACCCGGGAACGCACCTCGGCGTCGGTCGCGAGCAGCTTGACGGCGAGCGCGATGAGGTCGTCGAAATCGACGCCGGAGGCCTGCACCAGCAGGCCCTGGTAGCGCCGGTAGAGGGCCGACACCTTCCGCTCGAAGAAGTTCTGCGCTGCCGATTCGTAGGCGGCGGGCTCGATCAGGCGGTTCTTGGCGGCGCTGATCTGCGCCAGCACGGCGCGCGGCGAGAAGGCGGTCTCCGACAGCCCCTCGACAGCCAGCGCCTCCTTGATCAGCGACAGCTGGTCGGCGCCGTCATGGACGGCGAAGTCGCGCTTGACGCCCAGCCGCTCGCCGTAGCGGCGGAGCAGCAGCAGGGCGAAGCGGTGAAAGGTGCCGACCGAGGCCGGCAGCGGGTGCAGCCCGAGGAGCTCCTCCACCCGCTCGCGCATCTCTCCCGCCGCTTTGTTGGTAAAGGTCACCGCGGCGATGTGGCCGGGATCGACGCCGCGCTCCTCGACCAGCCACGAGATACGGTAGGTGATGACCCGGGTCTTGCCCGAGCCGGCCCCCGCCAGCACCAGCTGCGGGCCTTCGCCGTGGGTGACGGCGGCGACCTGGTCGGAGTTGAGGAAGCGCTCGAGGTCGATGGCGGCGTGCCGGCTCACCCCGGGAGTCTACCTCCCGGGGCACGCCTCCGGGGGCGACCCTCCGGACGGGCCTCGGCCGGCAAACAGGGCTCTCGGGCCACCGTTGTCTTGGGCGGGCGCCCACAGGGGAATCGGCAGGATAGAGTCCGGGTTGTCTACTGTCGCGGTTGGGGTGGCGGGGGACACATCGGCAGCAGGGGAAGGACATGAGACCGGTCGACATCCATGACGAGCTGGGCAAGCGGGTCATTGGCCAGCAGGAGGCGCTGCGCTATGTCTCCGTCGCGATCTTCAAGCACCTCCAGGGCGAGAAGTACGGCAACCTGCTGCTGATCGGCAACTCCGGCACCGGCAAGACCACCATCATGCGCGGCATCGAGGCTCTCTATGCCGCCTACGAGGAGCTGGCCGAGTACCGGGTGGTGCTGATCATGAACGCCAACACGCTGGCCACCGAGGACGGGGCCGTGGACACCAGCCGGCTGTTCTCGCGGCTCGAGGAGCGGGTGCGCCAGGTGCTCGGGGCCGGCGCGACGGCCGAGCAGATCGGGCGGTTGATGGAACGCGCCACGATCTGCCTCGACGAGATCGACAAGGTGTCGGGGCTGATGGGCGGCAAGCCCTACGTCACCGGCATCAACATCCAGCAGGCGGTGCTCACCCTGATCGAGGGCGAGCGGGTGCCGTACCGCATCACCGCCCCGGCCGAGGACGGCGGCGAGACGCGGAGCAACAGCGTCTGGGTCGACACCGGCAAGATGCTGTTCCTCTGCGCCGGCGCCTTCGAGAGTCTCTACGACCAGGTCTTCGCCCGCGTGGTCTCGCCGAAGAGCGGCACCAAGCTGCCGACGACCACGACCTTCGTGGACGGCAAGGTCCAGATCCGCGAGTACTTCACGCTACGCCACCATTTCCGCCAGGAGGACCTCTTCGAGTACGGCATGCAGCCGCAGTTCCTCTCCCGCTTCGACAACGCCGTGATCCTCGAGGACCTGAACGCCGGCCTGCTGTCGCGGATCTTCGCCGAGCCCGAGGAAGGGGTGCTGCGCACCTCTCAGAACTTCTTCCGCAAGTACGGCATCGAGCTCCAGGTGACCGAGCAGGCGGTGCAGAAGATCGCCGAAGAGGCGTCCAAGAGCAGCCGCATCGGCGCCCGCGCCCTGAAGTCGGTCTACGGGCGCATCATCAAGCCTTTCGAGTTCGATCCCTTCTCCCGGCCGGAGGTGCAGCCGAACGGCACCGGCCACCGCCTGGTCATCGACGAGGGCCTGGTCGCCGCCTCTCTCAGGCCGCTCCTCTAGACCGTGCTGCCACCGGGGACCGTGGAGCGCGCCGTCGACCGGCTGCTGCGCCGTCATGGCGCCGGGCAGGCGGAGCGGATCCGCCGGGGCGTCGAGCAGGTGGCGGCGCGCTGGTGGCCGGAGGACGGCGATGCGGAGGGCTTCTGCGCCTTCTGCGAGGCGGCTTTCCAGTCCGACCCGGCCGAGCTCGAGCGCAGCTTCCGCCGGCTCGAGCAGGTCATGGAGCAGGTGGATGGACATCTCCACGAGGTGCGGCGCGAGCTGATGGGACCGATCGAGGTCGAACGCGGTCCGGCGGCGCCCGCCACCGCGGTCGACGCGCTGCTGGTCCATCTCGACCTCGCGCCGCACGTCGACGAGGATCTTTTCCGCGAGCGCATCGCCGGCTTCGCCTTGCTCAACTTCCCCGTTCATCCGCTGCGCCAGAGACTGGCCGAGAGCGCCGCCTGGGGCCGTGACGCCTGGGCGCGGTCGGCGATGATGGACCGCTTCGCGTGCCGCGTGCCGGCGGCGGCGACCCAGGCGGCGAACCGCGCCGCCACCGCCGCCGAAGAGTACGTCTCGACCTACAACATCCGCCTGGACCGGCTGCTCACCGCGAGCGGCGAGCGGCCCTTCCCGGAAGGGCTGCGCCTGATCAGCCACTGGGGGCTGCGCGACCAGCTGGCGTCCCATTACGCGGACCCCGATCCCGCCGGCGCCCTGGCGCGCCAGCGGCTGATCCTGCGCGTGATGGAGCGCATCGTGCGCCAGGAGATCCCGGCGGCGGTGATCGACAACTCCGACCTGTTCTGGGAGCCGGAGAGCAATACGGTGCGGCCCGGCCCACCCGAGCTCGCCGCCCGCGAGCCGGATCGGCGCTACGAGCAGCTGCTCGCGATCTTCCTGGCGCAGCGGCGGATCGATCCCTACACCCCCACCGCCCCCAGCCTCCCGGCGCGCCGCTTCGAGCTCGGCCGCCAGATTCCCGAGGAGGAGGTCGAGGCGTTGCTGGTGTCGGTGCTGGAGGCGCCGGAGGTCGACGCCCTTGCCCGCCAGATCGCCGGGCGTCTCGGGCGGCCGCTCGAGCCCTTCGACATCTGGTACTCGGGCTTCAAGGCCCGCGGCCGCCACGGCGAGACGGAGCTCGACGCCCGTGTGAAGGCCGCCTTCCCGGCCATCGCCGATTTCCAGGCGTCGCTGCCCGACCTGCTGCAGCGGCTGGGCTTCTCGGGCGAGCGGGCGGCGTGGCTGGCCGGCCGCATCGTGGTCGATCCGGCGCGCGGCGCCGGCCACGCCCTCGGCGCGGTGCGCCGCGAGGACCGCTCCCACCTGCGCACCAGGGTGGGCGAGGCCGGCATGGACTACAAGGCTTACAACGTCGCGATGCACGAGCTCGGCCACAACGTCGAGCAGGTGTTCTCGCTCGACGGCATCGATCATTGGTGGCTGGCGGGGGTGCCGAACAACGCCTTCACCGAGGCCTTCGCCTTCCTCTTCCAGGAGCGCGACCTCGAGCTCCTCGGGCTCGCACCGCGCGCCGAGGACCGCGGCGCCGCCTGCCTCGGCACGCTGTGGAACACCTACGAGATCGCCGGCGTGTCGCTGGTGGACATGCGCGTCTGGCGCTGGCTCTATGCACATCCGGACGCCACGCCGGCGGCCCTGCGCGAGGCCGTCCTGGCCATCGCCCGCGAGGCCTGGGACCGCTTCTTCGCGCCGCGGCTCGGCCATCCCGGCTGCGAGGTGCTGGCGATCTACTCGCACATGATCGCCTACTCCCTCTACCTCCCCGACTATGCGCTGGGGCACATCGTCGCCTTCCAGCTGACCGCGCGGCTGCGGCAGGTCGAGCAGGAGGCAGGAGCACGTCCAGGCGCGGTCGGCGCCGAGCTCGAGCGCATCGCCCGCCAGGGCCGCCTCACCCCCGAAGCCTGGATGCGCGGCGCCGTCGGCCGCCCGGTCTCCGCCGATGCGCTGCTCGCCGCCGCCCGGCAGGCCCTCGCGTCCGTACCGGGGAATGCCACCGGCTCGGCGGCGGCCGCGATCAGGATCAAGCCATCAGCGGCGAATTGATCCTCCATGCCCGCCCGCCAGCGTCTGCGTCACGTGCTGCTCGTCGCCGGTGCCGCGCTGTGGCTCGCGGCGTTCGCACTGCCGAGCGCCCGCTGGGAAAACCTGGGGCACCCGCGTACCGATCCAGGCTATGTCGTCGCCCGCGATTCTTTCCAGTTCCTCGGCGGCCAGCTGTCGCACTGGAAGCCACTCTCCTGGCAGGCCTATATCTTGATGTTCGCCGGTGTCGCCAACCTCCTGGTCCCGGCGTTCTGCTTCGGTCGCGGCGCCCTGCCGCGAACGGCGGTCGTGCTCGGGCTGCTCCTCGCCTGGTATCCGGCAGTCACCGGCCTCCGCCCGAATCTCTGCATCGGTTTCTACACTTGGGCGGCGGGCCTCACCCTGCTGGGATGCGGCTCGTGGCTAGCGCCCCAATGGCCGAGGAATCCCGACCTCGGAGACCATGCTGTCGAGCCCGAGGAGTGGTTACCACGGGAATGAGAGCGGGCTACAGGCAGTAGCGGGTCAGGGCCTGGCGGTCGCGCACGTGGATGCGGTGATCGGAATCGACGGCGATATAGCCGTTCTGCTTGAATTCGACGATGGCTTGATTCACGCGTTCGCGCGAGGCGCCGATCACCTCGCCGAGGTCGCTCTGGGTGAGGCGGAGATGGATCTTGACCTCGCCGGCCGCGCCCGGCGCCGCTCCGGCGGCCGGCTTGCCATAGCGGTCGGCGAGCGCCAGGATCTGGCGCGCCACCCGGCCGGGGACGTCCAAGGTGCAGAGGGCCTGGATCTGCTCGTTGGCGAAGCGCAGGCGATGGGACAGCAGGCGCACCAGGTTGGCGGCCAGCGGCGCCATGGTGCGCAGGCAGGATTGGAAGGAGGCGCGGTCCATCCACACCAGGCGTGACGACTCGGTGGTGACCACGTTCGCGGACCGGCCGGCGCTGTCCACCAGGCTCATCTCCCCCACCGTGTCGCCCGGCCCCAGGAAGGCGAGGATGACCTCTCGCCCGTCACTCCGGCTGACGTAGATCTTCACCGTGCCCTCGAGCAGCACGTAGACCACGTCGCCCGGCTGCTCCGCGGTGATGAAGTGCGTGCCGGCAGCGACGTTGGAGGCCCGCAGCAGCTGGTTGAGCTGGGCGAGCTGCTCGCCGTCCAGGCCCTGGAAGAGCTCCAGGTCGCGCAGCTGAGCGGGATCGGCGACGGCGCCCACGGGATCTCGTGTCCTATCCCAAGACCGCAGCGGGGCCTGCCGTGGCGGCCGCCGCCGGGCGCGCCCGGGCGCCCAGCAGCGAGGCGAGGATCTCGACGCCGCGATCGACCACGCCGGGCGGCGCGGCGGTGAAGCAGAGCCTGACGTGAGTCGGGTAGGGCCCGAAGCTGGCGCCGGGCGCGACGAACAGGCCGCGCTCCACGCAGTCTTCGAGCAACCCTCCCAGGCCTCGCTCGCCCAGGCAGCCCGCGACGTCGAAGAAGAGGAAGGTGCTGCCGCGCGGGGCCGGCAGCCCGAGGCGCGCCGCGGCGCGCTCGCCCGCTCGCCGATATTGCTCCCGCGCCTGCTCGATCCAGGCCGCTCCCGGGGCGCCGAGCACCTTGACGGCGGCGAGCTGGGAGGCGGTCGGCGTGCTGTAGAAGCTGTGCAGGCCGACCTTGCGCAGCTCCGGCATGGCCGCGGCGGGACCGATCACGTAACCGCAGCGATTGCCGGCCATGCCGTAGGCCTTGGAGAACGAATGGACGGCGAACGTGCTGTCGGGCGCAAGCGGCCGGGTGTAGGTGTGTTCGCCTTCGTACACGTAGTCCTCGTAGACCTCGTCGGCAAGAATCCAGAGATCATGCCGCTCGGCCCAGGCGACCAGCGCCTCGAGCACCGGCCGCGGGATCACCTGCCCGGTGGGATTGCTGGGCGTGTTGAGATAGAGCGCGATCGAGCGCTCGCGGAGGTGGGCGCTCACCACCTCCACGGCGCTCTCCGGCGAGCCGGCGACGTCGAAGAAAGGGACCTCGACCGGCACGCCATGGAACGAGCGGACGATGCCCGCGATGAGCGGCCAGTGCGGCGCCAGCACCAGCACCTCGTCGCCTGGCTGCACGATCGCCCCGGCCACCGCTCCCAGGCCGCCGGTGGCGCCGGTCGTGACCAGCACGTTCTCGCGTTCGGTCGGCACGCCCGTACGCTGGCGCGCCCGCTCGACCAGGGCATCGAGCAGCGCCGGCATTCCCTGCGGCGGCGCATAGCGGTGCATTCCGGGCCAGGCGGCCACGGTGAGGTCCTCCATGCGGCATCCCGCGGGCGGCTCCATCCAGGTGTCGCCCACGTGCAGCGGATACACCTCGCCCTGGAAGCCGGCCAGCCGGTGCGCGAGCGCCGAGTAGACGGCGCCGGAGATGTCGGCGACCGATGGCGAGAAGCGCGGGTGGCGAGGCATGCGGACGGATCTTACCTCAGGATAACAGCAAGCGCGCAGGTGTGCCTTCTCGCCACCTTGCCGTCTCACCCGCCTGCCTGGCGGGTTCTCCCAGCCTCGAGATTCGCCGGCTGTCACCGATCCGTTTACAAGCCTCACCTGCTTTCGCAAGCTCGCGACAACCGTTTCTGACTTGCGCTCGGGTGTGCAAAGAGCATAAGGTATAATTTCCCTAATAACCTCCGGGAGAGAACCTTATTGCGCGATGGATGATCGCCGATGATCGCCGATGATCGCCGAATGCGCGCCGCGCTGGCCCTGGCACTGACGCTCGGGGCGCTGGCGCTGCTCTATGTGCAGGGAGTCGAGACCGCCGCCAGCGTCAAGCGCCGGGTCGGCTACGATCCCACCACCTCACCCGACGGCGTGCACGTCGACGACGTGAGCCCCGGCGAGCCCGCCGACCGGGCCGGTCTGCGCAGGGGTGACCGGATCGTCATGATCGACGGCATTCCCATCCACGATCTGCTCTCCTACGGCACCGCGACCCGCCGCTTCCAGGCCGGCAAGCCGGCAGTCTTCCGCACGGTGCGCGGCGGCAAGACCGCCGACCTCACGCTGCGGCCGGGCATGGCCTTCCCGTTGTTCACCTTCTTGTTCAACGCTTTCACCGCGCTCGGCTTCCTCGCGGTTGCCCTGCTGGCGCTCACCCAGAGCCTGCGCGACCTGCGTACCCGGCTGCTGCTCGGGTTCTCGATGGCGGTCGCGATCGAGCTGCTGCTGCCCAGCGCCATCGTGGCGGTGATCGGGCTCAGCTGGGCCAAGACCCTGTCGAACTGTGCCTTCTACCTGCTCACCGGCATCGAGTTCAGCCTCGAGCTGCACCTCGCCTCGCTGATCCCTGAACGTCCGGCATGGCTGCGCCGCCGGCGCTGGGTCGTGCCGCTCTACTACCTGGTGGGCCTCACCTTCGGCCTGCTCTGGTGCGCGATCTATCTTGGCGACGAGCGGGGCGTCCATGTCCTGCCGTGGACCATCGGCCAGGCGGACCACTGGCTGAACGAGATCGCCCTGCCGTTCTGGGCGCTGGCGGTCTCGATGCTGTTGGCCAGCCAGGCGCTGCGTCACCCCGAGCCTCGCGGCCGTCACCAGGCGGGGTTGGTGCTGTCGGCGACCTCCGCCTGGTTCCTCTTCACGCTGTACAACTCGATCTTGAGCCTCACCGGTCACCCGGCCGCGGACTGGGTGGCGCCGCTGCAGACGCTGGTGCTGCTCTGTTTCCCGGTGGCGCTGTTCGCCGCGATCTTTCGCTATCACCTCTTCGACATCGAGCTGGCGGTGCGGCGCGGCCTCATCTACACCGCCCTGAGCGGCGCCCTGGTGCTGGTGTTCTATGGCGCTCTCGGCGCGTTCTGGCTGCTCTTCCCGGCGGCGGTCGCCGCACGGCAACCGGGGCGGAGATCGCTGCTGGCGGTCGGCGTCGCCATGCTGCTGCTCGGCCTGCTCTTCGCGCCCCTGCGGCGCTTCACCCACCGGCTCATCGACCGGGGCTTCTTCCCCGAGCGCAACGAGCTGCGCCGGCGGCTGATCGCCCTGGCGGGCGAGCTGCCGGCCCTGGGCAAGCTGCCGCGCATGGGGCGCCACCTCGTCTCGCGGCTCACCGGGATCTTCACGGCGCGCTCGGCGGTGCTGCTCATCGCCAGCCCCGAGAGCGGCCTGCTCAACGTCCTGGCGGCGACCGGCGGCGGCTGGGAGGATGCGGAGCGGTCGCTGCTGGTGCCGCTCGACGACCCGGGCATCGAGCTGCTCAAGCGCGCCTCCCGCCCGGTCGCGGCGCCGCAGCTGGCCGCACGCAGCACCGTGATCGCTCACCGGCTGCAGGGCCTCGACGCGCCGGGGCTGGCGGTGCCGCTGCTCATCCAGGAGCGCCTCATCGGGGCGCTGGTGATCGGCGCCAGGCTGGATGGCCAGCCGTATCCGTCCGAAGAGCAGGACCTGCTCACGTTGCTGGCCCACCACGTGGCCAGCGTCTTCGAGAACGCCCGCCTGTTCGAGTCCGCGACCTACGAGAGCCTGACCGGGCTGCTGCGCCGCGAGGCGATCCTCGAGCAGCTCGACCGCGAGCTCGAGCGCGCCCAGCGCTACGGCCGGCCGCTCACCCTGGCGATGGCCGACCTCGACTACTTCAAGGACGTCAACGACCGCTACGGCCACCTGGCCGGCGACACGCTGCTCAAGGCGATCTCGCAGGCCGCGTCGGACGGCCTGCGCAGCACCGACTGGCTCGGCCGCTACGGCGGCGAGGAGTTCCTGGTGGTGCTTCCCGAGACCGACATCGCCGGCGCGGTCAGCGTCGCCGAGAAGATCCGCGCGCTGGTGCAGAACACCTCCGTGCCGATGGATGACGGCACCCTGGCGCAGGTGACCATCTCGATCGGGCTGGCTTCGCTGCGGGACGACCAACCGCGCCAGGAGCGGCTCAGCGCCCGCGATCTCATCGCCGCCGCCGACCGCTCGCTCTACGAAGCCAAGAACGGCGGCCGCAACCGCGTCTACCCGCTGGTCGCCTGAGCGGCACCGCCTCCCCGCCCTGGCCGGGGTAGAGCTACACTGAGGTGTCCTCGTCACGGGCGGGGCGGGGGGCTCGAGATGGAATTCACGCTGACCGAGGTACGCCGGCTGCCGCAGGAGCGGCGGCTGCGATTGTCCTGGAGCGACGGCCACGTCGCCGAGTACGACTACGACTACGTGCGCGCCTGGTGTCCGTGCGCCATGTGCCAGGGGCATTCCGGCTCGACGATCCGCTACCAGCCGGCAAGCGGGCCGGTGGCCGCCGAATCGATCCAACCGGTGGGCAACTACGCCATCTCCATCGCCTGGTCGGACGGCCACTCGACCGGCATCTACCGCTTCGATTTCCTGCGCCAGGTCTGCCCCTGCGCCACCTGCGCCGGCGAAGAGCTGAGAACGGTCGTCGACGGATCTTAGACTTAGTGGTCCAGGATCGAGCCAGTCAGGACATACCCTCGGACATGCCCTCGAGCTGCAGCCAGTGCTCGAGGTCGCGCGCGGTATTGAGGTTGAGGAACAGGTCGGCCGGCGGGCCGCAGCGCCGTAACCGCTCTCCTTCGAGGAAGCGGACCCGCAGGCCGGCGGCCTCGGCGAGGCGGTGCGGGGCGGCGATGCCGCGCTCGACGGCGGCTGCCAGCGCGGCGAGCGCCGCGGGCCGGTAGAGGGCGCACAGCGGCTCGAGCCCGCGCTCCCAGCGCGGCACCACCCAGTCCGGATCGGCGGCGGCGCCCGCCTCGCCGCCCGCGGTGACCGGCAGAGGGCGGACCAGCTCCCGCAGCAGCGCCTCGGACACTCGCGGCAGATCGCAGGCCAGCACCAGCAGGGGGTGCCCGGGCCAGGCACGCGCGGCGCCGAGGATGCCGGCCGCCGGGCCCGGGGCGGGCGCATCCGGCAGCGATGGCAGGCCGGGCACCAGGCCGCGGCCGCCGTCGGCGATCGCCACCCGCGGACAGACGCCGAGCAGCCGGCGCGCCGCCCGCGCGGCCAGGGTCTCGCCGTTCACGGCCAGCGCCGCCTTGTCCCGCCCCATGCGCCGCGAAGCGCCGCCCGCGAGCACCACGCCCACCGTGTCCGGCATCGCACGACCCACCGCCGCTGCCGCACGGTCGTCCGAGCCGTGCGTGGTAGCATCCCCGCCCGGCTGTGCTGCCAAAGGAGGAAATCCCATGCATGCAAGCTTAGCTCTGGTCGTCGCGTTGCTGGCCGCCGTCTCGCCGGTCAAGCAGCACCCGCGGGTGACGCTCGACACCACCAAGGGCAAGATCGTGATCGAGCTCTACCCGGACAAGGCGCCGAAGACCGTCGACAACTTTCTCGAGTACGTCAAGGAGGGCCACTACGACGGCACCGTCTTCCATCGCGTCATCGCCGGCTTCATGATCCAGGGCGGCGGCTACGAGGCCAGCGGCGCCGAGAGGCCGACGCGCCCGCCGATCGAGAACGAGTCCAACAACGAGCTGAAGAACGCGCGCGGCACCATCGCGATGGCGCGGACCAGCGATCCGCACAGCGCCACCGCCCAGTTCTACATCAGCGTGGTCGACAACCGCAGCCTCGACTACTCGAGCGCGCCGCAGCGCTGGGGGTATGCGGTGTTCGGCAAGGTGGTGGAGGGCATGGACGTCGTCGACGCCATCGCCGCGGTGAAGACGGCGCCCGGCGACAAGCCCATCGAGCCGGTGGTGATCAAGAAGGCCACGGCGACGCATTAATTCTCGACCGCCCGGGCGGGAGGATTCCATGCCGCCATCCGACGCGCCGGCGGAGAGTCTGAAGCGCCGGCCGGCCATGGACGACATCGGCGAGGGAGTGCCGCGGCTGCTGCTGCACGCCTTCCCGCTGTCGCGCCGGATGTGGCAGCCGCAGCTGGCCGGCCTGGCGGACAGCTGCCGGCTGCTGGCGCCCGACCTGCCCGGCTTCGGCGGCTCGCCGCCGTGGCCGGCCGCGGCCGCTGCGCACCGTGGCAGCGGCCCTGGCGCGGGCGGTGGCGGCGCTGCCGGCGATGACCGCGATGGCAGCGGGACCGGCGGCGACGCCAGGGCAAGGGGCGGCGGCGAGGCTGCCGCATGCCGCATGGAAGACATGGCGGCGGCGGCGGTGGCGCGGCTCGACGAGGCCGGGGTGGCGGCCGCGGTGGTGTGCGGCCTGTCGATGGGTGGCTACGTGGCGCTGGCGCTGTACGAGGTCTTTCGCGAGCGCGTGCGCGGCCTGGTGCTGGCCGACACCCGGGCGGCTGCCGACGACGAGGCCGGGCGCGGCCGGCGCCTCGAATCGGCGCGGGCGGTGGAGAGCGGCGGTCCGCCGGCGCTGGCGGCACTGGCAAGCAGCCTGGTCCCCAGGCTGATCGCTCCCCGCACGCGGACCACGCGGTCCGAGCTCGTCGCCTGGCTGCACCGGGAGATCGCCGAGGCGCCGCCGGCCGGGGTCGCGGCTGCCCAGCGCGGAATGGCGGAGCGCCCCGATCGCACGCACCTGCTGCCGCGCATCGCGGTCCCGACGCTGGTCGTCGTCGGCGAGGAGGACGAGATCACGCCGCCTGCGGAGAGCGTCATCCTGCGCGACCGGATCCCCGGCGCCCACCTGGTGACCGTCGCCGGCGCCGGCCACCTGTCGAGCCTCGAGCGGCCGGAGGCCTGGAACGCCGCGCTGCGCGAGTTCCTGCGCTGCTTCGCGCCGAATGGCGCGGGTGCTTCAGGGTGAGTCAGCTTGGTGCCGAAGACCGGACTCGAACCGGCACGGGTTACCCCACACGCCCCTCAAACGTGCGCGTCTACCAATTCCGCCACTTCGGCGCAAAGAGCATTCTATCTGAGGTTCATCCGAACCGCTGGACCTGGGTGGTGGACTACGAGGGAGACTGACCCACTACCTGGATCTGCCTACCTGGGAGCTCCCGGGGCCGGCGGCGGTGGCGCTACCGGCGTCGCCGACGGCGCCGCCGGAGCCGGCGCACCAGCCGGCGCCTTTCCCGCGGGCGGTGCGACCGGTATGGACTGCCGCGCCGGCGCCGGCGCCGGGCCAGGAGCGCGGCGGACCGGGGCGGACACCGGCTTGCGCGCGGCGGAGCCGCCGCGCATGACCGAGGAGGAGCCGCTGAACTGCGGGATGCCGATCATCAGCGTCGTCAGCACGAAGACGATGAACGAGATGACCGTGATCTTGTGCAGGAGCGTCGTGGCGCCGCGAGCGCCGAAGGCGGTCTGGGTGCTGCCGCCGCCAAAGACCGAGAGATCCGCGCCCTTGCCCTGCTGCAGCAGGACGACGAGGATCAGGAAGACGCAGACGAGAACGTGCAGCGTGTACAGCAGGTAGATCACGGATCGAAGCCTCCACTAGAGGGAGAAACGCGCGGTGCGGCAACCCAGCGGTTACTCGAGCCAAGCGAGCCAGGCGAGCCAGGCGAACCAGGCGAACCAGGCTCGAGCCGGGAGGGAGCCCGTCAACCGGAGCACGCTATGATAGCAAGGAACTGCCCCGGGTCAAGACTCGCCCCCCCGACCAGGAAGCCGTCCACGTCCGGCTGCGCGATCAGGGCCGCCGCGTTGGCCGGGGTCACCGAACCGCCGTAGAGCAGGGTCACCGCGGCATCCTCGCCGGCAAGCCCGGCCGCGGTCGCGCGCAGGAACTGGTGGGCCTCCTGGGCCGTCTCGGGGCTCGCGGTCAGGCCGGTGCCGATGGCCCACACGGGCTCGTAGGCGATCACCAGGCCCGCCCGCTCGTTGACCGCCGCTGCCGCCGATCCCGCCGATCCCGCCGATCCCGCCGGCGCCGGTGGCGAGGGCGTCGCCAGCGAGAGGCCGCGCCGCAGCTGCCGCTCGAGCACTGCCAGCGTCTCGCCCGCCTCGCGCTGCTCGCGCGTCTCGCCCACGCAGAGCAACGGGGCGAGGCCGTGACGGATGGCGGCCGCCACCTTGCGCGCGATCAGCTCGTCGCTCTCGGCGTGATCGCGGCGCCGTTCGCTGTGCCCGCAGAGCACCCAGCGGCAGCCGGCATCGAGGACCTGGGGCCCCGAGACGTCGCCGGTGTGCGCGCCGCGGTCGGCGGGATGCAGGTCCTGCGCGCCCAGGGTCACCTCGCTGCCGGCCAGCGCCGCCGCCACCGCCGGCAACAGTGGGAAAGACGGGAACAGGACGACCTCGGACCCACGACCGACCTCGGTGCGAGCCGCGGGACCGCTTGGAGCGCCGGGAGCGCCGGGAGTGCCCGGAGCGAGGCCGCGCAGCAGCTCGCGGCAGAACCCGGCCGCCTCGGCCGCGAGGAAGTGCATCTTCCAGTTCCCTGCCACGATCCGGCGGCGGCGCGGACCGGCGCCCTGGAGGTTCATGGCTGCCGCTCCAGCACCGCCACTCCGGGCAGCGTCTTGCCGGCCAGGAGCTCGAGCGCGGCGCCGCCGCCGGTCGAGACGTGTCCGATCTTGCAGGCCACTCCGGCCTGGCGGGCCGCGGCGACCGTCTCGCCGCCGCCGATCACCGAGAAGCCGGCGCAGGCGGCCAACGCCTGCGCCACCTCCCGCGTGCCGGCGTCGAACGGCGGCTGCTCGAAGACACCCAGCGGCCCGTTCCAGAACAGGGTGCGTGCGCCGGCGATGGCGGCCGCGAAGCGCTGCCGGCTCTCCGGCCCGATGTCCACCGCTCTCATCCCGGCAGGCACGTGCTCCGCCGGGACCGTCTCGATGCGCCGCGGCGCCGCCAGGTCGTCGGTTGCCATGATCGCCGTGAGATCCACCGGCAGCATCACCCGGACCCCGCGGTCGCCCGCTCGCCTCAGGATGTCGCGCGCCAGCTCCAGGCGGTCGGGCTCGACCAGCGATGCCGCCATGTCGTGCCCCTGGGCGGCCAGGAAGGTGTTGGCCATGCCGCCGCCCACCAGCAGCAGGTCGAGGCGGGGGAGCAGGTTCGCCAGGGTGTCGATCTTGCCCTCGATCTTGGCGCCGCCGAGCAGCGCCGCGAACGGGCGCTCGGGCTCGCCGAGCAGCCTGCCCAGGGCCGCCACCTCCCGCTCCATCAGCCGGCCGGCGGCCTTGCGCGGCAAGCGCTCGACGATCCCGACCACCGACGCATGAGCGCGATGAGCGCTGCCGAAGGCATCGTCGACATAGGCGTCGGCGAGGTCGGCGAGCTGCGCCGCGAAGGCGGGATCATTGGCGGTCTCGCCGGCGTGGAAGCGCAGGTTCTCGAGCAGCAGCATCCTCCCGGGAGGGAGCGCCGCCACCGCGGCCGCCGCCACCTCTCCGACGCAGTCGCCGGCGAAAGCGACCTCCTGGCCCACCAGCCGGGCGAGCGCGAGCGCCGCCGGCCGCAGGCTGTAGCGGGGGTCTGGCTGGCCTTTCGGGCGGCCGCAGTGCGAGGCGAGGATGAGCCGGACGCCGGCGGCGGCGAGCTCGTGCAGGGTCGGCAGCGCCTCCTCGAGACGGGTCGCGTCGAGCACCTCGCCGGCGCCCGACAGCGGGACGTTGAAGTCGACGCGCACGAAGACGCGCCGGCCCGCGAGGCCGCCGAGGTCGAGATCGGTGAGCGTCAGCAGGTCGGTCATGGCTGCGCTGCTCTTTCCGGAGGGTTCTCCCATTGCCCGGGGATGCGCGGCCCGTTACTCTATCAGGCGCTGTCCCGTCAGGCGCTGTCCCGCCGCGGGGCGGCGCCGGCACTAGTCTGTAGCGAATGCTCGGGTCCCATGGGCGCCGCGGCCAGTGGCGCCGCGACGGCGAGCTGGAGCAGATGGTGCCACCCCGAGCGAGGAGAACCGGTCATGGAAATGTCGAATTATTGCGCCGCCTACGAGGCCAGGAACTTCCGCAAGTTCCCCGGCTGGACCGAGAACGCCGCCAACGTGCGCAAGGAGAAGCAGGAGGTCGGCGGCAAGGAGGTCGAGGTGGAGCGCCAGCTGGATGACGACTCGATCCTCTACCTGCACGAGAGCTACATCGTCACCGACGGCATCTACAACGACGAGAACATCATCTTCGACCACGTCACCGACGAGTGGAAGAGCTTCTGTCACGAGACCCTCGGCTTCGAGGTGCCGGTCTACGAGCCGATCGAGATCCCCAGGGCCGCCGAGAGCCAACCGCCCGCGGAGGCGCCGCCGGCACCGTCCGCGACGCCCGCCGACACCGCCGGCTGATCCGCGCCACAGGCCGCTCAGGGTAGTAAATAGCGGCCCGGCCACGGTCTAGACTGTGGCGATGCAGCGCCCGCTGGTCCTCGGAATCGAGACGTCCTGCGACGACACCGCCTGTGCCGTGCTCGACGGCGACGGGCGCGTCCTGTCGTCGG
This sequence comes from Thermoanaerobaculia bacterium, assembly GCA_036521795.1. GTDB lineage: Bacteria > Acidobacteriota > Thermoanaerobaculia > Multivoradales > UBA5704 > JASLEW01. The sequence goes on along the minus strand of DATDGZ010000165.1, from coordinate 6,123 downwards.
TCGTCTCGAGCCAGCTCGCCGCGCACCGGCCCTATGGCGGCGTGGTGCCGGAGATCGCCTCCCGTGAGCACCTCGCGAACTGGCTGCCGGTGAGCGAGCAGGCCCTGGCGGAGGCCGGCGTCCGCACCGCCGAGCTCGACGCCGTCGCCGCGACCCGCGGACCCGGACTGGTGGGCGCCCTGCTGGTCGGCCTGGCGCTGGGCAAGGCGCTCGCCTTCGCGCTCGGGCGTCCGTTCTACGCCGTGCACCACCTCGAAGGCCACCTCTACTCTCCCTTCCTCGACCCCGCCACCGGCGCCGCGGCACGGCCTGCGGCGCCACCGCCGCCGCGCTTCCAGGGACTGGTGCTGTCCGGCGGCCACAGCAGCCTGTTCGCGGTCCGCGACGGGCGCATCGAGACCCTCGGCGAGACCCGTGACGACGCGTTCGGCGAGGTCTTCGACAAGGTCGGCAAGCGCCTCGGGCTACCCTACCCGCAGGGACCTCGCGTCGACGAGCTGGCGGAACGCGGCGATCCTGCCGCCTACCGCCTGCCGGTGCCCGGCTGCGGTGACACTCTCGACTTCTCCTACTCCGGCTTGAAGAGCCAGACCCTGACCGAGATCGAGCGCTTGGAGCGCCGGCTCGGCCCGCTGGGCACCGCCGCCGGGCCGGCCGCGGAGCTGCCGCAGCCGGCGCTCGACCTGCTCGCCGCCTTCCGTGCCGCCGCCGTCGCCCAGGTTCTCGACCGGCTGGAGCGGCTGCGGCGGCGCCCTCCGGGCAACGGCGGCGGACCGGACGGGCCGCTGGCGGTGTCGGGCGGCGCTGCCGCCAACCGGCTGCTGCGGCGCGAGCTGCCCGCTTGGAGCGCCAGGCACGGCCGCGAGCTACGCCTGGTGCCGCTGGTCTACGCCGGCGACAACGCCGCCATGATCGCCCACGCCGGCCTGCTCCGGCACCACCGCGGGCTCGCCGACGATCCTCTCGCCGCGGAGGCGGAGAGCCGGATTCCGATCTAGCCTGCCGCGCTTGCATGCGCGCCTCGACCTGTTATATCGTCTGCGTCAGAGGGTGGTTACCGCATGATCGACAGCACAGATCGAGAGATCTTGAAGATCCTTCAGCAGAACGCTCGGGTGTCGAACGCCGAGATCGCCCGGCAGGTGCGCATGGCGCCTTCCGCGATCCTCGAGCGGATCCGCAAGCTCGAGGCTCGCGGGGTGATCAAGGGCTACGAGGTGCGGATCGATCCGGAGGCGCTGGGCCTCAACCTTCTCGCCTACATCCTGGTCCGCACCAAGGACTTCGGCGGCGAGCTCCGCACCGGCGAGGCGCTGGCCAGCATCGAAGAAGTGCAGGAGGTCCATCACATCGCCGGCGAGGACTGTTACCTGGTCAAGGCGCGGGTGCGCGATGCCCGCACCCTCGGGCGGCTGCTCCGGGAGCGCTTCGCCAGCGGCGGCGGCATCTCCAACACCCGCACCACGATCGTGCTCGAGACCCTGCACGAGACCACCCGGCTGCCGATCGACGCCGCCCTGCTCGATGCGGGCGCCGCTGGCTCGGAAGCCGCCCCTGATGCGGCCGCCGGTTCCATCGCCGGCGCCGCGGCCCCCGACACGGCCGCGGCCGCCCTCGCGGCCGCCACCCCTGCTGCCGCGGCGGCGGCCAGGGACACCGCCGGCCTCGACGAGCTGGTCGCGCTGGCGGCGGAGACACTCCATGAGCACTGAGGGCGCGACCCTCACGCCCCCCTCGGCCCCCGCGGCGGCCCTGGCTCCGGGCGTTCCCGGCGTTCCCGGCGCTCCCGACCGTCGCGCCGCCACGGTCTCCACAGCACACGTCGCCATCGCCCTGGCCACGGTCTACGTGCTCTGGGGATCGACCTACCTGGCGATGCGCCTGGCGATCGCCACCATCCCGCCGTTCACCATGGCCGCCACCCGCCATTTCACCGCCGGAGCGATCCTCTACGCCTTCGCGCGGCTGCGCGGCGCGCCGCGGCCGCGGGCCGCGCATTGGCGCTCGACGGCGATCATCGGCGCCCTGCTGCTCCTGCTCGGCAACGGCGGCGTGGTCTGGGCCGAGCAGCGCGTGAGCTCCGGCATGGCGGCGCTGCTGATCTGCTCCGAGCCAATGTGGATCGTGGTGTTCGCCTGGCTGCGCCGCGACGGCAGGCGCCCCAGCCCGCTCGTCGTCGCCGGCCTGCTCGTCGGCTTGGTGGGCCTGGCGCTGCTGGTGCGGCCCGGCCTCGGCGGCGGCGGCGGGGTCGACCCACTGGGCGTGGTGGCGGTGCTGATCGCCTCGATCAGCTGGGCGGCAGGCTCGCTCTACGTCCAGCGCGCCACGCTGCCGAGCTCGCCGCTGCTCGCCACCTCGATGCAGATGCTGTGCGGCGGCCTGCTGCTGTTCGCGACCGGGGCGCTCACCGGCGAGCCGGCGCACTTCGCGCTCTCCCAGGTGTCCACCGGCTCGATCCTGGCGGTCCTCTACCTGATCGTCTTCGGTTCGCTGATCGGCTTCACCGCCTACACCTGGCTGCTGCGCTCGGCTTCGCCGGTGCTGGTGTCGACCTACGCTTACGTCAACCCGGTGGTGGCGGTGTTCCTGGGCTGGGCGCTGGCGAGCGAGCCGGTGACCCCGAGCATGCTGCTCGGCGCCGCGGTCATCCTCGGCGGCGTGGCGCTGATCACCACCGCCTCGAGCGGCAGCGCCGCACGCCGGCACGAGCGCGGCGAGCAGCTTCGCCTGGAGCTGGCGGCCGCCGCCGGAGCGCGCCGTCTGCAGCCGCCGGCCGCCGCCGAAGACATCGAGATCGAGACCTGCGTCTCGAGGTGATCGGGCTACTGGCCGGCCCCGCCGGCTCGGCGGCCTTGCTCCGCATCGAGCGACAGGGATATCGTTCGCCCGTCTATGCGGCCCTTCCCTCGTTGGCTGATGCCGGTGGCGGTGGCGGTGGTCGGCGGCTCGGCGCTCGCGCCGGCCGCGTCGGCGGCCGGTGCCGCATCGCCCGGCGTGCGGAGCGAGCGGCGTGTCGAGCTGCTGGCGCCGCAGGCCGCGATCCCGCTCGCGGCCGGCTCCACCGCGGTGCTGGAGTGGGAGCCCCGCGCCGGCCTGGCTGCCTTGCCGGTCCGGGAGGAGTGGGAGGCGTTCCTCTCGCTCGACGGCGGTAGGACCTACGGCGTCCGCATCACTCCCCATCTCGACAGCGATCTCAGGCGCACGCTCTGGGAGGTCCCCGGCGTGCCCTCGGCGGACGTGCGGCTCCTGATGCGCTTCGGCAACGAGCGGCGCGAGACCGTGATCGAGCTGCCCCAACGCTTCACCATCGTGGCAACCCCCGCCCCCATCCTGGGATTGCTGCTGCCGCGCGCGGCGCTCGCTCCCCGCCGGGGAGAGGCAGCGCGCCCCGGCGACCAGGGGGTCGTGGCCTGGACGGAAGGGTCGCGGCGGGGCCTCCGGCAGCGCCGGATGGTTGCCGCCGGCGACGCCGCGTTCCGCGACGGCCTGCGCCAGCCGGAGCCCGGCCGCGTGCCGGTGGCGTTGACCGTCAGGCCCGCCAAGAGCGGGCCGCCCGCTCCTGTCCGCGGCGCCGCTCACGACCCGGCGCCCGGCGGCGGCGCCGCGGCGCCGGTCCGATCGCGCCAGGACCCGCCTCCTCCGATCGATACGATCCTGCAGACCAGCCGGCTGAACGAATAGACCTCGGCGCCCCCTCGCGCGACCCAAGCTCGTTGTCACAGCGGCGCGTATCGCGCCAACCCCGGCATTGCCATCGCGGCAGGTCGCCGTGGGCGAGGAGCTCTGCTTTCCGAGGAGGTCTGCCATGCTTCATCCGATCACGGGCCGGCGCCAGCCGCCTGCCCTGCTGTCGTTCGCCGCCGCGCTGGCTGTGGCCAGCCTGTCGCTGCCGTCCCTCGCCGTGGCCCGGGCCGAGGAGCCGCCGGCCACCCCCCAGGACCAGGGCGCAGCCGCCGCCGGCGAGGTGCCCAAGGTCTCCGAGACGCTGCAGGTCACCGCCACGCGGGTCCCCGAGGACGTCGAGCCGGTCCCGGCCTCGGTCACCGTCATCACCGGCGAGGAGATCCGGGCGCGCGGCGCCACCGACCTCGCGACCGCCCTGTCGACGGTCGCGGGCGTCGTCGTGGCCCCCGGCGGTGACGCCGGCGCCGCCAGCTCCGTCCCCGAGATCTGGGGGCTGCGCGAGTTCGACGCCTTCCTGCTGGTGGTCGACGGGGTGCCCTGGGGAGGCGCCTTCAACCCGGCGCTCTCGACCCTCGACCTGACCGACGTCGATCGCATCGAAGTGCTGCGCGGATCGGCGCCGGTGATGTACGGCGCCACCTCCTTCGTCGGCGTCATCCAGGTCATCCACCGCCAGCCGGGAGCGCCGGGAGGCAGCGTCAGCGCCTGGGGCGGCAGCCACGGCTCCGGTGGCGGCGCCGCCAGCGCGCCGCTGCCGGCGATCGGCAGCTACCAGCAGTCGCTGATCGTCAACGGCGAGCAGCAGGGCTTCAGCCAGGACCGCACCGGGTGGGGCCGCGGCCATCTCCTCTACCGGGGGAGCCTGGCGACGGCCGGCGGCGGCACCTTCCACGTCGATTTCGACGACGCGATCACGGACCAGAAGCCGTTCAGCCCGACGCCGCTGGTCAACGGAGTGCTCACGCCGCTGGTGCCGATCGACAGCAACCAGAACCCGCTCAACGACAAGATCGACGTCAGCCGCCAGCAGCTCAACCTCGGCTTCGACCAGAAGTTGGGGGCCGGCACCTGGTCGACGCTCGTCTCCGGGGCCCACACCAACCAGACCGTCGGCCGCGGATTCCTCGAGAACGTCACCGGCGACAACCCGGACGACCACGGCATCCGGCAGCATCTCGCTCTCGACGACCTCTACTTCGACACCCACCTCGCGCTCGATCTCGACCGCACCCTGCGCCTGGTCACCGGCGTGGACGAGCTGTACGGCAAGGCGCACAACGCCTCCAACGACTGGGACTACTTCCAGAACGTCAACGGCACCAATCCGCCGGACATCAACAGCTTCTCGCCGTTCGGCGCCACCGACCTGCACGACACCCGCAGCTTCTCGGGTCTCTACGCGCAGACCGAGTGGACGCCGACCCACCGCTGGCGGCTGCAGCTCGGCGCGCGCCTCAACCACACCCACGAGAGCCTCGTCGCCACCTCGGTCAACTTCCCAACTCCCACCGCTCCGGCCGGGGCTCCGGCAGCCGCCGGCACCGCCACCACCGGCACCGCCACCGCTGCCGCCGGCGCGACGAGCACCGCGGGCACCGCGACCCCGAAAGACGTCTCCGTCGGTCCGGGCAGCGCCAGCCGCACCGTCACCCGCGGCAGCGGCGTCGCCGGTCTGAGCTATCTCGCCTGGGAAGGCACCGACGGCGCGATCTGGGTCTACGGCGACTACCGCAACACCTTCAAGCCGGCGGCGCTCGACTTCGGCCCGGACGTCAACGGCGTCATCCTCAAGCCCGAGACGTCGCAGAGCTTCGAGGTGGGCATCAAGGGGCGGCACCTCGGGGGCCGCTTCGACTGGGAGGCGAGCCTCTTCCAGATGGACTTCAGCAACCTCGTGGTGGGCCAGGTGGACCAGTTCGGCAACCCCGAGCTGATCAACGCCGGCAAGGAGCGCTTCAAGGGGATCGAGCTCGAGGCCGACTACCTGCTGGCAGGCGACCTGCGGCTCGAAGGGGTCTCCAGCTATCACGACGCCAAGTACACCAATTTCCTCGCGCTCTCGGACGACGGCGTGCTCGAGCAGCTGGCCGGCGACCGCCTGCCGCTCTCCGCGCACGACCTGGGAGCCGTCGGCTTCATCTACCGCCCGCCCTCCGGCGTCACCGGTTGGGCGACGATCAACTACACCGGCAGCCGCTTCCTCGATCCGGAGAACACCGCCCTGGCACCGTCCTACGCCACCTGGGCGGCGGGAGTCGGCTACCGCTTCGCCGCCTGGGAGCTGCGCCTCGACGGCTGGAACCTCAACGACTCCCGCGCCCCGATCGCCGCCAGCGAGCTGGGGCCCGAGCAGTTCTACCGCCTGAACGGCCGCTCCTTCCGCGGCACGATGCTGTTCCGCTTCAAGTAGGCAGGGGGGCGCCAAGCGGAGGGCCCCGC
>DATDGZ010000164.1:0-7839 GCA_036521795.1 Thermoanaerobaculia bacterium | reverse complement strand
CGGATGCCGAACGGTTCTGGAAGGAGCTTTCCGAGCGAATGGGGAAGTTTCGACTGGAGCTGCATCCCGAGAAGACGCGGCTTCTGGAGTTCGGTCGCTTCGCGGCCGAGAACCGGAAGAGGAGCGGACAAGGGAAGCCGGAGACGTTTGACTTCCTCGGTTTCACGCACATCTGCATGAAGAAGAGGAGCAACGGCTGGTTCACCGTGCTGCGGCAGACGATACGTAAGCGGATGCAGGCGAAGCTGAGCGAGGTGAAAGCCGAGCTCTGGCGGCGCATGCACGACCCCGTCCCGGAGGTAGGCCGATGGTTGCGCTCGGTGGTTGGTGGACACTACCGCTACTACGGGGTGCCTATGAACCAGCCGGCGCTCCGCGCGTTTCGGTTCCAGGTGGGCCGACTCTGGCGTCGCGCGCTGTCAAGGCGCAGCCAGCACGGCCACATTCGCTGGGACCGGATGCAACGACTCATCGCTCGCTGGCTGCCTCCTGCCCGCTCCTGTCACCCATACCCCTTGAGACGACTTGGCGTCATCACCTGAGGCAAGAGCCGGATGCGGGAAAGCCGCCAGTCCGGATCTGTGGAGGGGGTCACGGGCGACCCTGATCCCTACTCCGACTGCGGGTTAGGTCCTGGCGGGAGCTTTCACCTCTCGCCGGGGCCGCTTGATGGATATGTGGGGCGGTGCGTGCCGCCCCGCAGCGTCTAGAGTCTTCGCTTGGGGCCGGATTTCGGCCGTAGCTGCATCAAATCAGCAGCAAAATGGGAGATTGGGCGGGCGGGGCAGCAAGGCAAGAAATCTGAAGCTATTGATTCTAAAAGGTGCCCGAGGCGGGATTTGAACCCGCACCCTGTTTCCAGGGGGAGATTTTAAGTCTCCTGCGTCTGCCATTCCGCCACTCGGGCGTGGAGGGCGATTGTAGCAGCGGGCTGCGAGAGCTATCTCGACCGGGGGGGCCTGCCTTGTTCCTCAGCCCTCGCGGGCGGTAAGCGGTTGGCCGGTGCTGGCGATGGGCGGCATCGCGTGCGGACCGATTGACGCGGTGGTGGGGAGGGGGTTCGGCAGGGCGGCGATGAGATCGGCAACGATGTCGCGGACTCGTCGCCGGTCGGTCTGCAAGCAGGTCGCCAGCTCGGGAGGGCATGCTGGTCGAGGGAATCGGCCGATCTGTGCACGCGCCCAGCGGCGTGAAGCGGGGAGCGACCAGCGCCAGAATAGGCGCCGCCGCAGGGTGGGCTCCGAGGCCAGCAGGAGGAAGTGGCGGACGTCGAGGCCGGAGCGCCGCAGCTCGCCTACGATCTCATCACGACAGCGGGGATCGGGTAGCGCCATCGGCACGATGAGCGGGCGCCCGTAGTGCTCGATCAGGCCGGCGGCAGTCTGGCGGACCAGCTGGCGCCACAGGGGCATCTCCCGGAAATCGCGGGTCCGGAGGTCGGGCGGGCCGATGCGGCGCAGCAGGAACCCGAGCTGCTCGGGGTCGAAGCTCAGTGCCGCGGGCCAGCGCCGGGCAAGCGCCTTCGCCACGGTCGTCTTGCCGACGCCGAAGGCGCCGTCGATCCATATCAGCACGAGTCCGTCCTCCCCTCACGGCGCCGGGCGCCGGGCCAGGCAGTCGCGGATGAGGGCCAGGGCTTCGTCGCGCTCGGTTCCCGCGAGCTCGAGGCGGGGCGGGCGGACGGTGGGGGAGCCCATGCCCACCTCGGTCTGGACGAGCTTGATCAGCTGCACGAACTTGGGCACCGTGTCGAGGCGTAGCAGCGGCAGGAACCAGTCGTAGAGACGGCGCGCCTCGGCGATGCGGCCGGTGGCGGCGAGATCGAACAGGTGCACCGATTCGGCCGGGAGGGCGTCGACCAGGCCGGCGATCCAGCCCACCGCGCCGGCCTGTGCTCCCTCCAGGATGAGGTCGTCGACGCCGATGAAGATCGCGATGCGGTTCCCGAGCAGGGCGCGGATCGCGGTGACCCGGCGCACGTCGCCGGTCGACTCCTTGACCGCCTCGAGATTCGGCAGCGCCGCGCACAGCTCGGCGAGCAATGCCGGGCTGACGTCGGTGCGGTAGGCGACCGGGTTGTTATAGAGCATGCAGGGGAGAGGCGTGGCGCCGATCACCGCCTGGTAGTGCGCCGCCGTCTCGCGCTCGTCGCCGACATAGACGTAGGGCGGCAGCACCATGAGCCCGTCGCAGCCGCGCGCCGCAGCCTCCCGGGCCAGGGCCGCGGCCTCGGCGGTGGAGAGCGCCGCCACTCCGGCCACCACCGGGACCCTGCCGGCCGCCACCTCCCTGCAGGCGTCGAGAACCGCGCCCTTCTCGTCGAAGCTCAAGGTGGCGCCTTCGCCCAGCGATCCCAGCGGCACGATGCCCTGGCATCCCTGGTCGATCAACCAGCCGACCTGGCGGCGCAAGAGCTCGAAATCGATCGCCAGGTCAGGCCGGAAGGGAGTGGTGATTGCCGGAAAGACGCCGCGCCAACGCATGATGGGATCTCCTCGATCTCCTGGAAACGTGAATGGTCGAGAGATACAGTCTCAGCAGCACAAGCTCACAGGGGGGCATCGGGTCCACCGTCCCCGGACGTCGCTGCCTCCTCGGCTCCCAGCGACGCGAGGATGGCGAGCGGCACCGGTTCGAGCGGCGCTCGGACGGTGTCGGGCTCGTCCCAGCCGCGCAGCAGCTCCAGGGCGGGGCCGCAGACGCGTCCCTGGCAGGGCCCCATGCCGGCCCGCGTGTAGAGCTTGGCTTGCCGCGGGCTCCAGGCGGGATCGAGCCTCCCCAGCGGCACGTCCTCGCAACGGCAGACGAGGGTCTCCGGGGCTGGCAGCTCTTGCAGCTCGGCCCGCGGCTGGAACGTGCGGTCGAGAGCGGCGGCGTAGGCGCGTCGGCGGTCGCGTCGGCGTTGCAGCGAGGCGAGCTCGCGGGCCGGTGATGTCGCACCGGCGGCGCGGGACGTGGCGGCGCCGCCGGCTGCCCCGGCTTCCCCGGCTGCACTGGCTGCCGCGGCTGCGCCGGCTGCAACGATCCCGGCGATCTGGCCGGTGAGTAAAGCCAGCTCGAGGCCGCCGATGCCGGTGGGCTCGCCGGCACAGTAGACCCCGGCGACGCTGGTCTGCTGCAGGCCGTCGACCCGCACCACTCTGCGGCTGCCGCTGCCGCACAGCGCGCAGCCGAGCAGCCGCGCCAGCCGCAGGTTCGGCACCAGCCCGTAGGCGCATGCCAGCAGGTCGCAGTGCTCGCGCCAGGAGCGGAGGCCGTCGGTGAGCGTCGCCTCCCGTACCTCCGCCGTCGAGCCATCGCCGCACGCGGCGCTCACCCAGACGCCGCAGCGGTAGGGCGCCCGCCAGAAGGCCGCACGGTAGCGAACGGCTTGCGCCAGCAGGCGCGGATGGCGCCAGAGACCGGCGGCGAAGCGCGCCACGGCGGCAGCCGGTGCCTGCTCGGCCACCAGGGCGATGCGCGCCCCCGCCCTGGCGAGGGCGGCGGCGACCGGCAGCAGCAGCGGTCCGCTGCCGGCGATCACCACCCGCCTGCCGCCGAGGGCAGCGCCGGACTTCAGCAGCGCCTGCACGCCGCCGACGCCCACCGCGTTGGGCAGGGTCCAACCGGGGAAGGGGAGGAAGCGTTCGCGGGCGCCGGTGGCGATCACCAGGCGCCGCGCCTCGACCCGCAGGCCACGCCCGGCATGATCGACCAGGAGGGTCGCGGCCGGCGCCGCCACACCGGTTGCCGCGTCGGGCGTGGACGCGTCGGGCGCGGACGCGTCGGGCGCGGACGCATCAGCCGGCGCGCCGCATGGCGTCATCCCGGGAGGAGCCTCGATCACGTCGATCACCGTCGCGCGGGCCAGGAATCGTGCTCCGCTCGTCGCGAAGCGCTCCGACCAGGCGCGTGCGAGGCGGGTCGCCACATGCTTGCCTGCGGCCTCCGCGCCGGCCGGCCGCCGCCAGACCTGCCCGCCGGGGGCAGGCGCCTCGTCGAGAAGGACGACGCTCGCTCCGGCTTCGGCGGCCCGGCAGGCAGCGGCGAGACCTGCAGGGCCGGCTCCGACCACCACCACGTCGGCGCGGATCGTCGCGGCAGCGGTGGGCGCGGCGCCGGGCGCCATGGCGGGAGTCTTTTCGCCGCGAGCCGTGCCCCTCCCGCCGCTCGAGGAGCTCGAGGAGCTCGAGGCGCTCGCGCGACCCGTCTCGACGACCATGCCCTCGGTGCAGGGGAGGATGCACGCTCGCTGATGCGGCACGCCGTCGACGGTGACCCGGCACTCGAAGCAGATGCCCATGCCGCAGACCGGCCCGCGCGGTTCGCCGGAGAGCGATGTGCGGCAGCTGGCGATGCCGGCGCTCCACAGTGCCGCCGCCACGGTGGTTCCGGGAGCCACGGCGATCGAACGGCCATCGACTCGCAAGCCGATCGGATGCGCCGGCGCCGGCGCCGGTGCCGGTGCCGGTTTCATAGCGCCGCCCGCCTGGAGTAGCCGCCGCCGCTCGGGCCCGCGGCGGCGCCGGTGCTCGCGGCGGAACCCGGGAGGGCCGCCTGCCAGCGGTCTGGTGCGAAGGGGGCGGCATCGATCTCCGGGAGCCGTCCGGTGACCAGGTCGGCGAGCAGCCGTGCGGTGGCCAGGCTGGTGGTGATGCCGAGGCCCTCGTGGCCGCCGGCGATCCACAGGCCTGGGACCTCCGGCCAGGGTCCGATGAGCGGCAGATTGTCGGGCGTCGCGGGACGGAAGCCGATCCAGCCGCGCAGCGCCGCGACGCCGGCGAGGCGCGGCAGGAAGTCGAGGGCGCGCAGGAGCATCCGCCGCTCGAGGCGGTGGTTGTGGCTGCGGTCCCAGCCCACCAGCTCTCGCGACGAGCCGATCAGCACCTGGCCGGTCGCCCGCGGCTGGACGTTGAACGCCACCGAGGCGGGCATCGCCGCAACTGTCGCGGCCGAATCCGCCGCCGTCGCCGTCGCCGCCGCCTCTGGCCCCGCCGCCGCCGCTCGCCCCGCCCGTTCGGCCCCCGCCTCCCGCCGCCGGCCGTGAGCACTGTCGAGATAGCCGAGCTCGACCAGCTGGTGGCGGCAGAAGCCGGGATGGCGGTCGGTGATCACCAGGTGCCCCTTCCGCGGCACGATCGGCAACCCGGGAGTGAGGGCCGGCGCCGCGGCTCCCGCGGCATTGATCACCAGCGGCGCCGCGATCCGCTCGCCGTGGCCCTCGACCACGCCGCCGGCCACCCGCGACACCCAGAACCGCTCCCAGAGCTCGGCGCCGTGGTCGGCGGCGCGCGCCAGCAGGAAGCGGACGACGTTCGGCGGATAGATGACGCGGTCGCCGGGAACCCGCAGCGCGCCCGCCAGGCCGCCGCGCAGCCGCGGCTCGGCGGCCGCCAGCTGCGCCGCGTCGAGGATCTCGGCCGCCACGCCCCGCGCCCGGTAGAAGCCGGCCTTGGCAGCTACCCGCTCCATCTCGGCTTCGCCGGCCGCCAGCCACAGCGTGCCGCACGGATCGTCCTCGCAGTCGGGCGGCAGCTCGCCGGCGAGCTCGGCCCACAGCCGCAGCGACCAGGCGGTGAGCGCGAACTGCGCCTCGCTGTCATCCATCACCACCAGGTGGCCCATCGCCGCCGCGGTGGCGCCGCCCCCCGCGAAGCCGCCCTCGAGCACCAGGACGCGCAGTCCCTCGCGCGCCAGCGCCAGGGCACAGGCCGCCCCCACGATGCCGGCGCCCACCACGACGGCGTCCGGCCGCCGGGTCACGGTGGCGGAAAGCCTCCGCGGAAGGGATCGCGCGGGTCGAACAGCAGCGTCGTGCGGCCGGTGACGAAAGCCCGTCCGCGGATGTGCGGCACCAGGTCGTCGCCGTCGCGGGTCAGCCAGGCGCTGAACAGGCCGCCGGTGATGCTCTCCTGGCGCCAGCGCTGGCCGAGGGCCAGCTCGCCGCGGGCATAGAGGGTGGCGAGCTTCGCCGAGGTGCCGGTGCCGCAGGGCGAGCGGTCGTAGGCGCCGCCCGGGCAGAGCACGAAGTTGCGGCTGTTGGCCCAGGGGCCCGAGGGCGGCCCGAAGACCTCGACGTGGTCGATCTCGGCACCGCCGTCGCCGGTAATGCCGGCGGCCGCGAGCGCGGCGCGGATGCGCAGGGTCGCGGCGGTGAGCGCCCCGGCCTCGTCGCGGGTGAGCGGCAACCCTCCCAGCTGGCCGATACCGGTCAGGAAGAACCAGTTCCCTCCCCAGGCCACGTCGCCGGTCACGCGCCCCAGCCAGGGAACCTCGACCGCCACGTCCACGGCGTGGCAGCGGGCCGGCACGTTGGTCACGGTCACCGCTCCCTCGTCGCGGTCCCAACCGTCACGGACGCCGCCCCCCTGCTCCTGCTCCTTCCCGCCGCCGTCGCCGCCCGCCGGGATCTCGGCCGTCACCGTCCCGACCGGCGTGTCGAGTCGCACCGTCCGTGGCCCGGAGCGCGCCGCCGGAGCCCCGGGCGCAGCGGCCGCGCTGGGCGCCTCGGCGTCGGACTGTCCGAGCCGCCCCAGGAAGGCGAGCGTGCGCACCACCCCGATGGTGCCGTGGCCGCACATGCCGAGATAGCCGGCGTTGTCGAAGAAGATGACGCCGGCAGTCGATCCCGGCTCGACCGGCGGCGTCAGCAGGGCGCCCACCACTGCCTCGTGGCCGCGCGGTTCGCACACCACCGCGCGCCGCAGCGCATCCTGATGGCGCCGCAGCTCGTCCCGGCGCTCTGCCATGGTCGCGCCGGCGACCTCGCCCCAGCCGCCGACGACGACCCGCGTCGGCTCGCCCTCGGTGTGCGAGTCGACGACCTCGAGATGATCCGGAAGCTCTTCGTCGCTCATGGGCTCATGCCGGATGGACCTGCACCGTCTTGATCTCGGTGAAGAACTCGCGCGCCGCGCGCCCCTGCTCGCGGCTGCCGGAGCTCGAGCCCTTGACGCCGCCGAACGGCGCGTGCGGGTCGACGCCGGTGGTGTCGCCGTTGACGCGCACCAGCCCGGCCTCGATGCGCTGCACGTAGCTGAGCGCGCTCGCCAGGTCGCGGGTGAACAGCGTCGCGCTCAGGCCGTAAGGGGTGCGGTTGGCGATGGCGATCGCCTCGTCGAGGTCGGCGGCCTCGAAGGCGGCGAGCACCGGTCCGAAAAGCTCTTCGCGCGCCACCGTCGCGTCCTCCGGCACCTCGGCGAGCACCGTCGGCGTGAAGAACCAGCCGCGCGCGAAGCGCGGATCGGCCAGCGGTTCCGGGCCGCCGCAGACGATGCGCGCGCCGTGCCGGCCGCCGCTTCCGTCGCCGCTCAAGGCCGCGGCGACCGCCGCGGCGACGAAGCGCCGCGAGCGCTCCCGGATCAGCGGTCCGACTGCCGCCGACGGGTCGGTGACCGGTCCCAGGGGAAGCTTCTCGACCTGCACCCGCAGGCGGGCGAAGAAGGGCTCGGCGACCTGCCGCGCCACCACCACCCGGCTCGTCGCCGTGCATTTCTGCCCCGCGAACCGCATGGCGCCGCCGGCGGTCAGCGCCGCCGCCAGGTCGAGGTCGGCGTCGGCGAGGACGATGGCCACGTTCTTGCCGCCCATCTCGGTCTGGTAGCGAAGGTTCCTCGACGCCGCCGCGGCCGCCACCCGGGCGCCCACCGCCGCCGAGCCGGTGAAGCTCACCGCGGCGACCGCCGGCTCGCGCAGCAACGGCTCGCCCGCGCCCGGGCCGTCGCCGAGCAGGACGTTGAAGACGCCGGCGGGGAGCGCCGCCGCGGCCGCCGTCTCGGCGAGCAGCGTGGCGACGTGCGGCGCGTCCTCGGACGGCTTGAGCACCACCGTGTTGCCGAAAGCGAGGGCCGGCGCCGCTTT
>DATDGZ010000163.1:0-7296 GCA_036521795.1 Thermoanaerobaculia bacterium | reverse complement strand
CTGCGGCCGGTCGTACGATGTGCTGGCGGTGTTCACGGTGCCCTTGCTGGTCGGCACCGGCATCAACCTCGGCGCTCACGCCGTGCATTGGCAGCGCCTCTACCCGCATCGCGGGCTGGCCGGGGCTGTCGAGGACATCGGCCTGGCGATGATGATGGCGGCCTTCACCACCGCGCTGGGCTTCGGCAGCCTGGTCTCGTCCCGGGTGCCGGGGCTGGCCCACGACGGTGTCCTGGTGGCGGCCGGCATCACCGCGTGCCTGCTCGCGACCCTGCTGGTGTTGCCGGCGCTCGAGGAGCTGCGGGCGCGGCGGGCGCGGGCCATCGCAGGGCGGCCGGGGCGGACGCGGCGGACAGGATGGATGCGGCGGAGGGCCCGGTGAGGCCGGCGTCTCAGGCCAGGGCCGCTGCCGGCGGCCAGCGCCCGCGGACGCCGCAGGCGCCGGCGGCAGGGCCGGACGCGCCGGAGAGGCCGCCGCACGCCCCGGAGACCGGCCGGGCGCGCCGGCTGCTTGGGCCCTTCCACGTCACGGGTGTGTTCTGGTACCGCTTCCACGGCTGGGGAGCGAGGATCTGGCCCTCGTCGCAGATGTGGATGGTCATCACCTTCTTCACCACCTTCTTCTTCCTGACGCTGATCAAGATCCGCGGCGCCGTGGGCCACAACCTCGAAGCGGTGCTCGGGCGCCGCGGCTGGCTGCGGCGCCAGCTCCGCATCTACCGGACGATGTGGACCTTCGCCTGGTGCCTGACCGAGCGCTACGAGCGGCTGCGGACCACGCGGCTGTTCCACCTCCGCGCCGACGGCATCGAGCGCTGGGCCGAGCTCTGCGGCTCGGGCAACGGCTTCATCCTGGTCACCGCGCACGTCGGCAACTGGGAGGTGGGCTCGATGTTCCCCGCCGCCGCGGAGGCGCGCCCGGTCCACGTGGTGCGCGAGGCCGAAGCCGATCCGCGGGCGCAGGAATACGTCGCCGAGCTGATCCGCAAGCAGGGCGGCGGCCTGTACATCACGCATTTCGCCGAGGACCCGCGGCTCGGCATGTTGCTGCTCGACGCCCTGCGCCGCGGCGAGATCGTCGCCCTGCAGGGAGACCGGCCGCGCACCGGCGGACGGGTGGCCGGCGTGACCCTCTTCGGCCGCCCCTTCCCGCTGCCGGTGGGTCCGGCCGTCCTCGCCCGCGCCGCCGGCGTGCCCCTGGTGCCGGTCTTCGTCTTCCGCGAAGGCCGCCGCCGCTACCGCGCCGAGATCCGGCCGCCGATCCACGTCGCGCCCGCCGCCGAGAACCCAGCCGGCATCGAGGAAGCCCTGCGCCGCTTCGCCGCCGAGCTCGAGCGCGCCATCGCCGCCGAGCCGCACCAGTGGTTCTGCTTCCGCCGGCTGTGGAGGTGAGGCGGGCTGAAGCATCGGAAGCCAGCGCTCGACATCGGAGCTTCGAAGAACAGCCGCTCACCCAGCCTTGTGCCCGGCCCGTCAAGGTATTACACTCGGCACGGAGGTAATACCTGGAGCCAGCCAATGATCAGTACCATGACGAGCAAGGGGCAGGTCACCGTGCCCAAGCGGCTACGCGACTACCTGGGCCTCGAGCCCGGCGCCGCGGTCGAGTTCGAGCTGCGCCCGGAGGGCGACGTCGTCGTGCGACCGGCGCGCCGCGGTCGTGCGAGGCAGCGTAGGCGCGGCCGTTTCGCCAAGCTCTGCGGCACTCTGAAGACCGGCATGACGACCGACGAGCTGATGCGCCTGCTTCGCGGCTACGACGAAGACGCGAAGGACCCGGGACTGCTTTGACTCTGGTCGACACTTGCATCTTGCTGGACGTCGTCCAGCCAGACCCATCCTGGCTGGATTGGTCGTTGGATCAACTCGAGCTGGCTGCGAACCGGGGCCCTCTCTTGATCAACCCTGTGATCTACGCCGAGCTCGCCGCAGGCTACTCGAGCATCGAGTCTGCCGAGGTCGCGCTCGCCGGCTTCGGAACACGCTTGGAAGAGCTGCCGCGAGAGGCGCTGTTCTTGGCCGGCAAGGCCTACCGCCAGTACCGGGAGCGCAGGGGTACCCGCTCCGGCGTGCTGGCCGATTTCTTCATCGGCGCTCACGCCGCGGTGCGCGACATCCCGGTGCTGACACGCGATACCTCCCGCATTCGCACCTACTTCCCCACGGTCGTCCTGATCTCGCCCTTGGGGGTCATGGCGGCTCGGCGGTGCGCGCCCGCCTAGGCTTCGGCGAGGAAGGTGCTGATCGTGCCGGCGGCCAGCGGCTCGGCGGCGCCATCCTCCGCGACTTGCACGTCGTAGATCGCCAGCGCGGCGGCGCCGCCGGCGGGAACGGCGGTGACGCGCAGGGTGCGGCCGGTGGGGAGGCGGGCGGGCAGATGGGCGTCGCGGACGCCGACGAGGTAGCCGATGCGCGGGCGGCCTCCCGGTTGCCGTGCCATGGCCTCGAAGGCGGCGGCGGCCTGTGCCCCGAGCTCGATCGCGAGGAAGCCCGGGGCCTCGCCGCCGGCGGCCAGCGGGTGATCGGCGGGGATGCTGCCGGCGCAGAGGATGCCGCCAGCGCCTGCTGCCAGCACCGCGGTGAGCAGCCGGGCCGGGGGCGCATGCGGAACCAGGTCCGCCACCGGCCGGTAGGGGCCGCCGGGCGCGAGGTCCGGCCGCCCGATGGGCCCGGCGGCCGGCGGCTTCGCGCCGCCGATGCCGGTGCCCACCGTTCCCTCGCTCGCGATCTCGCCCGGCTGGCCCGCCGCCGGTTGCCGGCGCAGGTCGAAACGGAAGCCGCCGCTTTCGGCGCCGGCCTCGTCCCTTCCCTCGACGCGCAGCTCGATCCGGTCGCCGGGCACGATCTCTCGCCGCAGCCGGAACTTGCGCACTTCGACGATGGCCGTGTTGCCGTGAGCTTCGCCGCCGAGAATGCCGCGGGCGGCGAGCTCTTCGAGCACCTGGCAGACCATGGCGAGGTGCGCGATGCCGGGCAGCAGCGGCCGGCCCGGGAAGTGGCCGGCGAAGATCGGGCCGCCCGCGGGCACCAGCAGCTCGGCGACCGCGGACAGCGCTGAGCGCCCCGGCAGCGGCTGGGTCGCCGGCAGTGGCGCCTCGGGTGCCGGCGCGACGTCGAGTCGCAGGAGGCGGAAGCCGGTGCCTCCGGCGGCGGTCATCCGGCGGGCGGCGCGATGCCGCCGGCGGTCGCTTCGGCCTCGGCGCTGAACAGGGAGAACGGTTCGCGCCGCGGCGCCAGCGGCAGGTAACGGTTGGCGTGAACCATCAGGAAGAACAGCTCGAGCCGCCAGCGCAGCTGGAACGCGAGGCGTGGGAAGACCGAGCCGGCGAGCACCGAGATGGTGGCATTGTGCACCGCGAGCGGGCCGGTGCCGCTCAGGAAGAGCTCGCGGAAGGAATGGCGGTAGTAGTTCCGCACCATGCGGAAGAGGGGCGTCGAGGTGCCTGCGACGAAGCGGTTGTAACGCCGGCGCACCCGCCTCGCCGATTCTCCGCGGCGCAACATGGCGATGACGCCGCGCGCCGCCTCGACGGCGCTCATCATGCCCAGGCAGACGCCGGTCGAGAAGATCGGATCGAGGAAGGCCGCGGCGTCGCCCACCAGGAAGTAGCCTGGTCCCGAGAACGGTTCGCAGCGATAGCTGAAGTCGGCGCAGACCACGTTGCCGGCCGGGCGCTCGGCGGCCGCCGTGCGGCGCCGCAGCAGCGGGCAGCGCGCGATCCCCCATTCCAGCATGCGGTCCGCGGGCACTCCGACGCGGCGGGCGGCGTCGGCGTCCATCACCAGGCCGATGCTGTCGCGCCGTTCGTCGATCGGGATGATCCAGAACCACCCCTCGGCGCACATCACCATCGTCGGATCGCCCGCCGTGGCGCCGGCGCGGCGCTCGACGCCCTGGAAGTGCTGGAAGTAGGCGATCTTGCGGTGCTCGGGGAGCATCCGCCGGATGCCCAGGTGCTTGGCCACGAGAGTCGACTGGCCGCTGGCGTCGATCAGCACCCGGGCCCTGATGCGATCACCGCGGTCACCGTGGTCACCCCGCTCACCATCCTCCTCACCCGCGCCGCCCTCCCGCCGTTCTCCACCCCCGGTCTCGACCGCGACCTCGCCCTCGGCGAGGCGAAGGATGCGGCGCACCGCCAGGTCCTGGCTCACCTCGGCGCCGGCCGCGGCCGCCGCGTCGAGCAGCATGGCGTCGAAAGGTGCGCGCTCGATGTTGAAGGTCTCGGTGGCCTCCCTGAGCAGGCAGTCTGCGAACAGGAAATGCTGGCTGCTGCGGCCATGGCCGACGACGAACTCGACGCCCCCCTTCTCGACCTGGGGAAGGCGGCGGAGCGCCGGCTCGAGCCCGAGCTCGCGGATCAGCTCCAGGTTGGCGGGCAGGAACGACTCGCCGATGTGGAAGCGAGGGAAGCGGGCCCGTTCGAGCACCCGGACGGAGAGACCCGCCCGCGCCATCACCAGCGCCGCGGTGGCGCCGGCCGGGCCGCCGCCAATGACCACGGCGTCATACGTCTGCTCGTTCGCTGTCATCCCGTCATCTCATACATTGTCCGCGCGGCCCGCGGCGCCGCTCTGCAAGCGCCCGTGCGGGCGGGTACGCGCGACGCAGCTTACGGGCTCCGCCGTGCGAAGGTCAAACCGCGGCCGGCCTCGGTATGCCAGCCGGCGTAACCTGCTGTACGGTCCTCCCTTAGAGGGGAGGACCGCTCCTCAGACACGAAGCGGCCCCGGTGAAGGCCGGCCGAAGAGCGGATCTGCATCTCGCGAAGGTAAGCCCTGTTCAGAGTTAGCTCCGGAGGAACTTGACGGTGTTTGCCGACACCCCTTACGTATCGTAGGGACTCGCCTTGAAGAGCAGCGGGTGCTCTATCGGTGCGATCGGGGACACGCCTGGGACGCGATCTTCGTGGATGGGAAAGCGAGCCTGCTCCACTTAGCAGGTTGAGGGACATCCCAGCTACAAGCCACCCCCTCCAACCCCTCACCTTGCGTCACCCTCTGCCCTAGATCGGGCCTAGGCTGGCGCAGCGGGTGTGGTGGGTGGGTCCCTGGCGGCGCGGCAGGTGACCGGCCGCCAGCACCACAACTTCCCCACTACCCCGGCCTCGGTAGTGCTTCCATGAGAAGGCCATCGGGCCTGACTGCCGCCTCAGCTCACTACGGCGTGGAGGTAGTGCCGCGTCCCGAGGCCGAACGGCTCGCCGGCCAGGAAGGAGTGGACGGCGGAGACGTCGAAGCCGGCGCTCCGGAAGAGCTCCACCAGCTCACGGAAAGTGAAGATGTGGCGGTCGCCCGGCGGCGGGTTACCTGTCCGTCCTGCACGAAGATATACTTGGTTTCCAGGCGGGCGAGCGCCGGGTCGTAGCGGCCGTCGGGAAAGCATCAGGTCGGGGCCGCATCGCGGGTCAGGGACTCGTTCGCCCGACAAGGCGAACCAGCGGCGAGGCGTGAAGGCCGGAAAAGCGCCTCGGCGAGATAGCCCGTCTCGAGGACGAAGCGGCCTCCCTGCCGGCCCGGCCCGCCGCCTCGCGGGCGTGGTCAGCAGCTCCGCGGACAGATCGACTCCGGTTGCCCGGTAGCCACCAGCCGCGAGCTCGAGGCTAAAGTGCCCGTCACCGCACGGCACGTCGAGCACCTGATCGCCCGCCGCGACTGGCACACGAGGTTGAGGCGGAGGATATCTTGCGGCGTCTCTTCGGGCTCCTCGAGGGTGCGGCAATCCATGAGGCTGTGACCATCGCGCACATGGTTGTCGACCTGGTGCGCGTGATTGCTGTCCAAAAGGAGCGGGCACACGATGCGGCCATCACGGTCAAGAACGCTCCGATGCGGAGGCTGCGCCTCCATAAGGAGGGTATCGCTTTCTGGACGTCGCTCAAGGACCAGATCGCTCACGGCGAGGCCGGCGACATCAAGTGGCGGGAGATTCAGGACTACTTCCGGCGCACCTGGTACAGGCCCGCGCCCATGGGCACGCCGCCGGCCTAGCTTCATTGCCGGCGCCCTGCGCCCCGCAGAAGCTCACCACGCCGCAGGTGGTCTTTGTTACCGTCGTCAGCAGGACCGCCGATGATCCCGGGTCAGCCGCGGAGCGCAGCGAGGGCCGACCCTGCCCTGCCCTCTACCACCCACAAAATAGCGAAAGACACTTTTCGGTTTATGGCGATATCTCTATTAGACATAGTGTGTGGAGGTATGCTAAAGAATGGCCTCGGAGCTTCGTTGGATTTGGACTGCCTGTCTGGCAGCTCCGTACACGACCTGACAGGTTACACGAGAAAAGTTGGCTCCGATGCGGCGCCGTTGGCAAGCAACTATTCCCCGGCACTGCGCTCTGCCGCCTCTGCGGCGAGCCAACGATCTGTCGCCTTGGCGTTGGCGAGGATATGGTGCCGGTCTGCCCCGACGTGGCTCATGTCAGGGTAAACGAGCAAGCGGCGCTCATGCTGGGCTGGTGCCTCGGACCCGAGTCGTACCCGACCGTGCACTGAGGCTTGGTGAGGTCTGCCTCTGCGGGGACCTCCAGGCGGGCGCCGCAGCCGGTCGCCTCAAAAGGTTCACTCCGCGACAAGGAGACCTATGATGTCTCGGGTGATCGCGCGTTGCCTCTGTGGCGGACTCTCTCTCATCGCGAGCCCTGGTTGCCCGCTCCTTGCCGATAGCCTGTACACGGTCTCGCCACCGTGCCGGGTGCTCGATACCCGGACGACGAACACCCCGATTCAGTTCAACACCGTGACGACCTTCGGCGTCGGTAGCGTGTGCGGTGTGCCCCTAGAGGCCACCGCGGTCGCCTGCAACACGACCCTCTTGCCCCAAGGGATCAACCTCGACCTCAGCGAATACCCCGGCGACTACTCGACGCCAACCGGCACCAACGTCGTCTCCGTTGGGGGGCCGAATCCCTACTCGCCGATCGCCGGCTTCTCGGTCATGCCACTCTCGAACGACGGCCAAGGAAGCGTCGCGGTTCTCGCGAACTCCGCCTCGAGCGGCGCGACGGACCTGATCTTCGATGTGAGCGGCTACTTCATGCCGGACGACTTCACGTCAGGTTGGCCTGGACCGAGCGACTACGATCCGGGACCCACTGACAACCCGAACGTGACGTATACCGACAGCCTCGGCCAGCAGCCGGGCGGCGCGGGCTCCGCTCCGGCGCCTTTCGTGCCGGGACAAGGCGGCGCGGGCTCCCACTACTTCGTCTCGAACACCGGCCATCCGGTGCCCCTCGTCGGCGTCTCCGCCGACAACGCCTGCCACTTCACCACGACCGCGACCGGGCAGTGCAAC
>DATDGZ010000162.1:0-2043 GCA_036521795.1 Thermoanaerobaculia bacterium | reverse complement strand
GAACCGCTGGTGATTGCCATGATTGCCGCGCTCGAGCGCCTGCGCGCGCGTGACGATGTGCGCTTCGCGGCCGTGCTGCCGGCGGCCGGCGG
Source organism: Thermoanaerobaculia bacterium (assembly GCA_036521795.1). Classification (GTDB taxonomy): domain Bacteria; phylum Acidobacteriota; class Thermoanaerobaculia; order Multivoradales; family UBA5704; genus JASLEW01. The sequence goes on along the minus strand of DATDGZ010000162.1, from coordinate 1,951 downwards.
CGCGCTGGCGGCCGCCTGGTGGACCCTCCTCGTGCTGCGCGGGCTGCTGCCGGCGGTGCTCGCGATCGCCATGGGGGCGCTGGTGGGCGCGGTGGAGCGGGGGAACGGTCTGGCAGCGCCGCTGGCGGCGGTCGGAGTCGTGTTCGTGCTGCTGCAGGTGCTGGCGCCGATCCACCAGGCGGCCGGCACCAACCTCGGCAGCCGGACGGCGGCCTGGCTCTACGATCAGCTCACCATCGCCTGCGTGCGCCCACCTGGCATGGGGCACCTCGAGAGTCCGCGGCTCACCGCCGACCTCGCGATGGCGCGCGACTTCGATCTCGCCATCAGCGGTCCGCCGATGTCCATCTCGATGGACTTCATCGCCGCCGGGCTGGTGGAGATGGTGGGTGGCCTCGCCTCGGCGGTGGTGCTCGCCGCCTGGACCTGGTGGGCGCCGCTGCTGCTCGCCGGCGCCTGGCTCGCCACCCACTGGCTGCTGCGCGAGAGCGCCGTCTGGCGCGACCGCAACACCGAGGAGGTGCGCGAGGCGCAGCGCCATGCGGACTACGCCTTCCGTCTCGCGGTCGAGCCGCCGGCCGCCAAGGAGCTGCGGCTGTTCGGCCTGGGCGACTGGGTCGTCGAGCGCTTCCGGTCGCGCCGCCAGCGCCTGACGGAGCTGCGCTGGCAGGCCACGCGGCTGCGCGAACGCCCCGTGCTCTGGAGCCTGCTGCTGGTGCTCGCCGCCAACCTCGTCGTCTTCTGGTCCCTGGGCGCCGCCGCGGCCGGCGGCAGCCTGACGCTCGGCAGGCTGGTGACCTTTGCCAGCGCCGCCGCGAGCACCAGCATGATCGCCTTCGGCGGCCTCTCCTGGGCGCTCGACGGCGCCGCGGCGCCGGTCGCCGCGGTGCTGCGCCTGCGGCCGGCCACGGAGCGGGCCGGGGCGCTGGTCCAGGGGCAGAGCGCCGCCGGCGCCGCCGCGCTGGCGGGGATGCCGGCGCGCGAGATCCGGTTCCGCCACCTCACCTTCGCCTACCCGGCTGCCGGCGAGAGCGAGGGCGACGGCAACGGCAACGGCGCGGGCCAGGGCGGTGGCGCCGGCGAGAGCGAGGGCGGCGGCGCCCCGCCGGTGCTCGCGGACTTCGACCTCACGATCCCCGCCGGTTCGTCGCTCGCCATCGTCGGCCAGAACGGCGCCGGCAAGACCACGCTTGCCAAGCTGCTCTGCCGGCTCTACGACCCCCAGGAGGGCGCCATCGAGGTGGACGGCGTCGACCTCCGCGCCATGGACCCCGACGCCTGGCGTGCGCGCCTGACCGCCGTCTTCCAGGACTTCATTCGCTTCGAGCTGCCGCTGCGCGACAACGTGGCGCCCGCCGGCGCCCCGGACGAAGTGATCGAGCAGGCGCTCGCCGCGGCCGGCGCCACGGGCCTGGCCGCGCTCGACACGGTGCTGGCGCGCGGCTACCCCGGCGGCACCGAGCTTTCCGGCGGCCAGTGGCAGCGCATCGCCCTGGCGCGGGCGCTCTGCGCCGTGCGGCTCGGCGCCGGGGTGGTGGTGCTCGACGAGCCGACGGCCCAGCTCGACGTGCGCGGCGAGGCGGAGATCTTCGACCGCATCCTGGCCGCCACCCGCCACACCACCACCATCCTGATCTCGCATCGCTTCTCGACCGTGCGCCACGCCGATCGCATCTGCGTGCTCTTGCACGGCAGGGTGGTCGAGCTGGGCAGCCACGACGAGCTGATGGCTGCCGGCGGCCGCTACCGGACGATGTTCGAGCTGCAGGCGTCGCGCTTCGGCGATGGCGGCGACGGCGGCGATGCCGCCGCCGGAACTGCCGGAGCTGCCGGCGATCGTCGCGAGCCTGAGCCGGGAGCTGGAGGGGCCGATGTCCTCGACTGACGGCATGCCGCGCGCGCTGCCCGCCATGTGGCGCGCGCTCGAGCGCGGCTACGAGGCCGAGCCGCT
>DATDGZ010000161.1:0-13505 GCA_036521795.1 Thermoanaerobaculia bacterium | reverse complement strand
GGCTGAATCATGGGTTCCCGATCGAATCCGGCCAGAGCCGCGGCCTCGCCGCGAGACCACGCCTGGCGGTCCATGCGGTCAATGCGCCGTGCCTGGCTGTGCGAAGCGGCGGAAGAAGCTGGCCGGCTTCCACTCCGGCCGCGCCTCCTCGCCGGCGACTCGTTCGGCCAGCGCCAGGAGCAGCTGGTTGAAGCGGGCCGCCGCCGCCAGGTCCACCGGCTGGTTCACGTCGTCGGACGGCGCGTGGTAGCGGTTCGTCAACCAATCTCTCTTCATCTGCTCTTCGTGCGAGCCGGGAGCGGCGCCAAAGCTGAAGGCGAGAGAGGGGATTCCCTTGCGGATGAAGTTGTACTGGTCGCTGCGGATGAAGAGGTTGCGATCCGGGAAACGATCAGGCACCACCTCGACGCCGGCCGCCGCTCCCACCGCCCGCGCGTCGTCTCCCAAGGACGACTCCTCGAGCCCCAGCACGGTCAGGTAGTGAAGCGGGTAGAGCGGCAGGAACATGTCCATGTTGAGATCGGCGACGAGAGCGCCCTTCGGCACCGTCGGATGTCCGGCAAAGTATCGCGAGCCGAGCAGCCCCTTCTCCTCGCCGCAGAGCGCGAGGAAGAGGACCGAGCGCCTGGGCCGCCCGCCGGCGGCGTGCATCGCGCGCGCGATCTCGAGCAGGGAGGCGACTCCCGAGGCGTTGTCCATCGCGCCGTTGTAGATGTTGTCGCCGTGGATCGGTTCGCCCACTCCCAGGTGATCGAGATGCGCCGTGAGCACCACGTACTGGCCTTTGAGATGGGGATCGCCGCCCGCGAGCAGGCCGACGACGTTGGGCGCCTCCACCCGCTCGACCCTGGTGGCCACCCGGGCCCGCAGCTCGAGCGCCAGCGGGAACCGTGGCAGCGGCCGCCCGGCATCCGCCAGCGCCAGCAGCTCGGCGATGGTGTGTCCCGAGCCGGCGAACAGCTTGTCCGCAGCCGCCGGATTGAACAGGGCGGTGAACATCGCTCCATGAGTGTCCTGGAGCTCGCTCTCGGCGATGCGCATCCCTGGCTGCGACGCCGACAGCGCCATCCGCTGCCAGGGGATGTCCATCGACTTCGGGTTCGGGATGCCGATCGAGCCGATCGCGCCGGCCCGCTCGAGCGCCCTGCCGAACTCTTGGGCCGCGCGGGCGTGCGACTTGAGGGCGCCGGCGAGGTGGCGCGGTCCGCCGTTGAGGTAGACCACAATTCTGCCGTGAAGGTCCCGGCCCGCGAGGTCGTCGTAGCCCGCCTCGGGCAGGTGGAGGGCGTAGCCCACGAACTCCAACGGGGCGGCGACCTCCCTGGGCTGTGGCTCCCGGCTGCCCAGCAGCGCATCGCTCCCGAGGGCGAGCGGTTCCTCCCGTCCGTTACGCACCAGGGCCAGGCTCGACTCCGCTGCCACCACCCGCTGCACCTCGAAGCGCACCGGCTGGAAGTAGCCGCTGGTGCCAGCCGGCTCCAGGCCGTACTCCTTGAAGCGCTCCGCCACGTAGGTGGCCGCTTCGAGATAGCTCGCGGTGCCGGTGAGCCGGCCCTGCAGCCTGTCGTCCGCCAGGTAGCGCACGTGCGCCCACCAGCGCTTTCCGGCCTCCTCGGCGTCGCCAGTCTTGGCGGTGACGGCGAGCTTGCCGGCGCCAGTGGCGCCGACCGGGCCATCAACCGGCGCGCTGCCCGCACGCGAAGCGTACGCCGCTCCGAGCAACGCCAAAGCCACGAGAGGCCCAGCCGGCCAACGAAATCTCGAAGTCATGTTACACGCTCCTGTCGACCAGAAAGGCAGTCTATCGCAGGCCCTTGGCGGGGCCTCAGGGGTCGAGGTCCTGGTCAGCGATGTCCTCCTGGCGGAATCACTCGCCGATGTCGCCGGAGTCGTCGGCTTCGCCGCGGCGCGCCAGGACGCTGTGGCGGTAGCCGTAGCCGAGATAGATCGCCGTTCCGAGCGCCAGCCAGATCAGCAGCAGCAGCCAGTTCTCGCCCGGCAGGCTGCACATCATGAAGAGGCAGATCGCCGCCCCCAGGAGCGGGACCAACGGCGACCAGGGCACGCGGAAGAGGCGCTCGGCCTGCGGGTAGGCGCGGCGCATCACCGGGATCGCCGCGCAGACGACCACGAAGATGAACAAGGTCCCCATGATCGCCAGGTTGACGATGACGTCGATCGGCAGGAACGCGGTCGTGGCGGCGACCAGCAATCCGGTCGCCAGGGTGGCCTTGTACGGGGTGCGGAAGCGCGGGTGGACGGCGGCGAAGAACCGCGCCGGCAGCAGCCCGTCGCGGGCCATCGCCAGGAGGATGCGCGGCAGCGAGAGCAGCAGGACCAGGAGCACGGTGGTGATGCCGGCCACCCCGGCGAGGGCGATCAGCAGCTTCGCCCAGCCGAGGCCCACCTGCTCGAAGGCGTTGGCGAGCGGCGCCTCGAGGTCGAGACGGTCGTAGCGGACCATGCCGGTCAGCACGGCGATCACCGCCATGTAGAGGCCGGTGCAGACGACGAGCGACCAGAGGGTGCCGATCGGCACGTCGCGCTGCGGCCGCCGCGCCTCCTCCGACTGGGTGGAGACCGCGTCGAAGCCGAAGTACGACAGGAAGGCGAGCCCCGCGCCGGCCAGCATGCCGAGCGGCCTGCCGCCGGCGTCGACGCCGCCGAACAGGGTCTTGCCGAAGATGCCGATGCCGCCCCAACCGTAGGGCGCGAAGGGACGCCAGTTCCGGGGGTCGACGTAGAAGGCGCCGACGCCGACCACGAACAGCACCGCGAGCAGCTTGACCACCACCATGGCGGCGTTGAAGCGGGCGCTCTCGCGGATGCCGGCGATCAGCACCACCATCAGCGCGCCGACGATCGCCACCGCCGGCAGGTTGACGAACGATCCGGTCGTGACCAGGTGGCCGAGTGCCGGGTCGTAGCGCACCGGCGGCCCGGAGATCGCCAGCGGCAACCTGAGGCCGAACGAGGCCAGGACGCTCTGCAGGTAGCTGGACCAGCCGTTGGCCACCAGCGCGGCGCCGCCGCCATACTCGAGCACCAGCGCCCAGCCGAGCGCCCAGGCCGGCAGCTCGCCGAGGGTGGCGTAGGCATAGGTGTAGGCGGAGCCGGCCACCGGCACCAGCGACGCGAACTCGGCGTAGCACACCGCCGCGAAGAAGCAGGCGACCGCGGCCACCGCGTAGGAGACCAGCAGGGCCGGGCCGGCGGTCTGGCGGGCGATGGCGCCGGTGGTCACGAAGATGCCGGCGCCGAGAATGGAGCCGATGCCGATCGCGGTGAGGTGGACCGGGCCCAGCGCTCGCCGCAGGCGTCCCTCGCCCTCCTGCCGCGCCTCCGCGAGCAGCATCCGCAACGGCTTGCGGGCAAAGAGGCCATGTGCCATGGGGGTGCCTCGGGTGGCTGCGGACGGTCGCGGGAACGCTGGCTCGAGAGAGAGAGAGGTCGTCGGGAAAAGGGTCCGCGCGCGACCGCCAGTTATTTGGCTGCCAGCGTGGCTGCCAGCGTGGCTGCCAGCGTGGATGCCGGCGCGGGCGCCAGCGCGATCACGCGCAGAGGGCTGCCGCTGCCGCCGACGAGCTTGAGAGGGGCGGCGATGACGACCGCGCCGGTCGGCGGCAGCTGGTCGAGGTTGCGCAGGCTGGCCAGCCCGAAGCGGCCGGCGCCGTGCATCAGGGTGTGACACGGGAACGGCGGGTCGAAGGCGAAGGCCTGGCCGGCGTCGGTGCCGACGGTCTCGACGCCGACCCCGAGGACGTCACGCTCGTGGGCCAGCAGCTCGACCGCGCCGCGGTGGAAGCCGGGGCTGTGCGGACCGTCGGCGGCGACGTTGAGGAAGTCTCCCCCCTGGTGATCGGCGCGCCGGCTCCAGCCGCTGTGGAGCAACACCCACGACCGCGGCGAGATGCGGCCGTGCTCGGCCTCCCAGGCCAGCACCCGATCGCGGGTGAGCAGGAAGTCGGCATCCGCCGCCACCTCGGCGGCGACGTCGAGCACGCAGGCGGGGCCGACGAAGCGGCGCGCCGGGATGGTGTCGCAAGCGTTGTCGGGCAGGTCCTTGCCGGTGATCCAGTGAACCGGTGCGTCGAAATGCGTGCCGGTGTGCTCGCCCAGGTGGATGGCGTTCCAGTACCAGGCCGGGCCCCGCTCGTCGTACCGCGAGAGCACCTCGACGGTGACGCCAGGCGAGGCGGCGAACTGCGGCGGCAAGCCGATGACCGGCGTCTCCGGCCCGAGCGGCTGTGTCAGATCGATCACCCGCAGGCGCCCGGCGTCGAGCGCCTCGACCAGCTCTGCCAGGATCTCCGTCATGGTGTTCTCCCCTCTGCGGCTAGTCCCACAACCCTTTTTACCCCCGAGCCACGAATCTGGCCCTGCAATGAGGCTCTCGAGCCCTACTCAAAGCGTCGATCGGATCGCGCCCCCCGCATCCCCTCGTTCCCCTGCCCCCCCCGCCGGGGGGGAAGGGGACGCCCCCCTCCCTCCCCCTCGCTATGGGCCTCTTTCGGCGCCCGCCTTGCCGCGCGGCAGGCTGCGCAGGTGGCGCTCGAACTGGAAACGGTTCTCGAGCAGGTGGAGGTCGATGAAGTAACTCGCCGGCCCGACGGGCTCGACCTTGGCGACCAGCACCGCGAGCTCGCGCGCCGCCAGGGCCTCCCGGCAGGCGGCGGCAAGGCTGCCGGCGGTGCGGTGCGTCCCGGTGCGCGGCACGCCGGCGGCCGCGGCGATCGCCGCCAGGTCGCTGCCGGTGGCGGTGGCGGTCGAGAAGCTGCGGCCGACCGACAGCAGCACCTCGTTGTCGAAGACGACGTGCAGCAAGTTCGGCGGCCGGTGGCGCGCCAGGGTGGTGAAAGTGCCGAGGTTCATCAGCACCGAGCCGTCGCCGTCGAGCGTCACCACCTCGAGCTCGGGCCGCGCCAACGCGATCCCCAGCGCCACCGAGGAGGCGAGCCCCATCGAGTGCTCGACGTAGAAGAACCCCGGCCGGTGACCGAGCGAGAAGAGCTCGGCCGGCGCCGCGCCCATGTTGGTGACCACCACCCGCTCGGCGAGCAGCGGATAGATCGCCTGCATCGCCTCGAGGCGCAGCATCATCCGCCGGTGTCCTCCCACATCAGGTCGCGGCAGAGCAGCAGCGCGACCGGCCGCAGGCTCGCTTCGGCGAGGGCGAGCGCCTGGCGCAGCCGCGCCGCCACCTCGTCGGCGCGCGCCAGCAGCAGGTAGGGGATGCGCAGCGCCCGCAGCAGGTCCTCCGTCACCCCGCCCCCCTCGGTCTGCCACGGGTGCTCCTCGCCGAAGCCGCCGCGGTAGCTCACCAGCATCAGCAGCGGCACGCGGTAGAGCTGGGCCAGCGACACGATGCCGTTGACGCTCGCCAGCAGGCCGTGGTTCTGCATCAGCATCGCGGACCGCACGCCGGCGAGATGGGCACCGACCGACACCCCGACCCCCTCCTCCTCCTTGGCGAGGCGCACCAGGATCATGTCCGGGTCCGCTTCCGCCAGGCTCACGAGGTGCACCAGCCAGGTCTCCGGCAGCACCGAGAGCAGCCGAATGCCGCACTCCTTGAGCCCCTCGTAGACCACCTTCGAGCTGGCGGCGGATACCGGCATCGGCTTGCCCTCGGTCCCCTTGGTCCCCTCGATTCCGCGTCGCCGGTGCAGTATAGCCGAGCGGCGGCACGCCCCCCGTCGCGCCGGGCTGCGGGTCGTGGGTCAGCTTCGCTCTGCGTTCCTTGGGGCGAGGAGCCGGCGCGGTCAGTTCCACTTCAGGCCGCGGAGCTGGTCCAGGTTGACGTTGCCGCCGCTCAGCACGCAGGCGACCCTGGCGCCGCGCGGCGCGCGCACCAGGCCGTGCAGCAGCGCCGCGACCGGGGCGGCCGCGGCGCCTTCGACCACCAGCTTGGCGCGCGACATCGTCCAGAGCATCGCCGCGAAGATCTCCTCGTCCGGCAGGGTCACGATCTCGTCGACGAACCGCCGCACCACCTCGAAGGTCGTCTCGCCGACGCGCTTGACCCGCAGGCCGTCGATGATGCAATCGACGCGGTCGAGCGTCACCACGCGGCCGGCCGCCACGCTGTCCCGCATGCCGGGCGCTCCCGAGGACTCGACGCCGACGATCCTGGCCTCCGGCCGGATGCCCTTGATCGCCATCGCCACGCCGGAGATGAGGCCGCCGCCGCCGATCGGCACCACCACGACGTCGACCTCCGGCCAGTCGCGGACGATCTCGAGGCCCAGGGTCCCCTGGCCGGCGATCAGCTGCAGGTCGTCGAACGGATGGACGTAGGTGAGGCCGCGCTCGCGGACCAGCTCCTGCGCCCGCTCGTTCGCCTCGTCCCAGATGGTGCCGTGGAGCACGACCTCGGCGCCGTAACCGCGGGTCGCGGCGATCTTCGAGGGCGTCGCGTTCTCGGCCATCACCACCACGGCATGGATGCCGTGGATACGCGCCGCCAGCGCCACCCCCTGCGCATGATTGCCGGCCGAAGAGCAGACGACGCCGCGGCGCCGCTCGTCCTCCGTGAGGCAGGTGAGCTTGTTCAGCGGCCCGCGGATCTTGTACGACCCGCCGCGCTGGAAGACCTCGGCCTTGAGCCGCACCTCGAAGCCGGTGAGCCCGCTCAAGGTCGCCGACGTGAGCAGCGGCGTGTGATGGATGTGCGGCGCGACGCGCGCGTACGCCGCGGCGAAGACCTCGGGTCCGAGAGGCAGAGTCACGGGATGGGCGGAGTCAGCGAGCGTCAAGCGAGGGGATTGATCCACTTGAGACCGGGGAATCGCGAGAAATCGGCGTCGTTGGAATGGAGCTCCGCCCCATGCTCGATGGCCAGCGCTGCCAGGTGAGCGTCAGTGGCGAGGTTGCCGGTTCCTTGGGCATCGCGCATCAGGCTGTCCAGCAAATCGAGATGCCGTGATCCTGGGGTGAGGATTTCCACGTGCGGTCGTTCCAACCAGGATCTGATGTAATGCATGACCTCCGGCATGGATGCCGGCTCGCGTTGGAGTCTGCGATTCGTCATGAGCCGCAGGAATCCCACGATCACGGCCCAGGGCAAGCCGACGGGCCGGGTGTCGGAAAGGCAGGTCTCCCACCATGCCTTGGCTCTCGAATGCTCGAATGCATCGTCATTGTAGGCATAAACGAGCAGGTTCAGGTCAGGGAGAATCATGGCTTCGTGCGCCGGTCCGCTTCTTTGCGCAGAAACTCCTCGACTTCCAGCTCGTCATAGAAGCGGTTGAGGTGGAGGATGTCGACTCCGGCACAGAAACCCCTCGCCTTGGACTCGACCACGAACCTGGGGAGCGGTGGAGAGGGCTTCTCGCCGCTACGTAGCCCCCTGCGAAGGGTGTCGTTCACCACTTCCTTGAAGGTCCCGCCGCTGCGCCGCGACTTCTCCCGCAGCTGCTTCGCTACATCGTCATCCAGAGTAAGGGTGGTACGCATCTAGGCATCATGATGTCTTGCCTGGCACGAGTCAAGATGCTCCAGCGCTTGGGCTCGATGCTAAGATCCGTTCGTGACCACCCTCACGACGGGGCGCGCCCAGGCACCGCGGCGGCCGCTCGAGGTGGCCGGCCCGCGGACACGGCTGCTGACCGCCATGACGGTGCTCGCTCTGCTTCTGGGGATGCCGGCGGGCTGGGCGGTGGTGGTCGCGGGGGAGGGGGGCGGTGCGCCGGCGACCGCTTCGGGGGTGCTCCTTGGCAACGTGCGCGACAGCGCTGGTGCGGTCGTGGAAGGTGCGAAGGTGCAGGTTCGGAATTACGACGCCGGGGATGTCCGGCTCGAGGGCAGCACCGACGCCGAGGGGCGCTTCCGTATCGAACGCCTCGAGCCCGGCAGGATCCTGGCCTGGGTCGAGCTGGGCGATCTCATCAAGACCCATGACGAGGTGATCACCATCGCGGCTGGGGTCAACCGCCACGATCTTCTCTGTCCTCGCCGCGAGATTCGGGGCCGCGTTCTCTCCGCCGCTGGCCAGCCGGTGGCTGGCGCCTTTGTCGTCATGAACGGGGGCGACTTCTCGGCGGCAACGCGAGAGCGGCACACGGGCCCCGACGGCACCTTCTCCTTCCTGGTCCTGGACGGTTGGTGCACTCTCTTCGTCGATGCGAAGGGCTTCCGTCCGTACGCGTTCGCTCCGCCGTTCCGCGTTGACGGTACCTCCCGCGACGTCGAGATCCGGTTGCAGCCCGCACCGCCTGCGGGCGGCAGCATCGCGGAGGTCCGTGGCAAGGGCGCGGCGATCAGCGGCCGGGTGACCGGCCTCGCGCCCGCGGAGCTGGCCAAGGCGATGATCCTGGCGTACCCGCCGGGAAGCGGCCACCAACGGAGTGCCGACCTCGACGCGACGGGCCGCTACCGCATCGTGGACGTCGAGCCTCCCGGCGAGTGGGACCTGACGGCCGAGGCCGGCGCGAAGAAGATGCAGCGGGCGGTCAACGTCCCTCCCGATGCCGGCAGGGAGGTGGAGGGCGTCGACGTTGTCTTTCCGCAGTACTTCGCGGTGAGCGGCCGGGTGCGCAACGCCAACGGTTCGGCCAGCGGCCACGACCGGCTCACCTTCGACGATCTCGGCCAGGCGGACTCGTATTCGACCAGCATCGGCCCGCAGGGCAGCTTCTCGATCGCGCTACCAACCGGGAAGTACCGAGTTGCCGCGGATGACGTGAGTGACTCTTTGCCCAATTTCTCGGCGCTGGCACGGAAGCCGGTGGTGGTCAACGGCAAAGCGCGACGGGGGCTCGAGATCCGACTCGACGCGACGGGTCGGATCGCCGGGCAGCTCAGCGGCGGTGAGGCCGGCCAGCCCATGACGGACATGACCGTGCGGGCCTCCCAGGGCCACCTGTCCCAGGATGGCAAGGTCGACGACCGCGGCCACTACGAGATCGGCCGGCTGATCCCCGGGCCCTCGGAGGTGCGGGCCTGGTCGGGAGACGGCGACATCGCGGCGGCGAAGGTGAATCTGCCAGCGAACGCTGCGCAGACCTCCGTCGACCTCTCGTTCCGACCCGGCCCGTTGACCCTCTCCGGCCGGCTCGCCGGGTTCGACCCGGAAGCGCATTACCTCGTCAGTATCGAGCGTGCGGAGGGGCGCTACGATTCTCACCTCATCGGTGTGAACCACGACGGCACCTTCTCTCGGTCCGGCCTGGTGCCCGGGAACTATCGCATGGAGGTCGAGGACACCGGCATGCCTCTCGAGGCCCACTGGCCGCTGTACACCGACACGGTGGACCTCCTGTCCGATCGCTCGCTGGTGCTGAATCTCACCTTCCCGCCCTGAGCGGCCAGGCGTTTTCGGGCTGGTGGCCGTTCCCATCGCAGTAGGCTTCCCGGCCGAGCCGGACGCCTGGGTTCCGTTCTGCCTGACCGGCGCCCAGCGGCAGGACCAAAGACCGCATGACCAGCACCGTCATCGAGCGGGGGGGACTTCTTACCGGTTGGGAAAATCACGGGACGGCAGGCACCAGTGCAGCGCGGAAACCGACGCCGTTCACATCGGGGACCAACAGCTGCTCGACAGGCTGCTCTATCAAGGTTGCCCCGGAGCAGGATTGCGAGCGGCGCACAGGAGCACCATCACCACGAGGACCAGGAGGAGCAGCGAGGAGGCACCGAAGAACGAGAGCTTCAGCGAGGTGGCGGCGCTCGCCACCCGGATCCAGCCGGCTTGTAGGGCGTGCGCGCCGCCAGTGGAGTAGCGCCGGAGCTGCGCCAGCTGCACCAGGTTCTCAGTCCAATCGGCGAGCATGGTGATCGCCACCGGCGCCATGATCCATGCTGGGCTGAAGGGCCTGCCGAGCATGCTCCAGGCCAGCAGCAGGCTGGCCGCCAGGGCGCCGCCGTAGAGGAACGGGAAGACCAGGTCGACCTCGAGGAAGTGCTGCTCCGCCGCCCGTGCGCCGTCGAGAGCTCCCCAGTAGCGGTCGACCGCGCCGGCATCGTAGCCGAAGCGTTGGTCGAGCGGCTTGCGATCGCAGGGATTCGGAGCAGAGCTTGTCCGGTTCTTGACCTGCTGGTAATCAGTGGCCTTCTTCATGATCGCGACGCCACCGAAGAAGACCGCGGCTGGCAGCGCCAGCATGAGGATCGCTCGGAGGATCAGGTTGCCGGTCATGACGACGGCCTCGCGCCGGGCTTGGCGCAGTCCTGGCGCAGCGCCTGGATCTGTGCCACGACATTGGCAGGGAGCGGAGTGGTGACGCCGAGGTCCGCCAGGAACTGCTGCAGATCCGGTACGCAGGCGAGAAAGGCGAACACGTTCCGCGGGCGGTAGGGCTGGCCTTCCAACCTTGCGAACTTCTTCGGGTCCGCCTGGGGGTCCGCCTGGATACGCTGGATGACGGAGGGGTCCAGGGACATCTCGTCGCCGGTCAGCTGCCGCTTGCCGAGGCCGCGGCGCCCGCGGATCAAGTCTGCGGCTTTATAATAGGACGCCTCGGGATAGAGCTTGTCGTACACGAAGCCGGGGTAATGCCTGATGAAGTCGGGATCCACGGCGAGGCCGTACAGATGGGCCTCGTCGAGCATCCACTTGAGCGCCAGGTTGGCCAGACCGTCGTGCACGAAGCCGCCGCCTACGTTCGAGTGCACGCCGGCGAACCAGCGCTGCTTCAGGGATTGGCCGGTTCGGTGACGCATCCATATCTCGGGCCGGAAGTCATAGCGCGCCTCGTCGATGGCGAGGGCCTGTCGGGCGTTCCTGACGCAGGCGGCCGGCTGATCGTCCAGATAGAAGGTATTGCTGACGGTCGAGGTGCTGGCGCCGCCGGAACGGAAGCGGGAGCCCAGCGCCATGACGGTGTCCCATACCCCGAGGAAATGGATGCTGATCGTGTGAAAAGAAGTCAAGTCCAGAGGGCCTCGATTCTCGGACGCACGCTCGGCGTCGATTCCCTTCAGCACGTCGTCGAAGGCTTTCTTGCCTTGCCCCACGACGAACTCATGGAAGAAGACCGGCAGGTAGTAGGCGTCACTTTTGCTGGGCAGGCGCCCGCCGGCCCAGTCCAGGAACCGGGTGAGCCCGCGCGCCGTTGCCGCCCCGCGGCTGAAGCCGAAGATGAAGAGCTCGTCGCCGGACTGGAAGTTGAAGACGAGGAAGGTGAGGGCGTTCTCGATGTTGGCTTCGAAGCCGGCGCCCTCGAGGCCGCCGAGGAATCTGTCGGTTTGGAAAAGCAACCGATTCGCAGTGCCCGGATATCTGGTCAACGATCCCACGCCGATCTCGTAATACGTGATCTGTTCGCGCTGGGTCGCTGGGTCCCAGGGCAGAACAGCCCGGGAGAGCTTCAGCACATTGGTCGGCTTGAGAACGGCCTGCCCCTGGTCGCGGAGCTTCTCGTCGAAGTCGCTGTTCGAGGTGCCGTCGAGACACACGACGAGCCGGCGTGGCGTCAGGGTCGAGCCGGCCCGGAGCTGCGGCTCGGCAGGTGTCGGGCCTTGCATGGCGGTGAGCCTCCAATCGCTCGCCGGGAGGCACATGCAGGCCAGCAGCGCCGCGAGGGCGAGGCCGCCGCCGCCGAGCTGCATCCGACCGGAACGCCGGCCATCCATGTGGCTCCTCCCGGCTTTGCTGCCCTGGATCGAGAGGTATGTCCGCACCCACGCCGGGTCGCGGTCGAGGGTATCTCGCCAGAGAGTCAGTGAACTAGATTTAAAGGGAAGTCTATCTTTCCCGTGATGCGCTGTCAACGGGTGCTCGAGCGGCGAGATCGGTACCCGAGATCATGGAGCCCTGTTCCAGCGCTCGGGGCCGGCGCCGAAGGCGAGGGCGGCGAGGTCGCGGACCAGGTTCTCGGCGGAGAGGTGGGGCTGATCGATCTCGAGCTTGCGGCGATAGTGAGCGCCGACCTGCTCCATCAGGTCGTAGCGGGCGCGCGCGTCGAGGCGGTCGGCGCGCAGGCAGAGGTCGAGCAGCAGCTCGCGCTCCTCGAGCGTCACGCGGTGGCGGATGCGGCGCAGGGTCCCGGGGTCGGCGAGAGCATTGGGGCGCTGCGGCGCGGCCAGCCGGGCGGCGCGTGCGGATGCCGCGGCGCGCGCCGCGGCGGCGGCGCGGTCGCGAACCACCAGGGTGTCGGCGAGGATGTCTCCCAGCCGGCGGCGGTCGCGGTCGAGGAGCGCGCAGAGTCCGCCGACGCCGTAGAAGACCGGCAGGAAGTCGAGGGCGCGGACGATGTTGCGCAGCAGCGACTGCTCGACGGTGATCGGCAGTCCGCGGCCGTCCACCACCCGCAGCCCCGCGGCGCGCTTGCCGGGCGTGCGGCCTTGCCGCCTGGTCTCGAAGTAGACGTGATAGCCCCAGGTCAGCGCGAAGCCGAGGGTGGTCACCACCGCGGCGCCGATGCCGCGCGGCAGGACCAGCTGCAGCACCGCCGCGAGCACCACGATGAGCCCGGTCAGCAGGATGAAGTCGACGATCAGCGCCAGGAAGCGGCTGCCCACCCCTGCGGGGACGAGCACGATCGGCACGTGCTCGGGCGTGAGGATGCGGCGCTGGCGGCTCATGGGCTGCCCGCTCCGGCGCCGCCGAGTCCGGCGCCGCCTGCGTCCTGCCGGCGCGGCAGGAAGAGAAAGAGCACCAGCGACGCGAGCAGGATCACCGCCACCGCGATCTTGAGCGGATAGGGCACGACCTTGGCGGAGAACTGCGAGAACGATCCTTCGATCAGGCCGGCGATCACCAGCAGCACCATCACCGCCGTCATCATCCGCCAGACGCGCGGGAAGACGAGGCGCATCGCGGCGCCGCGCGACAGCTCACCCGGCAGCAGCAGGGCTCGCCCGGCCACCATTCCGGCGGCGCCGGCGAAGGCGATGGCGGCGGTCTCGAAGGCCCCGTGCGGCCCCACCCAGGCGAAGAAGAAGAGGCCCACGCCGTCCAGCGCATAGCTCGCTCCGATCGCTCCCAGCAGGACGCCGTTGTAGAAGAGCAGCGGAATCGCGCCCGCCAGGGTGAGGGCGCCGAGGCTGAAGACGAGGAAGGCGACCTGGATGTTGTGGGTGTAGAGCTGTGAGCCGAAGACGGCCGCCTGGGCGACGGTCGAGATGCGCTCGCGGTGCCGCTCGATGTGCTCGACGCGCGCGCGGGGGCTCTCGGTCAAGAACTGGCGCGGGATGAGCTCCTCGGCGGCGCCAGGGCGGGCGATCGCGGCGGTGGCGCCGAACAGGGTGCCGAGCAGGAAGGTGCCGGCGGCGAGGGCGACCGCCGCCGCCTCGCGGCGGAAGGCGGCGGGCACCTCGTTGCCGAGCAGGCGCCCCACCCGGGCCAAGAAGCGTGGCAGCTCCCTCGCGGCCCCGCGGCGGCGCTGCCGGTAGATGAAGCGATAGCCGCGCCCGGCGAGGTCGTTGAGGCGCCCGAGCAGGTCGGGGTTGGCGGTGAGGGAACGGGCGCGGTTGAGGTCGGAGGAGACCAGGCGGTAGAGGCCGAGCAGCTCCCGCATGCCGGCCGGCCCGAGCTCGCGCTCGGGGGCGCGGTCGGCCACGTCCAG
>DATDGZ010000160.1:0-1589 GCA_036521795.1 Thermoanaerobaculia bacterium | reverse complement strand
GGCGCCGGTCTCGGCCTCGACGGCAAGGGCCGTCAGGGGCATGGGCAAGCCCGCCACCGCCTCGTAGCGGTAAAGACCCGCACAGCGGCCCCAGAAGCGCTGCAGGGCTGCGAGGCGGTCGAGGTCCGCGGGCGCCGGGGCCGGCAGGTAGAGCTCGCCCTCGACCCAGCGGAGCAGCTCCTCGCCGAGGCTCGGCGAGGAGGCCCCGGAGCGCGGCGGCAGCAGCCACGACGCCGCCGGCCGGCCACGGCGGACCCGGGCTTCGAGCCGCTCGAGCTGATGCCGCAGCCAGGTCCGGAGCGAGCGGCGCGCGCCGTCAAGGGAGGGGGCGGCGGCGAGCATCTCGCCGGCGGCGGCGATCTGCGCGGCGGAGATGCGCGTGAAGCCGAGGCCGTATAGCCGCTCCGCCGCCGCAACCAGCGCGTCGTCGAGCGCCGCGAGCGCGGCGTCGGCGCGCAGCCGCTGTGCCAGGGCGGGCGGTGCCGGGTCGGGGTTCATGCCGCGGCCTCCGGGCCTAGGTGGAAAGGGTGCCAGAGCACGGCGCTGCCGTAGCCCTCGGCGCGCCCGTCGCCGATCCACCCGCGGCCGTCTCCTGGCGGGACCTGCGGCGCGGCGGCCGAGTCCGCCGCCTCGAACAGGAAGGCGCTGCCGGCGACCACCGCCAAGCGCTCGGGGCGAGGAAGGTGGATGGGCTCGCCGTCGAAGCCGAACACTTGGCGCGTCGCCGCGAAGGCGCGAGGGCGCGGCTGCCAGTCGCCGGGGCGCACGCCGAGCGCCGCGAGGTCCGCGAGGGCGGGTGCGGTCGTCGGGCGCAGATAGTCGTCGCAGAACAGGCCGTCCGACAGCAGCGTCACGGCTAGCACCGGCCTTCCGGCCGCGGCTGCATAGCGCCGGAAGCGCTCGCGCACCGAGCCAAGCCCCGGGGCCGCCGGCGTGCGGCGACAGACCTCGGCCCAGCCCTGGCCGCGGCTTGCGCCGGTGCCGAACGAAGCCCGCCACGGCGCGGCGACCAGCTCGTCGAGCCTGGCGAGGAGGTCGCCGGGTACCTCGACCGTCGCGCGAAACGTCTGACCAGCCGCGAGCAGGCGCTGGCTGTAGAGCTGGCCGGCGCTCGCGGTGCCGCGGCGCGGGTCGATGGCGGTGCGGGTGGCGAGGCGCGTCGCGGGCGAGACGCGGCGGCGCTCCGCCGCGAGCCAGAAGCCGTCGAGGTAGTCGAGTGGCCGCTGGCACCTGGCGCACGCCACCGGGCCGCCGCCGGGGAGCAGCAGGTCGACGACGCCGTGGCCGCCCTCGGCGAGGGGCCCCGGCTCGTACTTACAGCTGCGCGCCGACAGCGGCATGGCCTGGGCGCCGCCGAGCGTCGCCTGGCCGTAGCTGACCTCGTCGCCGAGGAAGAGGCGGCGGAACAGCGTATCGACGGCGCCGCCCGGCCGGTCGAGGAAGCGGCGGGCCAGGGCGCCGCGCACGGCGTTGCCTGGGATGGAGAGCAGGGTCTCGGTCAGGTTCGACGCGGGTGGCGCGGCGGCGAGAATACATTGGGTAAGTCTTATAATTTCATCTTTAAAGAATTCACCGAAAACTACATTCCA
>DATDGZ010000159.1:0-5763 GCA_036521795.1 Thermoanaerobaculia bacterium | reverse complement strand
CTTTCTTTGCTCTCCCCATGGCCGACGCCGGGCGGCGGCGGCGGCGGCGCGTTGCCGATCCTCACGCTCTGCGAACGCGGCATCAGCTCGTTGGTCGGAGGTTCGCCGGGAGTACCGGGGACTCCCGCGGCGCCGGACGGCGGCGGCGGCACGGACCGGGCCTGGGAGGCGCCGGTGTCGTGAGCACTGCCGGTTGGCACGGCGCCGCGGTTGCAGGCCCCGGCCGCGAGCGCCAGGAGCGCCGCGAGCATTGCGAGCATTGCGAGCGCCGGAACGCGGCGTGGCAGAGCGCGGGGCCGCGAGGATCTCTTCACAGGTTGCATGGTCGTCGCCTCAGAGTCGTGATTCCATTCCGCGGGCCGCTGCAAGGCGGGTGCCGCGCGGCGGCACCTGCCGGCGAACCGGCCCGCGCCCGCGTTGGCCCGCCGGCTCATGTCCACTTCGAGGGTCGCTGGCGACGCCTCCGCGGGACGACGCCTCCGCGGGACGACGCCTCCGCAGGACGACGACGCCGCAGGACGATGCTGCCGCACGATGGCGCCTCCACGCCGCTCGCCGGCAGTCGCGGACGGTCGCCGGTCCGGCACCGGCAGGGGAGCGGGCGGGTGCAGCCGACGGCGATCACTTGCGGCGCGAAGGATCGAAGCGGATGACCTCTCCCGGCCCGGAACGCCCAACCGTCGAAGGCGAGGACGCCGGTTCCCCTCCGCCGCCGGCGCCGGACGGCGGCGGTGGCGGTGGCGGTGGCGGGGCGCCGATGCCGCCGCCGGCCGGGGACACAGCAGCCGCGGCGGCCGGCGTGGCGGCGGCGCTCGCCGATGTCGCCGCCGTCGCTGAGGTTGCCGCCATCGCGCCCGGAATCCGCGGCATGAAGCGCAGCGCGAGCTCCGCCGCGGGATCCGCGAACATGGTCAGCGCCGCGAACGGGATCTCGAGGCGCTGCCGGCGGCCGCCGAAGGTCAGCTCGACCGCGAAGCCGTCGTCGTTCACCGCCAGGTTCCAGAACTGATGCTGCAGGATGAGGCTCATCTCTTCCGGGTAGAGGTCGCGCAGCGAGCGCGGCATCACCACGCCCGGATGGCCGGTGCGAAACCCGATGTAGAAGTGGTGTTCGCCGGGCAGGCCCTGCTCCGCGACGTCGGCCAGCACCCGGCGCACGACGTCCCGCAAAGCGTCCTCGACGAGACGCTGGTAGTCGATGCTGTCGCTGCTCAAGCGCGGCCCCAGCCAGGAGAGGTCAGCCCGTTTCGAGCTTGGGGCCCGCGGCGCGCTTTGTCAACCTCGAGAGGTTGCCGAGGTTGCCGCGGCATCGGCGGCGGCGAGATGGGCGTCGCGGGCACCTGCCGGCGTTCAGGGAGGATCGTAGGTGCCCAGGGGCGTCCACGGACCGCAGCGGACGATCCGCCACGCGGCGCGCAGGCTGCCCGAGAGCGCGCCATGGCGGGCGATGGCTCCCTCGGCGTAGTGGCTGCAGGTGGGCCGGAAGCGGCATTGGACGCCGAGGGCGGCCATGCGTGGCGAGAGCGTCGCCTGGTAGAGATGGATGCCTCCCAGCAGCAGGCGGGCGCTGGCCTGGTGGGCGGGAGGCCGCGCCAGGTCGATCGCGAGCAGGGCGGCGACCAGTAGCAGCGGCGCGGCGGCGCGCCTGAGCCGCCGCCGGCGTCCCCGTCCGACCGTCGCCGCGGTCGCCGCGGTCACCGGGTGGCTCGCGGGGTGGCTCGCGGTCGGGGAGGTGCTCGCGGCGGTCACGGCCATCGCACGCAAGAGTAGCGCGGAGCCGCGCCGGTCGAAAGGGGACTGGGGGTGGCCGGGCTGTCCCTGTCGCGTCACCAGGGCAAGGTCCCGGTGGCCATCCGGCCCAGCCAGACCGCCACCAGCACCGCGAGATGGCCGAGCACCGCCACCTCCGGCTTCGACCAGGCGGGGAGGCGCAGCAGGCCTGCCGCCGCTCCGCCCCAGGCCATCCAGAGCAAGGCCAGCTCCGCGGCCAGCAGCGGCGCCAGCGGGTGGTCGCGCACGGCGGCGGACCACTCGCCCTTGGCGAGGTGGGCGAAGGCCCGCGTCATGCCGCACCCGGGGCACGGCAGCCCGGCGAAGCGGCGCAGCGGACAGAAGGCGAAGCCGGCCCCCTCCGGAGGCACCCAGGCGTGCAGCACGAGGTATGCCGCCACCCCGGCGGCGCCGGCGAGCGCCCAGCGGCGCATCCCGGGCTTCACCGGTTGGTGAACCCCTGGAGCGCCGCCATGCCGCCGAAGAACAGGGCCCAGAGCAGGCCGACGACCAGGCCGAGGATCAAGAGGGCGGTGCCGATCATTCCCAAGATCCTGCCGGCCATGGCCATGCCTTCGCCCGCGGCGGACGCCCGCCCTTCCCGGATGGCGCGAAGCTCATTCTGTCCGAGGTACCAGGCCACGGGCGCCACGAAGCCGCAACAGACGATCCCGAGAATACCCAGCACCAGCGCAGTGACGGCCTCCCTGCTGGCGGACGCCGACGCGGGTGCGGCCGGCGGCGGATAGAGCGGCAGGCTCATATATAGGTCCTCCAGGTAAGGCTAGGGGCTGAGGGCTTCCCGTGCCTCCGGATCGCCGGCAGGCGATGGTAACCAGAACAGGTGCTGGAAGGACCGCCGCTGTGCTGGCCTGCTGCCGCCAGAGCTCCGCGCGGCGATCCCTCCGGCACGGCCTCAGAACTTGTCCGCGTACTGGCTGATGCCCGGGATCAGGAAGCGCTGGCCCTGGGTGCCCTTGATGATGCAGATGACGTGCACGACCAGGATGCCGAGCCCGAGTGCCGCTCGCACGAAGATCAAGAAGCATCCGATGAAGCCGAGATGCAACAGCACGAGCATCATGTCGACGGCGAAGAAGGCCACCCAGATGATGGTCTCGGCGATCATCAGCACGATGCCGTGCTTGGCGTGCCACTGGACTTCCTTGTCTTCTTTCTCAGTTACGAACGGGATGATCGCGAGCAGCCATAAATACGACAGAACGATCATGATGCCGCGATTCGGGCTGACGGCGCCCGAGGCCGGACCAGCGGGCGGCGGCGGCGGCGTGTAGGGCGGTGGCGGCGGCGGAACGCTGGGCTCACTCATCGCGAACGTCTCCTTTAGGATTCGGCAAGCGCACGACCCGGGGAAATCACTTGGAGTGTATACAAGCCCATCGCGGCCCACAAGGACGAGCGGCGTGCCGGGCGTGCCGGCGGGCCAGGGCGGCGAGCACGGCCCGCGCCTCCTCCTCGGCCGCGGCGGCGCCGACCAAGGCGAGGAAGCGCGATCCCTTCTCCCGGATCTCGGCCGTGACCTGCCGGGCGGGGACCGGGTAGGAGGCCATCGTCAGCCCGGATCGCCGGCCGCCGCGGTCGGCTGGACGGGCGGCGGCGGCGGCCGGCGGCCGGTCACGCGCTCGTAGATCGCCCGGTAGCGGCCGACGACGGCATCCTGGCCGAAGGTCTCCACCGCCCGGCGGCGCCCTGCCTCGCCCATCGCCCGCCGGCGTTGCGGGTCCGACAGCAGCAGGTTGGCGGCGCCGGCCATCGCCTCGACGTCGCCCACCGGGAACAGGAAGCCGCACTCGCCGTCGACCACCAGCTCGGGCAGGCCGCCGGCATCGGTGGCGATGACCGGCACCTCGCACGACAGCGCCTCGAGCGCGGCGAGGCCGAACGACTCGCTCTCGGAAGGGAGCAGGAAGACATCGGCGCCGACCAGCACCTCCTCGATCAGCGGCAGGCTGCCGATGAAGGTGACCGATTGGCAGATGTCGTGCTCGCGGCAGTACTGCTCTACCTTGCCGCGATCGGGGCCGTCGCCGACCATCAGCAGGCGGCAGGAGCGCTGCTGCAGCACGCGCTCGAAGACCCGGATCACGTCGAGCACCCGCTTGACCGGGCGGAAGTTCGAGATGTGGATCAGCACGCCTTCGCCCGGCTTCGCCCAGCGGCGCGCGCCGGGAGTGTCGCGGGCCCGCTCGTAGCGCAGGGGATCGATGAAGTTGGGGATCACGTCGATCTGGCTGTGGATGCCGAGCTGCTCGATCGAGGTCTGGCGCAGCGACCGTGAGACGGCGGTCACCGCATCGCTCTCCAGGATGCTCCAGCGGGTGGTCTCGAGATAGTTCGGATCGTTGCCCACCAGGGTGACGTCGGTGCCGTGCAGCGTGGTCACCACCGGCAGCGGCAGCGGCGCGACGATCTGCCGCGCCATCACCGCCGAGGCGGCGTTGGGGATCGCGTAGTGGACGTGGAGCACGTCGAGCCGGCCGTGGCGCGCCACCTCCACCATCTTGGTGGTGAGCGCCAGCGAGTAGGGCGGGTAGTCGTCGAACAGCGGGTAGCGCGGCGTCACCACCTCGTGAAAGAAGAGCCGCGAGTTGGCGAGCGACAGGCGCGAGGGCAGGGCATAGCTGATCACGTGAACCTCGTCGCCGCGGTCGGCCAGCGCCATCGCCAGCTCGGTGGCCACGACGCCGGAACCGCCGTAGGTGGGGTAGCAGCTGATGCCGATCCTCACCGCGGACCTCCCGGCAGGAGCGCCAGCAGATCCGCGACGGCCAGCGGCTGCGGGCTCCAGAAGGGCTCGCCGAGCTCGGCGCCGATCAGCTGGCCGAAGTGGCGTGCGCGTCCCTCGACGGCGAGGCGGAACTCGCGCGAGGACACTTTGGTCGGCGGGCCGTTGCCAGCCCCGCTGTCCTTCGCCAGACCGGCCTCAGCGCTGATGCCTTGCCCGCGGGACTCTCGATGGCCGCCGGTCGCGCCGCTCACCCCGGAGCCGCCGCCGCCGCCGGCACCAGGCTGGTAGAGCTGGCTGCGGTAGGCCGCCAGCGCCGCCATCTTGGCCTCCCAGACCGCCGTTACGTCGACGACGAAGCTCGGCACGAACGTATGATGCTGCATGTAGGAGAAGACCGCCGCCGGCCGGTGGGCGGCCATCGCCCGGCTCCCGCGTGCCTGTAGCCCCGAGTAGAAGGCCGCGGCGGCCACCAGGCGATGACCCCGCTCGTGGTCGGGATGGCGGTCGTGACGCGGCGGCCCCAGCACCAGCTCGGGGCGCCAGGTCCGCAGCACCTCGATCAGCGCCTCCTCTTCGGGCTCGCCGTCGCGCAGGGCGCCGTCGCCGCAGTCCAGGAACGCGAGCTCCACCGCGCCCAGCGCGGCGGCCGCCTGCTCGGCCTCCGCCAGCCGCTGCTCGGGAGTGCCGCGGGTGCCGCGCTCGCCCCGGGTCAGGTGCAGGATGCCCACCCGGCGGCCCTGGCGCGCGGCGAGAGCCAGGGTCCCGCCGCAGCCGAGCTCGACGTCGTCGGGATGCGGCCCGATGGCCAGGACGTCCAGCTTACTCATGGCAGGATCACCGCCAGCCGGGTCGGGTCGAGGTCGAGCTGCTCCCAGAAGCTGTCGGCCAGCCGGTCGCCGTGCTTGCCCTGGAAGTGCGCCGCGCAGATGACGCGCTCCTGCGGCTTGCCGCCCGGCAGGCAGAGCTGGCGCAGCGCCTCGACCCGCCGGCTCTGCAGCTCGTCGCGCCGGGCCAGCGACGGCATCGCCTTCTCCGCGAACAGGTCGACGGCGCGCAGCACCTGCTCCCGGGTCTTGGCCAGCGGACGCTCGAGGTTGGGGTCGGCCTCCAGGGCCGGCGCGAGCAGCTCGTCCAGCGCCGCCGCGATGCGTCCACGCACCGGCGCCACGAAGTCGCCGCCGGCGCGCTCCGCCAGCGTGCGGTCGAGGCGCGCACGATCGCCGAGCAGAGCGGCAAGGGTCAAC
>DATDGZ010000158.1:0-1974 GCA_036521795.1 Thermoanaerobaculia bacterium | reverse complement strand
GGGCGCCGCGAGCACGCGGTGCGCCGCGGCGACATAGGCCGTGGTCACCCGCTGCACGAGGTCGGGCTCGCGCTCGATCAGGGCCCTGGTGGTGGTCAGGGAGCAGCCCGGCGCGCCCGGCCAGACGTCGCCGGTGCGCAGCAGCACGCGGCCGAGGCCGAGGTGCTCGAGCATGGCGGCATAGGGCTCGACCATCGCCGCCGCGTCGGCGCCCATCCCGACGAAGCTCAGGATGGCGCCGTCGCCCGAGGGCTGGCGCACCAGCCGCACGTCGTGCCATTGCAGCCGGCGCAGCAGGGCCATCGCGGTGAGGTCCTTGATGCCCCCCTCCTGCGGCACCGCCACTCGCCGCACGTCCTCCGGGGCGAGACCGGTCCGCACCACCAGGGCCGCCTCCTCGACACCCGAGCCGGCGACCAGCACCAGGCGGCTGCCGCCGCTCGCCTGGTCGGCCGCCACGCGCGTCCAGGGGATGACGGCGAAGTCCACCTCGCCCGCGCGCAGGCGTTCGGGCACGGCCCAGGCGGTGGGCGCCATCACCGGCTCGGCGGCGAGGTCTTGCGCCGCGAAGAAGCCCTGCTCGATCGCCACGTAGGCCGGCAGCTGGCAGACGCCGCGCAACAACGCCAGGCGGATATGCCTCATCGCTCCATCCTCTCATCGCCGAGGCCGTCATCGTCGTATCCCGTGGTCTCGGCCACCGCCCTCGCGGCACGCTCGGCTGCCGCCGGCGCGGCGCGCAGCCGGGAGCAGAGCTCGCACCGCAGTCCGCGCGCGGGGCAGCGGCGCAGGCGGCAGTCGACGGTCTCGCCGCGCAGCATGAGCGCCACCCGGCCGAGCTTCTCGCTGTGACGCCCCTTGACCAGGATGACCGTGCCGGGCCGCAACTCGCCGCGCAGGGCCGCGGCAGCCGCGGCGGCGTCCGCGCAGCGCTCGAGCGCGGGCGCCGCAGGCCCGGCCTGGCGCACTCCCGCGCCGAAGCGCCGGTAGTCGGTGACGGCGCCGACGAAGAGGATGCGCTGGGCGGCCGCCGCCGCCAGCCTGCCGTAGCGGCGATAAGCCGCGGTCTGGCTCCCTTCCGGCTCCTCGATGCCCCCCAGCACGGCGATCCGCCGCCACGAGACGATGCCTTCCAGCACGCCGAGGGCGGACTGCAGCGAAGGCCAGGTCGCCTTCCAGGCATCGCACAGCAGCCAGGCACCCCCCGGGAGCGGCATCGGCTCGTGCCGCCAGGGCAGGGGAGAGAGGGCCGCCAGGCGCGCCGCGACCGCAGGGCCGTCGCCGCCCGCGCCGCCCGCCGCAAGGCCGGCGGCGGCGCCGAACGCGGCGCAGCGCGCCAGGTCGCGGCCGATCCAACGCAGCGGGACCGCGAGCTCGCCGGCCGGGCCGGCCAGCCGGAGGCTCGTGCCGCGCGGCCAGTCCACGCACGCCTGCTCGATGCGCCAGTCGCTGCCGGCGGCGAAGCCCACCCGCACGACGCGCGCCACTGCCTGTGCGCCGATGGCGCGGCAGCGCTCGTCGTCGGCGTTGACCACCACCAGGCCGCGCCGCCCCACGGCCAGCGGGAGGATCGCCTTCTCGCGCGCCAGCGCCTCGACGCTGCCGAAGGGGGCCAGGTGCTCGCCGCCGACGGCGGTCAGGATGACGACGTCCGGCCGCAGCAGCCGCGCGTAGGCGCGCATCTGGCCGGGCCGCGAGATGCCGACCTCGACCACGAGCCAGCGCCGGCGCGGCCGGCAGTGCAGCACGGCGGCGGCGAGGAAGCTGCCGTAGTTGGCGGCGTCGGGATCGAACGGCGCGCCGACGGCCGCGGCGGCGGCGGCGGTGGTGCTGGTCTTGCCGACCGAGCCGGTCACCGCGACCACCCGCGTGCGCCGCAGGGCGAGGCGCCGCCAGGCCCAGGCCGCCGGGTAGACGATCGGCCAGGCCAGCGCGGCGCCGACGGCGGGCCCGCGGAAGACCAGGGTCCGCCAA
>DATDGZ010000157.1:0-9815 GCA_036521795.1 Thermoanaerobaculia bacterium | reverse complement strand
CTTCACGATGGCCTCGATGCTGGAGGGGGTGAAGAACCAGAGGTAGCCGGAGTCGTCGGTGAGCTTCACGGTCTGGGCCTGGCCCTGGGCGCCGCCGGGCGGCTGGAAGGTCGCGGCGACCTGGTAGCGGCTGCCTTGCAGGCACATGGCGGTGGTGGTGGGTAGACAGTTGGTCTGGGCGAGGATGGGGTCGACGCGGATGCCGAAGGCGTGGAATTGAGGGTCAACGTCGGGGCTGGTCGCGATCGTCCAGGTGCTGCCGCCATCGGTGCTGAGGTAGGCGGTCCGGAGCTGGGTGGCCGGGCTCTGGTCGACGCCGACGAAGAAGCCCTGCGAGCCGTCGAACTGGGCTCCGACGTAGATCGTCCGGGCGGCCGGCAGAGTGAGGGCGGAGCCAATGGTTACGGCATAGAACTGGGTGCTGACCGTACCGCCTGAGGAGACCGGTACGGCAGTCGCCGTCGCGGGCACGCTGGCGAGCGGCGTGCCGGGGGCGCCCGAGGGTCCATCCGCGGCGTAGAAGACGACGCTGAACGGCAGGTCGGCGGTGGAGGTACCCGACAACCGCGTCAGGGCGACGCAGACCTGCTGCACGCCGGCGGCGTTGGCCGGCAGGTCGAAGCTCATGACCTGCAGGCCGCCGGCGACCGGGGCCGAGATGGCGTTCTCGAAGCCGCCGTCGTCGTAGATGAGGGCGCCGGTGGCGCCGGTGCAGTCGGGGGCCACCTGGGCGACCATGGACTGCAGGCCCAGCCGCTGGCCGAGACTCTGCGCCACGGCCGGCGCGCCCGGCGCATCCGGCGCGCCCGCCGCACCCGCCGCACCTGCCGCCGCCAGCGCCGGCGCGGCGCCGAGGCAGACCATGAGCATCGAGCAGGCCGCCAGGCCGGCGCCGCCGTGCCGCTTTGTCGCCTTCGTCATCTTCATCACCGCTCTCCCTCCGCGAGTCCCAGCCAAAATCTACCATGCTGGGAGAGCATATCCTGGCCCCCCCACGCCCCGACACGCCCCAAGTGGCAGCGCTATCATCGGAGCTCTGGCCCGGCTGCTTGGGCTGCGGACCCGGTAGTGGGTCATTTTCCTCCGACCCACTACCTCGGACCTCGAAGGAGGGTCAAGATGCGGGGCCTCTTCGCACTGCTCACCGCTGGTCTCCTGATGTCGCAGCCGGGGGACCGGACGGCGCCGCCCGGGGCGTGCGACCCGGTGCGGGAGATCCCGTTCGCCTCGCCGCCGCCCTTCGAGACGCGAAGCGCCATCTTCCCCGCCGGCGATGGCGTGACGCTCGGCGGCTGCCTCTACCGGCCGCGGGGCCATGCTCGCTTCCCCGTGGTGGTGATGGTCGCCGGCTCGGGCGATTCCCCCAGCGCGGCCGACTTCTACTCGGTGGTCCATGCCAAGGCGTTCGCCGCGAAAGGCATCGGCGTCTTCGCGTTCAACAAGCGCGGCGTGGGCAATTCGGCAGGTGTCGCGACCGGCACCGATTTCAAGCAACGTGCCGGCGACGTGGCCGCGGCGGTGCGCTTCGTGCGCGCCCTGCCCGCCACCACCCGCGTCGGCCTGTGGGGCGTGAGCCAGGCAGGATGGGTGATTCCCCAGGCCCTGGGCAAGAACGACGGCGTCGCGCTCGTGATCCTGGTGAGCCCGGCGGGCGTCAACCCGAACGACCAGATGGCGTTCTTCATCCGCAACCTGGCGCTGCGGCTGGGCTGCACACGGGAGCAGGCGGCCACGGCGGAACGCCTCCACCGCACGGTGGTGCGCTACTACGGCACCGGAGAAGCCTACGCCGCGGCGCAAGCGCTGGTGGATGGGTACAAGGACGAGCCCTGGTTCGAGAGGTTCAGGACCAACGGCGAGTGGAACGAGAAGATCGGCGCGGGCGGGCGGCTGCTCACCCCCGGCGAGCTCGCTCGGGCGTGGAAGGAGCGTCCGGACGACTTCGCCTTCTACCGCGCGCCCTCGGTCTTCGCCGACTATCGCGCCGTCTACGAGGCGCTCGACCGGCCCACATTGATCGTTCATGGCTCGGCGGACACGCTGGTGCCGGTCGCCGATTCACGTGCGGCCTTCGCGGCGGCGTTCGCGAAGAACGGCAACCAGGCGGTGGAGGTCAAGGTCTTCGCCGGCGCCGAACATGGCGTGCAGGACGGTCCGCGCACACGGCCCGCGTACCTCGATCTCGTCAGCGACTGGGCAAGCGCACGGTTCGGCGCCAAGACGCCTCGCTAGCGGGCCACCAGCCGGGCGGAGCTTCAGGGGCAGGGGCAGGCAGGGCACCCAAGAGCCTATCGCCTCGCGCCGGCCGGCGCCCCGCCAGAGGACGGCGCGGGCGGTGCCGGCGCGGGGGGAAGATTCCAAGCTCCCTGATGGTTCTCCTTGCCGCCGCCTTACCGGCGACCGGGCGGACCCGGCGACCCGGTGACCTGGTGACCTGGTCCGGCGCTGCGTTGCCGGCATCCCTGCTTCCCTGTCCTGCCTTCCCGCTGTCACGGGAGAGCGTTTCGCCTCTGGTAGAGTGAGCGACTTCATGGAATTCATCTCCGTCCGCGGCGCACGCGAGCACAACCTCAAGAACATCAACCTGGAGATCCCCAGGAACCGCCTGGTGGTGATCACCGGCGTCTCGGGCTCCGGGAAGTCGTCGCTGGCCTTCGACACGCTGTTCGCCGAGGGGCAGCGGCGCTACGTCGAGTCGCTGTCGTCGTATGCCCGGCAGTTCCTGCAGCAGATGGAGAAGCCGGACGTGGACTCGATCGAGGGGCTGTCGCCGGCCATCTCGATCGAGCAGAAGTCGGTGTCGAAGAACCCGCGCTCGACGGTCGGGACGGTCACCGAGATCCACGACTACATGCGCCTGCTCTACGCCAGCATCGGGCTGCCCCACTGCCCGAGCTGCGGCCAGCGCATCCGCCCGCAGACCGTGCAGCAGATGGTGGACCGGGCGATGGAGCTGCCGCCCGGCAGCCGGCTGGTGCTCTACGCCCCCTACGTGCGCGGCAAGAAGGGCGAATACAAGAAGCAGCTGGCGCAGATGTCCCGCGAGGGCTTCCAGCGCGCCCGCGTCGACGGCGTGCTGACCGAGCTCTCGGGCGAGCTGCCGAACCTGGACAAGCAGAAGAAGCACAGCATCGACATCGTCGTCGACCGGCTGGTGGTCAAGCCGGGCATCGAGAAGCGCCTCGCCGAGTCGATCGAGACCGCGCTCAAGGTGGCCGGCGGCCTGGTGGTGCTGGCGCCCGAGGGCGCCGCCGAGGAGACGCTCTCCCAGAACTACTCCTGCGCCGAGTGCGGCACCGGCCTGACCGAGATCACCCCGCGCCTGTTCTCGTTCAACAGCCCTTACGGCGCCTGCCCGACCTGCTCCGGCCTCGGCACGCTGATGGGCGTCGACCCGGAGAAGATCGTCCCCGATCCCGAGCGGTCGATCGACGCCGGCGCCATCGCTCCCTGGCCGGAGGGCTCCAAGTCGTGGCGGATGAAGATGGTGGGGACGCTCGCCAGGTCGATGGGCTTCTCCCTGGCCACCCCCTGGCGGCGCCTGCCGGCGGCGGCGCGCGAGGTCATCCTCTACGGCAGCGGCGACGACGAGATCACCTTCAAGCTGGACGGCAAGAAGTCGAGCTACAAGTGGACCGGCAAGTTCGAGGGCGTGGTGCCGATGCTCGGCCGGCGCCACAAGGAATCCGACTCGATCGCCATCCGCACCGAGATCGAGAAGTACATGTCGGTGCGGGTCTGCCCGGCCTGCGGCGGGCGCCGGCTGCGCCCCGAGGCGCTGGCGGTCAAGCTGGCCGGCTACTCCATCGACCAGCTGTCGCGCCTCTCGGTCGAGGCGCTGCGCGCCTGGATGGCCGCCCTGACGCTCGACCGGCGGGAGCGGGCGATCGCCGAGAAGGTGGTGCAGGAGATCGCCGACCGCCTCAGCTTCCTCGATGACGTGGGGGTCGGCTATCTCACCCTCGACCGCTCCTCGGCCACCCTGTCGGGAGGCGAGAGCCAGCGCATCCGCCTGGCGACCCAGATCGGCAGCAAGCTGATGGGCGTCCTGTACGTGCTGGACGAGCCCTCGATCGGGCTGCACCAGCGCGACAACGCCCGGCTGCTCGCCACCCTCAAGGGCATGCGCGACCTCGGCAACTCGGTGCTGGTCGTCGAGCACGACGAGGAGACCATCCGCGCCGCCGACTGGGTGGTCGACCTCGGACCGGGCGCCGGCGTTCACGGCGGCGAGCTGGTGGCGCAGGGCACCGCGGCGGCGGTGATGGCCGACCCCGCGTCGCTCACCGGCAAGTACTTGCGGCGCGAGCTGCAGGTCGAGGTGCCGGCGGTGCGCCGCAGGGGCCGCGGCAAGCCGCTGGTCATCGAGGGGGCGCGCCAGAACAACCTGAAGGACCTGGCTGTCGAGCTCCCGCTCGGCGTGCTGACGGTGGTGACCGGCGTCTCCGGCTCGGGCAAGAGCACGCTGGTCAACGACATCCTCTACAAGGCGCTGGCGCGCCACTTCTACCGCGCCGGCGACCGCCCCGGCGAGCACGACCGCATCCTCGGCCTCGAGCAGCTCGACAAAGTGATCGCCATCGACCAGAGCCCGATCGGCCGCACGCCGCGCTCGAACCCGGCGACCTACACCAACGTCTTCAATCCCATCCGCAACCTGATGGCGATGACCCCGGAGGCGCGCATGCGCGGCTACCAGCCGGGGCGTTTCAGCTTCAACGTGGCGGGCGGGCGCTGCGAGGCGTGCAAGGGCGACGGCCAGATCAAGATCGAGATGCACTTCCTGCCCGACATCTACGTCACCTGCGAGGTCTGCGGCGGCAAGCGCTACGACCGCGAGACCCTGGCGGTGCGCTACAAGGGGCTGAACATCGCCGAGATCCTCGACCTGCCGGTCGAGCAGGCGCACGAGCTGTTCCGCAACATCCCGGCCATCGAGCGCATCCTTGCCACTCTCTGTGAGGTCGGCCTCGGCTACATCCGGCTGGGGCAGTCGGCGACCACGCTGTCGGGCGGCGAGGCGCAGCGGGTCAAGCTGGCGCGCGAGCTGTGCAAGCGCTCGACCGGGCGCACCCTCTACCTGCTCGACGAGCCCACCACCGGGCTGCATTTCGACGACGTCGGCAAGCTCCTGGCGTTGCTCCACCGGCTGGTCGACCTGGGCAACACGGTGATCGTCATCGAGCACAACCTGGACGTCATCAAGACCGCCGACTGGGTGATCGACCTCGGGCCGGAAGGCGGCGCCCGCGGCGGCGAGCTGCTGGCCATCGGCACCCCCGAGCAGGTGGCGGCGGCGCCGCAGAGCTTCACCGGCGGCTATCTCGCCCGCGTGCTGCCGGAGCGGCCCGCGGCGGCGGATGCGGCCACCTCGGAGCGAGCCGGAACGCCCGCGGCCTCGCGGGGCCGCCGCCAAGCCGCGCGCGCCGCAGGCCCCGCCGCCGCCGCCGCCCCGGGCACCGCGCCCCGGCTGCGCCGCGCCGCCAGGTAGCTGGCCGCGAGGCGGCAGCGGGTGCCGCCGGCCCGCGGCGGGGTTACACTTCTGACGATGCGCACCGATGCCAGCCTGGCCGAGAAGCGGCGGATCCTGCAGCTCGAGACGCTGTACGATCTGGCCCTGGCGCTGCACGCCCAGCGCGCCGAGCAGGAGCTGGTCGAGGAGCTGCTGAGCAGGGTCTGCGCGGTGCTCGACCCGGCGGCGGCGGTGGCGGTGACGCGCGACGCCTACGGCAGTGCGCGCGGCGTGGCGGTGGTCGGCTGGACCGACCGGGAGCCGGACGGCGACGCGCTGCTGGCCGCGCCGCTGTGGCGGGAGCTGCTGGGGGAGGGGCGCCAGCTGGCGCGCGCCGGCGGCGATCTGGCCGGGCGGCGGTATCATCACCTGCTGGCGACGCCGCTGGCCTACCGCGGCGTATACCTCGGCTACCTGGCGGTGCTCGACAAGGAGGTGCGCGGCGACACCGACGCGTCGTTCACCGTCGACGACCGCCGCTTCCTCGAATCGGTGGCGGCCCTGGCCGGCGTGGCCTTGGACGCCGCCCGCCAGGTGGAGCGCCTCGAGACCCAGCGCGAACGCCTGGAGGAAGAGAACAAGGCGCTCAAGGGGCGGCTCGCCGACGAGGTGGCGGGGCGCCGCATAATCGCCTACGCGCCGCCGATGCGGCGGGTGCTCGAGATCGTCGAACGGGTGGCGCCGCGCGGCGTCAACGTCCTGGTGCGCGGCGAGAGCGGCACCGGCAAGGAGCTCATCGCCAAGCTCCTGCACCTGCGGTCGGGCCGCGAAGGATCGTTGATCGCCGTCAACTGCGCGGCGCTCCCCGACTCGCTGCTCGAGAGCGAGCTGTTCGGCATCGAGGGCGGCGTCGCGACCGGGGTGCAGGCGCGCCCGGGGAAGTTCGAGCTGGCCGACCGCGGCACCCTGATGCTGGACGAGATCGGCGACATGCCGGTCTCGCTGCAGGTCAAGCTGCTGCGCGCGTTGCAGGAGCGGGAGGTGGTGCGGGTGGGTGGCCGCCGGCCGATCCCGGTCGACGTGCGCCTGGTCGCCGCCACGCACCAGGACATCGAGGCGCTGGTCGCCGCCGGGCGCTTCCGCGAGGACCTCTACTACCGGCTGAAAGGAGTCGAGGTGGAGCTGCCGCCGCTGCGCGAGAGGCGCGCCGACATCCCCCACCTGGTGCGCACCTTCGTCGAGGAGTTCTGCCGTACCGAGGGGATCCCGGTGCCGCAGTTCCGCTCGGAAGCGCTGGCCCTGCTCCTCGCCCACGACTTCCCGGGCAACGTCCGCGAGCTGCAGCACCTGGTCGAAGGGGCGATCTCGCTGGCCGACCGCGAGATCGACGCCGAGCTGGTGCGCTCGCTGCTGGGAACGCCGGCGCAGCAATCGCCGGAGCCTCTCGACCTGGCGGCGCTCGAGCGGCGGCACATCGGCCGCGTCCTCAAGCTGGCCGGCGGCAACAAGAGCGAGGCCGCAAGGATCCTGGGCGTCGATCGCAAGACCCTGCAACGCAAGGGGTTCTGAGACGGGACAGCAGCCGGTGCCGTCCCCCCCGGCCCTCGCATCCTTACCTGGCAGAGAACCCGCCGGGAACCTGCAGGGAGCTTGAAGGCAACCTCGCAGGGAGCGTGCGACTTTCTGTCCCCTGTGGGGCAAGATGCCCCACGGCCAGGCTCACCCGGGGCGAAAAACGCCACCGGTGCCCGCGGGAGCATCGAGGAGCCTCGGAATCTGCGGCATTCTGCCCCATGCCTCCGGCGCCCGGCGCCGGGGCGGATCTCCATGGCATGAGCTATCACGTTGGCTCATCGATGGTTACGGGTGCAGAACCCGCGGACCTTCGCGGCTGGCAGCGGGCTTGCGATGACAATCGCGTGAGGATGAGGAGAACTCGAATGCCCGATCTGGTCCGCAGGTACATCGCTGTCCCCCAGGTGCCCGTGAAAGTGCTACTGTCCGCGGCAACCTTGGCCAGCTTTGGCTGGTTGCTTGCGCATGGCCTGGTGCACCCGGTGGTGATCTATGCCCTGCAGCTCTACCTGACGTTCTGAGCGACGTCCCTTCCCCGCCCCCGCGACCGCACCGACATGGCTGGTGACGCTGTGCTGAGAGAAGTCACGCTGGCTCTGCCGATGGTGCCCGAGATCGAGATCGAGGCCAGCAGGACTGCGACCGCCGTGGCCGAGTCGATGAAGATGAGTCCGGATAGAATCGACGAGGTGCGGATGGCGGTCGTCGAGGCCTGTATCAACGCGCTCGAGCACAGTCATTCGAGCGAGCGCGAGGTCTACGTGACCTTCGAGGTGCTCGGGGAGAAGGACCCGGAGAAGCTCCGCATCACGGTGCGGGACACCGGCGTGGGGTTCGAGCCGGAGCTGATGGCCGAACCGAGGATCGAGGATAAGCTCAAGGCGAGCAGGAAACGGGGCTGGGGCCTCAAGATCATCCGCGGCCTGATGGATGAGGTGGAGATTCGCTCCGGGGCCGAGGGCACGATCGTCGTCATGAGCAAGCTGCGATGAAAGCGGGGACGTCGATGACCGAGAGCCTGAACCTGACCGTCGACCGCCGCGACGGCCTGGCGGTGATCTACACGGAGGGATACATCAACAACCAGGGTGGGGAGGAGATCGCCCGCGCCGCCTACAAGCTGCTCGACGAGGGGTTCAAGGTGCTGCTGCTCAACCTCGCGGGCACCAAGATCGTCAACTCCATCGGCATCTCGATCCTGATCGAGATCATCGAGAAGATGATCGAGATCGACGGCAAGCTGGGCTTCTGCTGCCTGACCCCGACCATCGACAAGACCTTCCACATCATGGGCCTGGCCCAGTACGCGCCCATTTTCGACACAGAGGAGCGCGCCCTTGCGGAACTTGGCGAGCTCGGCGAGCTCGGCGACCATCGAGGCTGAGGTGACGGCGACGGGCGCAGGCGCCGTGTCGCTGCCGCCGGAAGCCTGGCGGGAGCTGCTGGCGCTGAGCCAGGACGAGTCGGCCGATCGTGCCCTGCTCGAGCGCCTGCTGGACCACTGGCGCTTCGCGCACGGCGCCGCCTTCGCCGCGGTGTACCTCGAGCGGGAGGGCCGGCTCGAGCTCGAGGTGGCCTCGCCGGCGGCCGGCTTCGCGGGGGCGAGATGGCTGCCGGGAATGAACGGCAGCGAGGCCCCGCCGCCGGCCCTGGAAGCCGCGGCGGCGTCGGCTGCCGCCCTGGAAGGCTCGGACCTGGGCGTGCTGACGTTCCCCGGCGGCTGCCTCCTCTTCTCGCCGCGCCCGCCGGCCGCGGAGAACCCGGCGACCGCGGAGAACCCGGCGACCGCGGAGGACGCGGCGGGCGCTCCCGGCATCGGCCACGGGCCGCTGCCGTTGCTGCTGCTCTCCTCGCTCAAGATCCTGCGCCTGCGCCAGGAGATCAAGGACCAGCAGTTCCAGGTCAACTACCGCGTAGTCGAGCTCGAGTCGCTCTACGACGTCGGGCTGGCGGTGGCCGCCACTCTCGATCTCGAGAAGCTCTCGGAGGAGATCCTGCTGCGCGCCGTGTCGCTGCTCGACGCCCGCCGCGGCGCGCTCTACATCCTCGAAGGCAGCCGCTACCGGCTGCAGCGGACGTTCGGCGGCGACGCCGCGCCCTGGTACGACAGCGGCGGCGCGGAGGGCGAGGATATCCCGGAGACTCCGGAGGGCCGCAAGCTGCGCGCTTTCCTGGCCGGCGAGAGCCCGGCGCCGCCGAGCGAGCTGCTGCCGGGGGCGCGCTACCTGTTGGGGGTGCCGATCGACATCGACGGCAGCCCGCGCGGGTTGCTGGCGGTGGGGGACAAGGAGAGCCGCCGCGGCGTCGGCCCGTTCCCCGCGTCCGACCGCAGGACGCTGGGCCTGTTCGCCAACCAGGCGGCGATCGCCCTCGAGAACGCGCGCCTCCACCTGCAGGCGCTCGAGAAGGAACGGCTGGAGCGCGAGATGCAGCTCGCCGCCGACATCCAGCGCCGCATCCTGCCGCGCGGTGCGCCGGAGGTGCCCGGCTATGAGCTGGTCGGCTGGAACCGCCCGGCGCGCCAGATCGGCGGCGATTACTACGATCTCTTCCAGCGCCAGGACGGGCGGGTCGACCTGGTCGTGGGCGACGTCTCGGGCAAGGGCATGCCGGCCGCGTTGATGGTCTCGACGCTGCACTCGGCGCTGCACCTGCTGCTCGACCAGGTGGGCGTCGGGCCCGCGCTGCTCGAGATGCTGAACCGTCACGTCTTCGAGTCGAGCACCTCCAACAAGTTCATCACCCTGCTGCTGGCGGAGCTCGAGCCGGCGAGCGGCCGCCTCACCTA
>DATDGZ010000156.1:0-31169 GCA_036521795.1 Thermoanaerobaculia bacterium | reverse complement strand
GGATCGGCGCCGCGGTAGTAGCCGCCATCGGCCAGCTTGAGCGGCGCCCGCGAGTCCTGCGACAAGGGGCCGGCGGGCGGCTGGTCGACACGTAGCGGCTCTTGCTCGTCGAGCTTGTCCAGCTGCGCCCTCGACAACTTGAAGGCCCCCAGGTGAACGGGGTCGGCCACGGTCGTCGCCGATGCGAGCGGCATGCTGCCTGGATTCTCGTGCCCGTTCGGCTCTCGGAAGGACGACGAGGAGACGACGGTCGGCGACCAAGCCTTGTCGTAGGTGTACGTCGTCACCGTTTCCGTGCCACCGCCGAGCTTCTTCCGCGTCTGCGACTGCTGCTTCTCCCGCCATTGATACATCTCGACCTTGCGGACCAGCTTGATTGCCTGCGCCCTGACCCCGAGGTCCGGGTCGACGACCGGTGCCGCCATGGTAACCGCGCCGCTCGTGTGCACCAGCTTTCCCTCATTGCCTGGATCGACGCGGTCGGCGGCGACGCTGACCACGGCTCCGGCGCCTTCCGAGAGGCTGCGTGCCGTCTTCACCGCCCGCGCCTCGTTCCAGAACAGCAGCGGGAACGAGACGACGAAGAACAACAGGCCGACCAGCACGCTCTTGATCGACCCCAGGAGGCGAGAGAACCAGGACTCACTCGTGGTCACGCTGACGCTGTCGGCCATGGCGCAAGGTCCCCTTCTGGAGCGAAGTGGTGATGACGAAGCGGCGGGATGTGGGCGAGACGATACCGCGCTCGTGCCTGGTGGTCAAACTACGGTCCGGCCGGCCTGGACGGTGCCTATTGCCCGGCTGGCGGTAGGCCCTCCGCCTCGGATCTCAACGGGGCCCCACGCTCTCCGGCGAGAGCATCGAAGCGTTCTCCTTGCGGGTCTTCAGCACGTGGGGCCTCAGCCAGAAGGGCGAGGACCATGCCATCCTCGTGACCTTGGCCGTTAAGGAGCGCAAGATCCGGATCGAGCTGGGCCTAGGCCTCGAATCCGTGCACAGCAGGAAGCCGCGCACCACGACGAGCTGGCAGAAATGGGTCCCCGCGGCCCGGCCGTCGGCGAGAAGCACTGCCCGGAAGGCCAGGAGGTCGCTCTCGGTTACCTCGGCGAGGGCCGGCCACTCCATCGCGGCGCTTGCCTTGAAAAGGTGGTGTCGGTACTGACGCCGCGTATGGGCGCTCACGGTGGAGACGGCCAAGTGCGGAGCTGGTCACACCGGATCCGTGTGGACCAGGACCCGGGAGCGTGGGAGGTCGCTCTCGATGGCTTGGCGGACCCGGGCTCCCCGGGCGTGGGCTTCTTCGAAGGACACGCTGTGCGGGATCTCGAGGTGGAGCTCGATGAGGCGGCGGCTGCCGCTGCGGCGGGTCTTGAGGTCGTGGAGGCCGATCACGTCCGGGGCGAAGGTGGCGACGATGCCTTCGATACGGCGCAGCTCTTGCGGGGGCAGGCCGCGGTCGGAGAGGTCGGCGACCGAATCCATGACCAGGAGGGCGCCGGCCCGGAGGACCACGGCGGAGACGAGCAGGCCCAGCAGGGGATCGGCGGCGGGCCAGTGGGCCCAGCGGACCACGAGCAGGGCGAGGAGGGCGCCGGCGTTCACCCAGAGGTCGGCCCGATAGTGAATGCTGTCCGCTCGCAGGGCGGGGCTGCCGCTACGGCCGGCGGCTCTCCCCAGGTGCCAGCTGACGAGCCAGCTGCCGATCATCGCGGCCGCGAGGACGGCGACGCCGAAGTCGATGGACCGCGGCAGCTGGCGCGACCGGAGGCGCTCGACGCCGGCGATGACCAGGCCGCTGGCGGCGCCGAGCAGGAGGAGACCCTGGCCGAGGGCGGCCAGGGTCTCGAAGCGGCCGTGGCCGTAGGCGTGGTCGGCGTCGGGCGGCGCCGAGCCGCGACGCACCACGAAGTAGCTGGCGCTCGAGACGAAGACGTCCACCGCGGAGTCGAGCGCGGCGGCGCCGAGCGCCAGCGAGCTCGTGAGCCAGGCTGCCACGCCCTTGAGCAGCATCAGGAAAGCGGCGGTGGCGACGGCCACGAGCTGCGCGCGGCCAAGCCCGCCGCAAGTCGCTGTCCCTGGAGCCGCCCCTGCCTGCCCTGGCCGGCCGGCGCTCGCTGCGAGCCCGCCGTGGGTGCCAGGCTCGTCATGGGCACCGGCGGCGCCAGACCCAGGCGGCGCCTCGGCGGGAGGGGCGAGCGGGGGGATGCCGGGTGGTGGCGCCATGGCGAGGGTCGTCGAGCCACCGCGAATGCGGTCGCCTCGCGGAGCCCGATCTTAGTACGTCCTGCTCACTCGCAGGGTTGAGGCGAGCGGCGCTCACTGCCGTTGGAAGGAAGCCTTGAATGCTCCTTCGAGACTCTTCCACTGCTCGCCACCGAGTAGACGCAATGTCACCGTGACCCCTTGCAGCAGGGCCTCGTCGTTCTCGCCTCGCGCTACGCGCGGCAGCACAACCTCATGCAACACGGCTGCCGCAGTGGAGTCGGGCAGCACCTTTACGAGACCGCTGCCTACCTCGAGCCGGACCTTATGATCCATGCTGAACACGAAGAACGCGACGCCGTCATTCACCCCCTTGCGGCCAACACCCCAGGCATTGAACATTCGCAACGTGTAATCTTCGAGCGGGCGGCCGTGCGTGGAATCGCCGATCCACACGATCACCTGGTGTCCCGTCTCCCTCTCATATCGGTGGAGAGTGCTATCGAGTTGCTTCGCGGCCTTCTTCGAAAGGAACCCGACGGTGTCCGTCAACCAGCGGGTCGGAGCCGCTGGTAGCGAGGAGGGCGGCTCGACTGGTCCTCCCGTAGCTGACACTGGAGCAACCGATGTGTTCCTTGCCGGACTGAGCACATCCCTAATCACCAGGACCGCTGCACTGAAGGACACCGCCGCAATCAGAACGGCAACCAACGCCATACCCTCGCTCCGACTCCCCGGTTGCACTGGGTGTTCCATGTGTCGTCTCCCTATTCGCAGCGCTGGATTTCAGAGCACTTCCTGTCCTTGTAGAACACCGATCAAGACGCCTCAGCGGCCAGTCCGTCAGGTCGAAACTCGTTGCTTCTTCTCGCGCTTCTCTAGAGCGAGGCGAAGCCGCCGCTCGCGCTCCTTGCCACCGATGGTCAGGCGCCGATAGTCGAAAGTCATCATGGCAATACCGGCTACGAGGGCCAGGACACCAATGGCGACAACTTCCATCATCCCAGACCCAGGAGGAACGCCAAAAAAGCCCGCCAGCACGATGGCGATGCCGCAGATGCTAAAGAGGCCGGACCTGACGAGGTTGGTCTCCGCACGGCTCCGATAGTACTTCGCGTCCTTCTTGACCGTTGCCTCGATTCGCGCCCTGCGGTCCAGCGCGGGGTCGCCCGTGCTGGGCGGCGCCTTCTCGAAGATCGCTCCGCAGCGAGGGCAGAACGCCTGCTGCCACCAGTCGCTCCCACCGACGCCGGGTATGGAACCCGGGCTGGAAAAACCAAGCCAGCGGTGGCAAACGGGACAGCGCCAGAGAGCGACGAAGAGTCCCAATGACGCCGCGCCGACAGCCAAGACCGCGGCGAGCGACACCCAGGCTTCCAGACTGTCCAGCCTCGTGTGGAGATCAGCGAAGACGTAGCTCCCGACCAGGCAGTCCGCTAGCAGAAGCGCCAGGGCGAGGAACGCTTTGAGGCGCGCCAAGCGGAAGCCGGCCACGGCGTTCACGATTGGCGTTGACTGTTCGTTCACAGATCGCCTCCTCCTGCCTTTCCGCTGCCGCCCTCATCCCGTTCGGGACGGCGCCGCTCTCGCTGAGCGGCCGCGATCTGAGGGGCGGCGTCTGTTGGTGTCTCTATCCAATAAGAGCGGAGAGGATCGCGAACCGGGGACATTTCATGCTCCGCCCCACTACCACCGGCCCCACGGGCCTTGCCCTCTTGACGGGTCGGATACGCTAGTCGCCTGCCTGGGTCGGCGTCCGACCCCGCCCGAAAGGAGGACTCATGCCCGCCACGGAATGCACGCATCTCGATCAGATTCGCGAGGTCACGCCCAGCGGTACAGGGTGCAAGGAGTGCTTGGCGACCGGCGGTCACTGGGTCCACCTGCGGCTCTGCCTGACCTGCGGCCATGTCGGGTGCTGCGACTCCTCACCCGGCCGGCACGCCACCAAGCACTTCCACTCCAGCCGTCATCCGATCGTGCGCTCCTTCGAGCCCGGCGAGGATTGGGCCTGGTGCTACGTCGACGAGGTGGAGCTGCTGCCCGGGTGAGAAGGGCTACGTCGCAGCGCCGGTTCAGCGCCTTGGGATCGCTACCAATCGCCACCAATCGCCAGCAATCGCCAGCAATCGCCAGCAGGCGGCAGGAACCAAGACCTAAAGATGCGCCAGGTGCTGGTGGATGAAGGAGACCGTGATCGAGCCCTCGCCGACGCCCGAGGCGACGCGCTTGACCGAGCCGCTGCGCACGTCGCCGGCCACGAAGACTCCCGGCACGCTGGTCTCCAGCAGGAACGGCTGGCGGTCGACGTTCCATCCCGCGGGCAGCTTGCCGTCGCGAACGAGGTCGCCGCCGGCAAGCAGGAAGCCGTGCGCGTCGCGCTCCACCACTCCGTCGAGCCACGCGGTGCGGGGCTCGGCGCCGATGAAGATGAACAGCGATCGCCCGGGCAGCGGCTCGACCGTGCCGGCTTGCGAGTCGGCGACGTCGATGGCCTCGAGGGTCTCGCCGCCATGCACACCGACGACGCTGGCGTGGAGGCGCACTTCGATGTTGGGGGTCTGCAGGATCTGATCGACCAGGTAATGCGACATGCCTCTGGACAGGGAGTCGCCGCGCACCAGGACGACCACGCGCCGGGCATAGCGCGAGAAGTACATCGCGGCCTGTCCGGCCGAGTTGGCCCCCCCCACCAGGTAGACGTCCTCGCCTCGGCAGGAGATCGCCTCGGTCATGGCGGCGCCGTAGTAGACGCCGGCGTCGGTCAGGCGATCGATCCCCGGCACCGCCAGCTTGCGGTAGGAGACGCCTGTCGCCACCACCAGGGCGTGGCAGCTCACCTCGCTGCCGTCGGACAGGGAGATGATCCGGTAGGGGTCCTCGCGCCGCAGGCCCGTCGCCTCCTGCGGGTTCAGGATCTCCACGCCGAAGCGCTGCGCCTGGGCCACGGCGCGGCGCGCCAGCTCGGCGCCTGAGAGGCCGGACGGGAAGCCCAGGTAGTTCTCGATCCGCGAGCTGGTGCCCGCCTGGCCGCCGGGAGCGTCGCGCTCGACCATCAGCGTGCGCAGCCCCTCGGAGGCGCCGTAGACCGCCGCCGCCAGGCCCGCCGGCCCACCGCCGACGATGACCAGGTCGTAGAAGCGGCTCTCGGCGCGGGTGCGCAGGCCGATCCGTTCGGCCAGCTGCGCGCGGGACGGCTCGATGAGGAAGCTGCTGTCGGCGAAGAACACCACCGGCAGCCGGCCGGCGGGGGTCCAGGCGACGGCGCCGTCCGCGGGAGCGCTCGCGACCGCCGCCGATCTGCCGGCCGCCGCCGGTCCGCCCGCTGCGGCGGTCTCCGCGACACCGGCTGCCGCAGATTCGAGGGTCTCGCCCGCGGCCGCCTCGCCGCCGTCGCCGGCGCTTGCCCCAGCACCTTCCCCGGCGCCGTCGCCGCCGCCGGACTCCTTCGCGGCCAGCGCCGCGAGACGCCGCGCCTCGGGCTCGCTCTCGACGTCCAGCCACTGGTACGGGACGTGGTGGCGGGCGAGGAAGTCGCGCACCTCGAACGACCTCGGCGACCAGCGATGGCCCACCACTCGCACTCCTTCGAACGGCGCCCGGTACGACGCCAGCCAGTCGTCCAGCAGGTCGTCGAGCGGCGGGTAGAGCTTCTCCGCCGGCGGGTCCCACGGCTTGAGCAGGTAGTAGTCCACGTGCGCCGTGTTGATGGCGCGGATGGCCGCGTCCGTGTCGGCATAGGCCGTCAGCAGCACCCGCTTGGCGTCGGGGAACAGCGGTCGGGCCTCCTCCAGCAGCTCGACCCCGCTCATCTGGGGCATGCGCTGGTCGACCAGCATCAGGGCGACGGCGTTGCGGCGCTCGCGCAGCTGGTGGAGGGCGCCGAGCGCGCTGGCGCCCGAGCTGGCGCGCATCACCCGGAAGCGGTCGGAGTACTGCTGGCGCAGGTCGCGCTCGAGCGCCCGCAGCACGTCCGGGTCGTCGTCGATGGTGAAGAGAACGGGCTTGGGCATGGCGTGAGAGACTCCGGGCCGGAGACTCGCCAGGATCATATCCGAGCCGTCAAGGCGCGACCGGCTCGCGCAGCTCGCTGCAACTTTGCGCGGAGGGCGCCGCCCCTGCCGCTCGCGCTGGCGGCGGGCGTCGCGGTGACCGGAGCCCTGGTTGCCGCCGCTAGCTGCCTGTCCTGGAGCAATCAATGGCGGATGGCGCAGCAATCGGCGACGCGGGCAAGGCGCGCCGAGGCCGCGCCGCGAACGTCGCGTCAGAGGATCTTCACGGCGACGGCGTAGCCCGCTCCGCCGCGCTTCTCGAAGGTGAGAAGCAGGTGCATCGACTCGTTCGACTCCGCGGCGAGCGGCCGCCGGACCTGCCAAGCGTCAGCAAGGAGGGCTGGTGGCCCGCGGGACAGTGGCCCAAGCGCCAGGCCGGGTGAGTGCGTGGATGATCGCCGCGCCGCGGTGGCCCCAGATCGGATGCGGCTCTCGCGAGCGGCTCTCGGCCAGGCGCAGGGCGACGCGGGCCGGCGGCTCGCCGCGCCGCGCGGCCTCGGCGAGGATGGCGAGCGAGAGGTTGTAGATGCTGTTCTCCCAGCGGTCGGCGGCGCCGGCTCCGGCCGCCTGGGGCGAGGTTCCGAGGTGCGCGGCGATCCGCGGGTCCTCTTCGCCGACGTAGCCGTATTGCTCGTCGGCGCAGTGGACGATCCCCATGCGGTTCACCAGGAAATCGGGTATGTAGAGGACGCCCCGCCGCTGCAGCAGCAGGTCGTCGCGCTCCGGGTCCTCGAGCTGGTTGTTGGCAGCGCCGCAGACGATGCGCGCGGCCAGCCGCGGGATGGTGCGCGGCCCGAGCACGCCGCCCGTCGCGCAAGGAGCGAAGACATCGGCCGGCTGTTCGAGGATCCAGGAGTCGTCACGGCCGGCGACTCGTGCCGTGAAGGTGAAGCTCGCGGCGGGGCCTCCCGGCCCGCCGGCTGCGCCGGGGCCGGCACCGGCGTCGGCGATGACCGCGCCAGGGCCAGCCGTGCTCGAGCCGGCCGGGCCGGCGAAGCGGCGGCGCAGCGCCTCGCACCGCGCCGAGTCGAGGTCGCAGCCGATCACCCGCGCCACGCCGCGCTCGCGGAGCAGCTCGACCAGCGGCTCGCCGACGTGCCCCAGGCCCTGCACCGCCACCGTCGTGCCGGCGAGGCCGCCGCGGCCAAGGTGGGCGAGCGCCGCTTCCATGCCGCGCACCACGCCGCGCGCGGTCGGCGCCGAAGGGTTGCCGCTGCCGCCGAGCGCCGGCGGGATGCAGGTCGTGAAGCGGGTGCGGCTGAAGACCGCCGCCATGTCCTCGGCCGACGTGCCGGCGTCCTCGGCGGTGACGTAGCAGCCGCGCAGGCTGCTCAGGAGGTCGCCGTACTCCTCGTAGATGCGGCGCCGGCGCGGGCTGCCGGCGGGCGCTGCCTGCTCGTCCACCATGACGCCCTTGCCGCCGCCCCACCAGAGCCCCGCCAGGGCATTCTTGTGAGTCATCCCGCGTGCCAGGCGCAGGCCATCGCGCAGGAACTCCTCGACCGTGTCGTAGCGCCAGAAGCGCACGCCGCCCGCCGCCTGCCCGCGGCAGGTGCGATGGATGAAGGCGCCCTGCAGCACGCCGGTGTCGGGCGCCACCTGGACAAAGATCCCCTCGTGGCGGTCGAAGTCGCGCCGGTCTGCGGCCAGCAGCCGCGCCAGCGGCGCGAGCTCGGGATGCGAGGCGCGGACGTCCCCCGCCTCCTCGCCCCAGGCCAGGAAGAACCGGCCGATGCCCGCGTCCGCGAGGAGCCGCCGGAACGCGGCGGGAGAGAGGCGGCCAAGCTCCACGGCAGTCGCGGGCAAGGGCACGGGCGGTCGTCGGTTGGCGCCGGCCGCCCCGGCTCAGGTCACGCCGAAGCCGAGGCGCCCGGCGCTCTCCTCGGCAGCAAGCTCCTCGAGCAGCAGGAGCGCGAAGTAACGTCCTTCCCTGCCGCCCTCGGAGCTCGGCGGCCCCAGCGGCTGAATCTGCACCACGCGCCAGGCCGCGAGCAGCTCCTCGATGGAGCCACCCTCCACGGGCACGATCGCCGGGGCCCCGGCGTCGCCGGATGCGGTCGCCACCTGCACGACTACGAGCTTTTGTCTCTTCTTCTTCATCCCGTCGTCATCCCCTCATCATGCCGCATGCCGCCTTCATCCTTTCGGTCGCATCGTACGCGTCGCATCATATCGCCAGATATCACCGACGGCACTCGCGCGCGCAGAGACCGGTAGCGTACCTGACTGGGGTTCAGGGGGCCGGATTCAAGTCCAGGCGTCCCGACCAGTGAGTACGATAATAATCAGCGAGTTGGCTGATCGCGACCGGAGGTGCGTAAGGGCCCCGCCGCGCGTCTCGTCGAGCTCGCCGGCAAGGTCGCAAAGCAGGTTGCGGGAGCAGGCAACGCATCAGCCAAGAGAGCAGCTGCGGCTGAATGATTGATGCGAACGGAGGCTGTGGCCTCCGGCACTGACACCCATCGCTGCACCCCTTCCGTTGAAGCGGACCCGCTACCCGCCGGCGCCGGTGGTCCGGGCAGCCCCGCCGGCGACCCGGTCGCCGCCCGGCAAACTGGCCGCGCGTGGCGCGCCTCCGCTATGCTCGGCGGCGGGCCGGGTGCTCGGCCGCGAGAAGGGCCATCTGCATGAGTGGAGCGCGCGCCGACATCGAACCGACCAACGTCACGA
The DNA here is from genome assembly GCA_036521795.1 of Thermoanaerobaculia bacterium. Classification (GTDB taxonomy): domain Bacteria; phylum Acidobacteriota; class Thermoanaerobaculia; order Multivoradales; family UBA5704; genus JASLEW01. The sequence goes on along the minus strand of DATDGZ010000156.1, from coordinate 22,245 downwards.
AGGCCGGAGCGGCAGCCGCCCCGGCGCCGGCAGCGGCCCCGGCACCGGCAGGCCTGGGCGGCGGCGCGAGCGCGGGCGCCCCCGCCGCGCCGCTCTCCGCCTGGAGCCCGCTGCGGCACCGCCTCTTCCGCTGGCTGTGGATTGCCACGGTCGCGTCCAACGTCGGCACCTGGCTGCAGAACGTCGGCGCTTCCTGGATGATGACGTCGTTGACGACGTCCACGACGCTGGTGGCGCTGGTGCAGGCGGCGACCAGCCTGCCGTCGTTCTTGCTGGCGCTGCCGGCCGGGGCGCTCGCCGACGTGATCGACCGGCGGCGGTTGCTGCTGGCGACCCAGGGGTGGATGACCGTCGCGGCAGCCGCCCTCGGGGTGCTGACGCTGGCCGGCTGGATCACGCCCTGGTCGCTGCTGGGATTCACCTTCCTGCTCGGCCTGGGGGCCGCCGCCAACAACCCCGCCTGGCAGGCGATCATCCCCGAGCTGGTGCCGCGCCCGGAGCTCCCCGGCGCCATCGCGCTGGGCAGCATCGGCTTCAACATCGCCCGCGCCGCCGGCCCGGCGCTCGGCGGCCTGATCGTGGCCACCGCCGGGCCGGGCTGGACCTTCGTCCTCAACGCCGTCTCCTTCCTCGGCGTCATGGCGGTGCTCTACCGCTGGCGGCGCCCGGAGGAGGAGACGGTGCTGCCGGGCGAGCGCGTGCTCGGCGCCATGCGCACCGGCGTGCGCTACGTCCGTCACTCGCCGGAGGTGCTGGCCCCGATCGCCCGCGGCTTCGCTTTCATCGTCTGCGGCAGCTCGCTCTGGGCGCTGCTGCCGGTGGTGGCGCGAGGCCTGCCTCATGGCGCCGCCGGCTACGGCCTGCTGCTCGCCGCCCTCGGCACGGGCGCGGTGGCCGGTGCCATGGTGCTGCCACGCCTCAAGCGCTACGCCTCGGTCGACTTCGTGGTCGCGGCGGCCACGCTCGTGTTCGCGGCCGCCACCCTGGCGCTCGCCCTGGTGCACGAGTTCCCGCTGCTGCTGGCGATGATGCTGCTGGCGGGCGGCGCCTGGCTGTCGCTGCTGTCGAGCCTCAACGTCTCGGTGCAGACCGCCGTGCCGTCGTGGGTGCGCGCCCGCGCGCTGTCGGTCTACATGCTGATCTTCTTTGGCGGCCTCGCCGCCGGCAGCGCGCTCTGGGGCGCCCTCGGGCAGCGGCTCGGCATCGCGCCGGCGCTCTGCCTGTCGGCGGCCGGCCAGGTGCTCGGCCTGCTCGCCACCTACCGGCTCCACCTCCGCTCCGGCGAGGGGCTGAACCTGGCGCCGTCGCGCCAGATGCCGGCGCCCATCGTGGCCTACGATCTCGAGCCCGACCGCGGCCCGGTCCTGGTCACCGTCGAGTACCAGGTACGCCCCGACGAAGCCGCGGAGTTCGCCAGCGCGATGGCCGAAGTGCGCCGCATCCGGCTGCGCGACGGCGCCATGGAGTGGGGGCTGTTCGCCGACGCCGCCCTCCCCGGCCGCTACACCGAGGTGTTCCTGGTCAAGTCCTGGCTCGAGCATCTGCGCCAGCACGAGCGCGCCACGGTCGCCGACCGCGATCTCGTCGAGTCCGCCCGCCGCTACCACGTCGGCGGCGACCGCCCCGCGGTCCGCCACCTCATCTCCGAGCCGCTGCGCAAGGACGCCTGAGGCGATCCGTACCGGACAGGAGCGTGCCGCCATGCCTCCCGGCGAGCGCCGCCGCGCTGCCCTCGGCCAAGGTCCTGCTGGCGCGCTTCGACGCCCGCAGGGACGCCTATGTCGCCGCCTCGAGCCAGCGGGAATGGGACCTCGCCCGCCAGCATGCGGTGATCGTCGAGCAGGTGGCGGAGCTGGGAGCCGCCCAGGCGGACGACTACCGCGACCGGGCGATGGCCGAGAACGTCGGCTGGATCCTGGCCCACGAGCCGGCCGGCACACGCATGGTGGTGTGGGCACACAACGGTCACATCAACTACAGCGCCGGCGCCGGCTACACCTCGATGGGCGAATGCCTGCGCCGCAGCTTCGGCGCCGACTACCTCAACATCGGCTTCGTCTTCAACCAGGGGGCCTTCCAGGCGATCGGCGGCAGCGCCCAGGGCCCGAAGGGGCTCTCCGAGGGCTATCTCTTCTCCAAGATCCAGCTCTGAGCGGCCCGGGCCGCGCTGCGCCACGCCGCGCCCCGCGCCGATATCGCGAGCGTGCTAGGCTCGCTGGCGTCGCAACCACGTGTGCTCAGGGAGGTCCGGCATGAGCGGCGAGCAGCAGCTGAGCGGTCCCGACCTGACGCAGGGAGTGTCGCTGACGGAGATCGGCGCGAGCGGCTGCCTGCTCGGCCACGCCGGCGGCGAGCCGGTGCTGCTGGTGCGGGTGGGCGACGAGGTGTTCGCCATCGCCGCGCACTGCACCCACTACGGCGGACCGCTGGCCGAGGGCCTGCTGGTCGGCGACACGGTGCGCTGCCCATGGCACCATGCCTGCTTCAGCCTGCGCAGCGGCGAGGCGCTGCGGGCGCCGGCCCTGAACCCGGTGGCGCGCTACCGGGTCGAGCGCCAGGGAGACCGGGTCACGGTGGGCGAGAAGCTGGCGCCGGCGACGTCGCCGGTGTCCTTCGGCGACGCCGCCACCGCGACGGGCCCCGGCCCGGAATCGGTCGTCATCGTCGGCGCCGGCGCCGCCGGCAACGCCGCCGCCCAGCGGCTGCGCCGCGAAGGGTACGCCGGCCCGATCACGCTGGTCGGCGCGGATGACTCGGCGCCCTACGACCGCCCGAACATCTCCAAGGACTACCTGGCCGGCAACGCCCCCGAGGAGTGGATCCCGCTCCATCCGCGCGAGCTCTACGACGAGCGCCGGATCGAGCTGCGCCTCGGCACGCGGGTGACGGCGATCGACCCGCGCCGCCGCACCGTCACCCTCGACGGCGGCGCGACGCTGGCCTGGGGCGCCCTGCTCCTCGCCACCGGCGCCGAGCCGGTACGTCTCGACCTCCCGGGTGGCGGGCTGCCGCACGTGCATTACCTGCGGACCCTGGCCGACAGCCGGGCGATCATCGCCCGCGTCGAGGCGCTCCGCGCGGCCGCGGCGGCCTCCGCCGCCTCGGCGACCGCGTCGCCCTCCGGGGTGCCGCGCGCCGTGGTGCTCGGAGGGAGCTTCATCGGCCTCGAGGTCGCGGCGTCGCTGCGCGCCCGCCAGCTCGAGGTGACCGTGGTCGACCTCGAGGAGGTGCCGCTGGCGCGGGCCATGGGCCGCGAGATCGGCGCCTTCGTGCGCAGCCTCCACGAGGAGCACGGCGTCGCCTTCCGTCTCGGCCAGCGGGCGGTTGCCATCGACCCCGAGGCGGTGACCCTGGCCAGCGGCGAGCGCCTGCCGGCCGGGCTGGTGGTGATCGGGGTGGGCGTGCGCCCGTCGCTGGCGCTGGCCGAGGCCGCGGGCCTGGCGGTCGACCGCGGCGTCCTGGTCGACGAGTACCTGCAGACCTCGGCGCCCGGCATCTACGCCGCCGGCGACATCGCCCGCTGGCCCGACCCGCACACCGGCGAACGGCTGCGCGTCGAGCACTGGGTGGTTGCGGAACGGCAGGGGCAGACCGCCGCCGCCAACATCCTCGGGCGGCGCGAGCGGTTCGACGCCGCGCCATTCTTCTGGAGCCAGCACTACGACGTGCAGATCTCCTACGTCGGCCACGCCCCCGGCAAGGACGTCGAGGTGCGGGTCGCGGGCTCGCTCGCCGGGCGCGACGCCGCGGTGACCTTCAGCGCCGGCGGCCGCGTGCGCGCCGTCGCCACCGTCTTCCGCGACCGGCTGAGCCTCGAGGCCGAGCTTGCTCTCGAGCGCGGCGACCAGGCGGCGCTGGCGGCAATGAAGGAGCCGGCTCCCGAGGAGAAGCACTGACATGGGAGCTGTCAGCTTCTGCGGCTTGGCGTTGTTGGGGGCGCTGGCGCTCTTCCTGATATCGAGGAAGCGGCACGACGCACTGCCGCGCTGTCCGCACTGTTTGAAGGCAGTCGAGGTTGACGCGACGCGGTGCCCGCATTGTGCCGGGAGCTTTACAGCGCCGCTGCCTTCCCGCGCCGCTTCGACTGCCGAAGCCACACCCGCTCCGTCTGCCAAGGGCGCCTTCTGGGTCGTCATCGGAATCGTTGTCGCGCTCATGGTGATCGTCGCGGTCGCTTTTGTCGTGAGTCGGTGAGTGAGAGCGACCTTCAGGTTCAGGCTGGCGTCATGCTGAGAACGCCAAAGGCAATGCTGATGGCGATGCCAAAGACAGTCCCAGCCAGCGGCCGATCCGGCGTCAAGTCGTGCATGGTCGTCTAACTCAGAACACCAGGCGCACGCCGACCTCGTAGTTGCGCGGCTGCTGGTAGTCGGTGGGCGCGCCGAGCGCCAGCTGGTCGCCGCCGGTGCTGGTGCAGCCGGAGGCATACTGGCAGACGGCGACCGCGGGCTGATTGCCGAGGACGTTCTCGATCGAGGCGATCAGCTCGAGCTCGCAGCGCCCGAGCTGGAAGGACTTCCGCACCTCGGCCTCGGTGTAGAGGGTGCTGTTGGCGCGCCGGCTGCCGCGCGGCTCGAGGTACTCGTTACCGTAGAGCGGCGGGGCCAGCGCCTCGAGCACGCTGTAGTCGAACGGCGACTGGTAGATGGCGTTGAAGCCGACGTTGATCCGGCCCGGCAGCTTGACGAAGCCCTTCAGCTTGACGCGGTGGCGGACGTCGTCCGAGAGATAGCCGTAGGTGTTGGCGAAGTGCACCGGGAAGACGTCGAGCTCGCTTCCCGCGCCCTGGGTGTACTCGACGCTCCCCTTCGACACCGCGTAGGTGTAGGAAGCCACGAGATAGAGCCAGTCGCCGGCGCGGCTGTCGAGCCGCAGCACCAGCCCGTGGTAGTCGCGCCGCGCCGCCGCCGGGTTGGTCAGGACCTTGTACGGACAGTGCAGGAAGCCGGGGTCCGGGGTGAGGCCTTGCAGGTTCTCGATACAGGTGTCCTCGAGGACGTCGCGCGTCTTCTTGTAGACCCAGGTGAGGTCGAGCGCCGAGCGCTCGCCGAGACGCTGCTGGGCTCCTGCCGTGAGCTCGGTGGCGACGGTCGGCTTGAGGTGCGGGTCCACCACGTTGGGGGCGGTGTTGAGCACGTCCTCGAAGGCGTACCCGTAGGGGTCGCGGTGCAGCGGGTCGGCGATCACCGTGCCGCCGTTCGCCGCCGCGAACTGCCCGCAGAGGGCGGCGATGGTTGCCGGGTCGGTCACCCCGGCCGCCACCACGTTCGAGCACGAGAGATAGCGGCTGGTGGGCGCGAAGGTCAGACGCGAGTACAGCGGCACCGAGAGCGCCCCGGGGTGCATGAACAGCCCGTAGCTGCCGCGCACGACGGTGCGCGCGTCGCCGCTCGGGTCCCAGGCGAAGCCGAGGCGGGGCTGCAGCTGGCGCAGGTCGGCGACGCGGCTGCCGGTCTCGTTGTTGTAGGTCACCTCGTCGTAGCGCAGCCCCCCCTTGACGGTGAGCGCCGGCAGCGCCTGCCAGGCGTCCTGCACGTAGCCGCCGAAGATGCCGCCGGTGTAGGTGGCGCTCGGCAACGCCGGCGTGGCGCTATAGAGGAACGGGCCGTTGTCGTCGGTGTACATGCCGCCGCCGGGGACGTTGGAGAGGGTGGCGAGCGACAGCCGGCCGTAGGAGGCTCCCCCCTTCAGCTCGTGGTCGCCGCCCGGGCCCGCGGCCAGCCAGGTCAGGCTGCTCTGCGCTTCGAGGCGGCGGCGGTCGCTCGACTGCACCGAAGTGTAGTTGACCGAGCTGATCTGCGTCGCCTGGTCGACCACCCCGGGAGTCGCGAGGTCGCCGCTCGCCGGCCCATCGTCGATGCGGCGCTCGTTCGCGCCCAGCTGCAGCTCCCAGAGCGAGCGGCTCGACAGCATGCCCGAGAGGTCGCCCTGGTAGATCGTCGCGCGCTGCCGCTCGGTCGCGGCGGCCGCCGGCTCGACGAACTGGCTGGCATTGAAGTCGGCCAGGGTCGCCGGCGTCGACGATGCCTTGAAGACCGCCCGCCACCGGGGATCGATCTGCCAGCTGAGCTTGCCGAGGAAGTCCTCGCTGCGCAGGTGATTGGCCGTCGGCGAATCGGTCGGGGTCAGCTTCTGGTCCTCGAGCGCCGCCGAGCTGAAGAACCAGAGACGGTCGTGGAGCACCGGGCCGCCGAGCGTCGCGGCCGGCAGCAGGAAGCTGCTCTGGCCGGCGGAATCGGGATCGAAGTGCGCTCCTTTCGCGGTGAAGGCGTCGTTGCGGTAGCGGCTGTCGAAGGTGCCGTGAAAGTCGTTGCCTCCCGACTTGGTGACGACGTTGATCACGCCGCCGGTCGCCCGGCCGTACTCCGCCTCGAAGCCGGCGGTGAGCAGCGACACCTCCTGGATGGCGTCGAAGTTGAAGTTGGTGCCATAGGTCGCGGTGTACGGGTCGGTGGTGTCGAGGCCGTCGACGAGGTAGACGTTCTCGCCGATGGTCGAGCCGAAGACGTTCGGGTCGGCGGTGATCTCGGTGGTGATCGCGCCGGCGGCGCTGCCGACCACCGATTGGTAGTTGCGGTCGTCGGCGCCGATCGAGGCGCGGTCGATGAACTGGGCGGTAAAAACCTGTCCCGACGCGACCTGCGTCGGGTCGATCACCGGCCGTTCGGCGGTGACCGTGACCTGCTCGCGCAGCTCGCCCGATGCGAGGCGCGGGTAGACGGCGGTGGCACGGTCGAGGCTGACCCGCACGCCGGCGAGCTGGACCGCGCGGAAGCCGGAGAGCTCGATCTCGACGCTGTAGACCCCCGGGTCGAGACCGGGGAACGTGAAGCTGCCGTCCGGCCCACTCTCGGCGACCCGCGGGCCGCCGATCAGCGCCGGCGAGGAGATCGTGACGGTGGCGCCGGGCAGCACGCCGCCGTCCGGTCCGCGCACCGTGCCGATCAGCCGCCCGGCAGGCGCGGCGAGCGCCGCGGCCGGCAGCAGCGCGCTGACCGCCGCCATCGCCGCCATCGCCGCCATCGGCACCATCGCCGGCAGCAGGTGTCGTCGCCACATGGCTCTCTCTCCCTCTCGTCAGCGGGCTGGGGCCCGCGTAGTGTACGCCGTCTCGAAGGCGGCCCGCCCTCCCCCGGCCCTGCCGCGGCCGGCGAGCGGAGGGCGGGCCGAGGACACCGCCGGGCTAGTCGTCGAAGTCGTTCGCCGCGCTGGGCGCCAACCCGGGGGGCGGCGCCGGGCAGGTCCGCTGCGTCAGGAACAGCCGCGGCGTCACGTGGTTGAAATCGAAAGTGCTCATCATGTCGTGGGCGCCGGCGTCGCGCGGGGTGAGCGCCGGCAGGTTGAAGGTCACCTCGGCGAAGCGCAGCATGCTGGTGAAATCGAACTGCCGCGAATCGATGAAGCCCGACCGCGCGTAGGGTGAGACGACCAGCAGCGGCACCCGGAAGCCGGGACCGTAGACGTCGGCGTTCGGCTGGTCGGGCGGCGGCACGTGATCGAAGAAGCCGCCGAAATCGTCCCAGGTGATGAACACGGCGGTGCTGCACCAGTACGGGCTGGCCTGCAACGAATTGAGCAGCTCGACGGTGTAGTTCTCGCCAGCGCAGACGCTGGCCGGAGCGTGCTCGCTCAGTTGGCCGGGGAAGACGATCCACGAGACCGCCTTGAGGCCGTCGTTGTACAGGTCGCTCTCGAACTGCGTGTACGGGACCACCTTCTTCCAGCGCGCCGGGTCGTTGCGGATCTGCGAGAAGGCATTGAGGGCCGACCAGATGTAGCCGCCGGCGCCCGGTCCCGGCGCGTAGTAGCGCCAGTCGAGAGTCTTCGTGGCGTCGATCTCGTCCGGCAGGGTGGGGATGTCGGTCCAGCACGAGGAATGGGTGCCGAAGGGATCGTTCACCGGGCAGACGTTCTTGCCATAGGGAATCGTCTGTGCCAGCTGGTTCGGCACGTCGCAGCCCCAGCCGCCGGTGGGATTCGGGCCGCCGCCGGGGACGTAGGGGTTGTTGACCGCACCCTCCCCCTCCGTGAAGCCGCCGCTCTGCGCCGCCACGGTGTACATGTGGTTCGGATAGCTCGGCCCGAGCAGCGACGAGAACATGTTGTCGCCGAGAGTGAAGTGCTGGGCCAAGGCCCAGTAATTCGGGATGTCGGCCTGGCTGAACTGGGTCAGGCTGTGATTGGTGTAGGGCGCCGGCTGGCTGGTGTTGCAGGGCGGCTTGTTGCTGCTGTAGCTGATCAGGTCGAACTTGTCCTGGCGGCCGCAGTCCCCTCCCAGGTTGGCCCCCTGCCAGGAGTGATCGATGTCGCAGCCGAAGTTGGTGTCGCTCGCCGGGGCCAGCGGCACGACGTTGCCCGCCGAGTCGAGCGCCGTGGTCGAACCGTTGGCGCCGGAGAACTTGCCGAAGTAGTTGTCGAAGGTGCGGTTCTCCTTGATCAGGAAGACGACGTGCTGGATGGAGCCCGGCACCGGGCAGGCCGGCAGGTTGGGCGGCGGAACGCCGGCGGCCCACAGGGCTGCCGCCGGCAGCAGCAGGCCGCCGGCGCCCGCCATGCTGGCGAGACTGGCGATGTTGACGATGCTGGCGAGGGTCGAGGGTGACCATCTCGGCCATGGAATGCTCTTCATCACGACTACCTCCATTCACTCCGTGATCGTTGGGGCACCGGAAGTGATGCCCGCGTGCGAGCCCTCAGCGGACAGACTCCCCCCTGCCGCGGCCACGCCCGCGCCGCCAATAGCCGTCCTGGTTGTGTGTTGCCTGGTGGTCCGCCGCTCGGGCCCGGCTGCGTCGGCCGGGGTGCGCGGCGGCGAACTGCTCATTGCTGAAACCATGCAGTCCGCGGTTTCTTGCGCCGCTGCCGGCGCGGGGCGGCGCAACCTCGGCCTCTGCTACTCTCCCGGCTGCCGGCCGCCGCTCCGCCTGCCGCTCGTTCGCCGCATTCGTCGGCGGTCGGCGCGGCGCGGGCTCGGCGGGCAGGCGGGCGGCGCGCTCGCGGCGGGCGGGCGATCCCGGCCCGCGGGAGGATTCACCCCTGAACCTGGTCTGGGGGCTGGCGGCGCTCGCCGCCGCCGGCCTGCTCTTCGGCTACGCGTGGCGCGCCTGGCGGCGGGGACGGCCCGAGGCGGCGGCCGCGGCCATCGTGGCCGCCGGCCTCGTGCTGCGCATGTATGCCGGCTGTGACCTCTTCCTTCACACCTGGGACGAGCGTTACCACGCGCTGGTGGCCAAGCACCTCGTCGAGCACCCGCTGGTTCCTGCCCTCTATGACCACCCGGTGCTCCCCTACGACTACCGGGACTGGCGCTCCAATCACGTCTGGCTGCACAAGCCGCCACTGGCCCTCTGGCTGATGGCGGCAGGCATGCGCCTGCTCGGCCCCGACGAGATCGCGATGCGGTTGCCGAGCCTGCTGCTCTCCGCCCTGGCGATCCTGCTGACCTACGTCATCGGCTCGCACCTCGGCGGCCGCCGTGTGGGGTTGCCGGCGGCGGCCTTCCAGGCGGTCAACGGCTACCTGCTGCAGCTGCCCGGCGGCCGAGTGGCGGTCGACCACGTCGACAACGCGCTGATCTTCTTCGTCGAGCTCGCGATCCTCGGCGCGGTGCTGCAGGTCCGCGGCTGGCGCCGCGGACCCGCCACCGAGCTCGGCACCGAGCCCGGCACCGCGGGCGGGACCGGCGGCTGGCCGGCCTTCCTCCTCGCGACGCTGGCGATCGGCGCCGTCTGCGGCTTGGCGGTGCTGACGAAGTGGCTCCCCGGGCTGCTGCCGATCCCGGTCTGGCTGGCGCTCGCCTGGCGCCGCCAGCCGCCGCGCCGGCTCGCCGCCGGCCTGCTGGCGATGACGGCGGCCTGCGCCGCGGTGGCACTGCCCTGGCAGCTCTACACCCGTGCGGCGTTCCCCCTCGAAGCGCGCTGGGAGTCCGCCTACAACCTGCACCACCTGGCGGTGCCAATCGAGGGGCTGGGCGGCTCGCCGCTGTACTACCTGGCCAAGATGCCGCGCTTCTTCGGCGAGCTGATCTACCTGCCGCTCGGCTGGTTCCTGGTCAGCCTGGTCTACCCGGCGTGGCGGCGATCGCGGCGATCGCTGCCGTCGCGCCGCGCCGGCACGCCGCAGCCTGGCGGCGAGGCGGCGCCGGAGGGCGGCCAGGCGCTCGAGCTGCTGCCTGTCGCCGTCTGGCTGCTGCTGCCCCTGGTGGCGTTCTCGCTCGCCGCCACCAAGCTCGGCGGTTACATCATGATCGCGGCGCCGGCGCTGTTCATCGTCGAGGCGAGCTTCTGGCTGTGGCTGTGGGACCGGCGGCCCCGGCGCGGCGGCGCGCGCGACGCTCGCGACGCTCGCCGGGTGGCCGCGGCGGCGCTGCGCTGGGCGGCGCTGGTGCTGCTGCCGCTGCTGCCGCTGCGCTACACCGTCGAGCGCATGAAGATTCGCCCGAGCTATGACCGCACCCCTCCCTGGGTGAGGGCGCTGCGCGAGCTGCCGGCGCAGCTGGGCCCCGGCCCGGTGGTGCTCTTCCACCTCGACCGGCCACTCGAGGCGATGTTCTACACCCCCTACATCGCCTACGAGGGCGTGCCGACGCCGGCGCAGGCCCGGCACCTGCTCGCCGCCGGCTACCGCGTCGTGGTCCTCGACGCCGCCGCCGCGCCGCCAGACCTGTACCGCCTCCCCGGTGTCGAGATGCGGCGCGAGGCCATCCCGCTCTCCCCCCTCGACGACGGCACCGGCTTCCGCCTGCTCCGCCCCGACGGCTCCGACTCTCCCCTCGCCGGCACCACCGCCAATGGAGCGGCACCCTCGGCATCGTCCGAGCCCAGGCCGGGCGGCCGGATGCCATGATCCGGCGCAACCCCGCCGCGCAGCCGCTCTTCTTCATGCCCGCCGCCTGGCGGCCGGGCGCTTGACGTCTTGACGTTATGACGCTAAGGTGGCGCCATGGCACCTACTGTTGCAAGACGAGCCACCGTGTACCTGGACTCCGACCTGCATCGGGCCTTGCGTCTAAAGGCGGCCGCGGCCGACCGCTCCATATCGGACCTGGTGAACGAGGCCGTCAAGCTCTGTCTGACGGAAGACGCCGAGGATCTCGAGGCCTTCGAGGAGCGCGAGGCCGAGCCGGTGGAGAGCTTCGCTTCTTTCGTGAAGCGCCTGAAGCGGCGTGGCCAGCTATAAGGTCCTCGTCAAGACCTCGGCGGCCAGGGAGATCGAGGCGATCTCGTCGAAGCGCGAGCGACAGCGCATCGTCACGCGCATCGGCAGGCTCGCGCTTAGCCCTCGCCCGCGCGGCGCGCAGAAGCTCGCCGGCCACCGCGACCGCTTTCGCATCCGGCAGGGCCGGTATCGCATCGTCTACTCGGTGGACGACGCCGCCAGGGAGGTCATCGTCGTCAGGTGGGCCATCGGCGGGAGATCTATCGCTGAGTCACCGGGTAGAGGTAGGCAGGCGGTCTGAGGGCGCCATAGAAGTAGTGACAGTCGTTGCCAACGCAACCGTCGTCGCCACCACCCCGCCCCGCGGGCCGGGCTCGACATCGATCTCACGCCGAGGGGCCAGCTCGGCCTACCTACTCCTTGATGCTGCCGAGCAGGATGCCCTCGATGTAGTAGCGCTGCAGGGCGATGAAGAGCAGCAGGACGGGGGCGATGGTCATGACGGCTCCGGCCATCATCAGCTCGGTGTCCTGGTAGTGCTCGCCGCTGAGGTTGGCGAGGCCGATCGGGAGGGTGTACATGCGGCCGTCGGTGAGCACGACCAGGGGCCAGGTGAAATCGTTCCAGGTGGCGAGGAAGGTGAAGATCGCGAGAGTGAGCAGGACCGGGCGGCAGAGCGGCAGCACCACCGAGCGGAAGATGCGCAGCTCCGAGGCGCCGTCGATGCGGGCGGCGTCGAGCAGCTCGTCGGGCAGCGAGAGCGCGAACTGGCGCATCAGGAAGATGCCGAGGATGCTTGCCATCGCCGGCACCACCACTCCGCCGTAGGTGTTGACCAGGCCGAGCCAGCGCATGAGCAGGAAGAGCGGCAGCATCGCCACCTGGGTCGGGATCACCAGCGCGGCGAGGAGCAGGCCGAAGAGACGCTCGCGGCCGCCGAAGCGCAGCTTGGCGAAGGCGTATCCCGCCATCGCGTTGAACAGCAGCGACAGCGCCGTCACCGCGCCGGCGATCAGGGTGCTGTTGAGGAGATAGCGGCTGAGGTCGAGACGGGTGAACAGCTCGCGGTAGTGCGCGAAGGTGACGCGGCTCGGCAAGAACGCGGGCGGGAAGACGTTGGCCTCGCCGGTGGGCATCAACGATACGGAGACCATCCACAGCAGCGGCACCAGCGTGACCGCGGCCGCCAGGACCAGCGCCCCGTTCAGCAGCAGCGCCGCTCCCAGCTGGCGGCCCGCGCCCTGCCGGCGATCATGACGGCGGCTCACCGTTCTCAGCGCGCGCACCGCCCTCACCGCCCACCTCCGCGCCGCCGCCACAGCAGCTGCAGCGCCGTCACCGCGAGGATCACCAGGAACAGGACGAACGCCAGCGCCGCCGCGTAGCCCATGTTCCAGAAGCGGAAGCCCTGCTTGTACATCAGCAGCACCACGGACAGCGTGCTGTTGAGCGGTCCGCCCTCGCCGCGGGTGAGCACGTACGGCTCGGTGAACAGCTGGAAGTAGCCGATCATGGTGATCACGCCAACGAAGAGGAAGGTCGGCGCCAGCATGGGCAGCGTGACGTGACGCAGCTGGCGCCACCAGCCGGCGCCGTCGATGCGCGCCGCTTCGTACAGCGTGACCGGGATGTTCTGCAGGCCGGCGAGGAAGACGATCATGTTGTAGCCGAAGTTCTTCCACACCGCGAGCAGGATGATCGCCGGCATCGCCCAGCGCGGGTCGCCCAGCCAATCGATCGCCGGCAGGCCGATCCAGCCGAGGACGCGGTCGAGCAGGCCGAAGTGCGGATGATAGAGATACCGCCATACCACCGCCACCGCCACCAGCGTGGTCACCACCGGCGCGAAGAAGACCGTGCGGAAGAGCGCCTTGCAGCGCGCCAGCCGCGAGTCGAGCAGCAGCGCCGCGCCGAGCGACACCAGGACCGACAGCGGACCGCCGGCGGCGGCGAAGTAGAAGGTGTTGCGCAGCGCCGTCCAGATCACCGGGTCCGCCAGCAGCCGCCGGTAGTTGCCGAGACCGATGAAGCGCAGGTTGCGGAGGTCGGCGACCGCGTAGATGTCGAAGTCGGTGAGCGACAGCAGCAGCGCCGCGCCGACCGGCAGCAGGAAGCAGACGCCGATCACCAGCAGCGCCGGGGCGAGGAGCCACACCGCCGCACGCGCCTCGGCACTCAGCCCGCGCCTCGGCACACGCGCCCCGCCGCGGATCGTGGCGGTGGTCGCGATCATGGCGATCATGGCGATCCTTGGGATCATGGGGATCATGGCGATCCCGGCACGCGCCGCCGAGCCACTCCCCGCGACTGGCGCTCGAGCAGCCAGCGCCGCTTCTCGAGGATGAGGTCGGCGTCGCGGTCGAGGCCGGCGAGCGCCTCGTCCAGGCCCTGCCGGCCTTCGATGGCCCCCTCGCTGCGCTCCCACATGCGGGTGGCGATCTGTTCCCACTCGGGCACCTTCGGGGACGGCACCGCGTGCTGCAGCTGCTCGCGGAAGGCCCCCACCCGCGGATCGGCGGCCAGGGCCGGGTCCTGCCAGGCGGCGCGCCGCGCCGGCAGGTCGCCGACCAGGGCGAAGAAGCGCGTCTGCTGCGCCGGCTCCGACAGGTACTCGATCAGCTGCCACGCCGCCCGCGCGTGCCGCGAGCCGCGGAAGATCACCAGGCTCGAGCCCCCGACCAGCGAATTGCCCGCTCCCGGGCCATCCTCGTCCGGCGCCGGCAGCGGTGCGGTCGCCCAGCGGTCGGCCATCGCCGGCGGCAGCCGCCGCCGGAGCTCGCCGACGTCCCAGGGACCGGAGACGTACATGGCGAAGTAGCCCTGGCCGAACAGCTGGTAGAGATTGGCCACCCGGTAGTCGGGCACCGCCGGCGCCAGCCCGGCGCGGAACAGATCGACGTAGAAGGCCATCGCGCGCCGGCTGCGCGGATCGCGAAAGGCGCCGTACCGCCCGCCGTCGCGCAGCAGCGGCGATCCGGCCTCGAGCAGCAGGGCCACCAGCGGCGGATATTCGTTGATCGGCAGCAGGATGGCGAAGTTGCCGGCGCCGGCGCGGGCCTTCACCCGTTCCATGCAGCGGCGCCAGGAGCTCCACGTGCGTGGCGGCAGCTCGCAGCCGGCCGCCCGGAGCAGATCGCTGCGGTAGAAGAGCAGCCGCGTGTCGACGTACCAGGGAATGGCGTAGACCCGGCCGTCGATGACGCCGCTGTCCCAGCCGCCCGGAAAGTAGTCGGCTGCCGCCACCGTGCGGCTGGCCGCCAGGCGGGCGTCGAGGCCGGCCAGGGCGCCGATGGCCGCGAACTCCGGGATCCAGGTGCTGCCGAGCTGCGCCAGGTCCGGAGTGCTGCGGCCGACGAAGGCGGTCAGCAGCTTCTCGTGCGCGGCGATGAACGGGATCTGCTGCACCTCGACCCGCAGCTCGGGATGGCGCCGCTCGAACTCGGGCAGCAGCTGCTGCACCACCTCCCCCTCGCGCCCCAGCGCCCACAGCTCCAGCCGCTCGGGCCCGCGCCGGCCGCCTGAGGCGCCGCCGCAGCCTGCCAGCAGCAGCAGTAGTAGTAGCCAGAAGGCCAGGACCGTCGACGGCGGTTTCAATGCGGCGGGCTCTCCGCGCCGGCCAGCCAGCCGCCCTCGAAGCCGGCGCGGCGCAGGCCCCGCACCAGGTGCGGGTTGCGGCGCATGAGGCGCCAGATGAGGCCGCTCCTGTAGTTCTCGATCATCGCCACGATCGGCCCCTGGTCGATGCCCAGGGCGTCGCCGTCGAACCAGCCGGCGCCGGGATCGACGCTCCCCCGCTCGACGCGGCGAGGAGGCTTGGGCGGCGGCACCCTTAGGGTCGCGTTCCAGGCGTCGAGGAACCCGTACCTGGTGAGCAGGCGGCCGCCGTAGCGGCGAGACATCTCCTCCATCGCCGGCAGCGCGATCTCCGGCGCCACGGCGATGGCGCTGGCCGCCGCGGTCGGGGCGAGGGTGCCATCGTCGCGGACGCCGGTCGGCGCGGCGCCGCGCGCCCAGTAGCCGTGGAAGACACGGCTGCGGGCGTCGATCTCGAGGGTGAAGTCGCCGGGGCCGTCGCAGGCGGTCAACCCCCAGATCTCCGGGCCGTAGTCGCGAAAGCCCCGCGGGTTGGCGATGGCGTAGGCGCGCTGCGCCAGGGTGGCGCGGCGGGCGCTCTCGAAGTAGTCGCTGGCATGGGCGCGCATGAAGGCGTCGCGGATGCCGCGAAAGTCGATCCAGACGTGCGGGTACTGGTAGCCGAAGAGCGGCGTGAAGGCCAGGTACTGCTGCCCGTAGTACTCCCCCCAGAGGTAGGTGCTGGTGTAGCGCTGCCACGCCTCCTCGTCCACCGGGTGGGTCGGCGAGCCCAGCGCCAGCACGTAGAGGATCACCGCCTCGTTGTAGCCGCGCCACTCATAAGGGATGTAGCCGCTCTCGGGGGACCAGCCGAGGGCCACGTCGGGTGGATGGGGCTGCATCCAGCGCCAGTCGACGCGGGTATACAGCTCCTCGGCCGCGGCGCGGATCGCCGCCTCCTCGCCGCGCGGATCGCCGGGCGCACCGGCGGCGGCGTCGAAGTACGAGCCGTCGACCAGCACCCCGGCCATCAGCAGGGCGGTGTCGATGGGCGACAATTCCACGTCCTTGAAGCGCCTGCCGGTGCCCATGTCGAGGAAGTGGTAGAAGAATCCGTGGTAGCCGGTCATCCCGGCCGGCGCCGCGCCTTGCGGTGCGGCGAGCAGGAAGCGCAGCGTCGCGAGGACGCGGGCGCGCGCCTGGGCGCGGGTCACCCAGCCGCGCTCGACGCCGACCGGGTAGGCGGTGAGACCGAAGCCGACCGCGGCGACGCTCGAGAACGACGGGCTGGGCGCGCGGTCGGGCACCAGGCCGTTGGCGGGATTGCCGAGCTCCCAGAACCAGCGGAAGGTGCGCTCCTCGAGCTGGTCGAGGAAGCGCTCGTCCTGCGGGAGCAGCCGATTCGCGTCAACCGGCGGCGGAGCGCCCGTTGCCGGCGCAAGGCGGCTGGCGACTGCAAGGAGCGGACCGAGGAAAGCAGCGAAAGCGACGATCTTGCGGAAGGCTGGTGACATCACGCCCATCCTAGTGCACTGCCTGCCGGGGGCGGGACCCGGAGAGGGCTCCACTGGGCCGCGAGCTGTCGCACGGTGGTGATGCTCGTCCCCCGGGAGGGCGACATGGGGAGGGCGGGCGCACCTGCGCCCGCCCCTGGAGGTCTTCGCCCTCAGCCTAGAAGTTCACCTTCAACCCGACCTGCTCGCGGCGCCCGAGGTTGATCACGCACCCCGGCTCGCCCAAGCTCGGGTTGCCGCCCGGGCCGACGAAGTTGTTGAGGCAGCCGTAACTTGCCCAGTTGAAGGCGTTGAACATCTCGCCGACGAGGCCGACCGCGACGCTGCTGCCCACGTGGATGTCTTTCTCCAGCCGGAAATCGATCGAGCGGTCGGCGAAGCCCCCGGACTTCGGCGGATAGATCGATTGCGAGAAGGGGTGCGTGATGAGGCGGTCCTGCAGGGAGAAGCCCTGCGTGAAGTCGAGCAGGTCGAAGGCGGCGCCGGTCCCCAGCGTGACGCTCGTCGCGAAGGTCATGTCCCAGGGGATCCCGAAGATGCCGCTGCCGACGATGCGCGCGCGCTCGGTGCCGGGCACGATGTGGCGCGGGTAGGAGCTCGCGGTCGGATAGTCGAGGCTGAACATGTCGTTGCCGGTCTGCGTCGCCTTGCCCACGGTCGCGGCGATGTGCGCGCCCCAGCCGGAGCGGAACGGCCGGTCCAGGGAGAGGTAGCCGCCGTCGTACCAGTACCGCTTGCCCTCCGGGTCGGAGAGGATCACGCTGCCGAAGCCGGGAAGGATCGAGGGGCAGCAGGGGGGCGGGCTCGCCGAGATGAAGGTGAGGCCGCGATAGCCGCGCACGCCGTTGTAGCTGACCGAAGCGATCCAGTCGCCGACCGCCTGCCGGACGCCGAGGTTGAACTGGTTCGAGTAGGGCGGCTTGAGGTTGTTGTTGAGCAGGTAGATCTGCGGGCTGGCCTGACCCGAAGCGATGAGCGCGTCGAGGCCCGCGACCGACTCGAAGCTCGGGTTCCACATGATCGTCGACGCGCCGTTGCGGATGCTGCCGTCGGGCGAGAACTGGATGTTGTAGACCGGGAATTGCAGGCGGTAGCGCTCGTCGAGCGTGCTGTTGAGGAAGTCGCGATCGAAGTAGCGGCCGAAGCCGCCGAAGAACACCGTCTTGCTGTTGCCCGCCACGTCGTACGAGAAGCCCAGGCGCGGCTGGAACGCGTCGGTGAACTGGCTCCGGTTGTGGCCGTTCGAGAAGTAGTCCGAGGGCACCACGCCGGTCAGCCCCTGCACGATGTTCGCCGGCGTCACGTAGCTGGTGTCGAAGCCGTGCGTCTCGTAGTCCCAGCGCAGGCCGATGTTCACCGTCAGGTGCGAGCTCACCGCCCAGTTGTCCTGGCCGTAGACGCCGTACTCCTGGTTGTTGGCGGTGAGGAAAGGGTTGCCGAAGCCGAAGACCGCCTGGAACGGCTGCGCGAACGACTCGTTGTTCGCCGGATCGATGTTGAAGTCGAACTCGGGGTTGCCGTTCAGGCTCTTGTTGACGTTGTAATGGAGGAAATCGGTGTTGAAGCCGAGCAGGATGCTCTGGTCGCCCTGCCATTTAGGACCGATGAAGCTGAAGTCGTCGCGGAACTCGATCCGCCGCTGGTCGAACTTCTGGGTGGTGGTGTTGCCACCCAGGCGGATGACGCCGAAGTAGTTGAGCCCGACGAGGTTGGGATTGGTCGGCGTCGGGTTCCAGGCGTAGTCCTGCCAGCTGAGCGCCGCCTGGTTGAGCGCGGTGCTGTTGTTCCAGGTATGGTGCAGCGCCGTGCCGTACACCCAGTTCTTGAGGTCGGTGGCCGACTGGAAGGACGTCTGGTCGCCGAAGTCGCGCGTCTCGTGCTCCTTGCGATAGGTGCCGGTCAGGTCGACGAGCTGGTTGTCGGCCGGCTGCCAGCTCAGCTTGCCGAAGCCCAGGTTCGACTGGAAGGGGGCGGGGAAGACGCCGGTGAACTGGCCGAACTGCGGCCCGAAGCTCGAGTTGCCGAGCGTGACCGGCAACGTCTGGGTCTCGTCCACGCCCTCGTACGAGAAGAAGAAATGGAGCTTGTCCTTGACGATCGGCCCGCCGATCGAGGCGCCGGGCTGATTGCGGTGGTAGTCCTGGTTGGTGGCCAGCGTGGAGAACTGGAAGCCCTGGGGCAGCGCATCGACCCACGCCTTCGGCTGGTAGTAGTCGAAGGCCTGCCCGTGGAAGTCGTTGCCGCCCGACTTGGTCACCGCGGAGATGATCACGCTCGAGGCCTTCTCGTACTGCGCGCTGTAGTTCTGGGTGACGACGCGGAACTCCTGCACCGCGTTCTGCGGGAACGGGTTGCCGCGGCTCGAGTTCTGCCCCACCAGGCCGCCCAGCAGCACGTCGTTCTTCTGGCTGATGCCGTCGATGTAGACGTTGGTCTGCTCGGCGGGCTGCGCGTCGGCGGCGATCGTCTTGTTCAGCGGATCGGTCGACAGCCGGACGCCGGGAGCGAGGGCCGCGAAGTTGAGGAAGTTGCGGTCGTCCTGCGGCAGGTTCTCGATCTGCTGCGTGGTGACGTTGGTCGCCGCCTCCGGGGTCTTCATCTCGATCAGTGTCTCGCCGGAGACGGTGATCGACTCGCTGAGGACCTGCGTCGGCGTCATCACGAAGACGACGCTCAGGTTCTGCCCGACCAGGACCTTCACGGTCTCCGTGCGGGCCTCGAAGCTCGGTGCCGACACCGTGATGTTGTACTCGCCCGGCGTCAGGCCGCCGAGCTGAAAGGAACCGTCCGCGCCGGCAGTGACCGACTGGACGAATCCCGATTGCGTGCCGGTGGCCTGGATCGTCGCGCCGGCGAGCACCGCCCCCTGCTCGTTCGTCACCTTGCCACGGATGGCCGCCGTCGACGTCTGGGCCGCCGCGGAGACCGCCAGCGCGCCGGCGAGCACCGCCCATACACAGGTCTTCAACGTTCGTTGCATGAGTCCCCTCCTTGTCTTCGTTCCTCGTTACAGGTTCCAGGATCCGTCAGAGCGTTGGACAGCGCCGCCGCAGGAGCCGCGCACCACCAGCTCGGTGGGCAGGGTCTCGTGGCGGCGCTGGTGGGCGTTGCGCGCCTTGACCGAGCTCAGCAGGCGCTCCATGGCGCGGGCGCCGAGCTTCGCGATCGACACGCTGACCGAGGTCAGCGGCGGGGTCATGTAGCGCGCGATCGGGATGTCGTCGAAGCCGGCCAGCGCCACGTCCTCGGGGACGCGGATGCCGGCTTCGCGCAGCGCGTAGAGGCAGCCGATGGCCATCGCGTCGTTGGTGGCGAAGACCGCCGTCGGCCGGCCGCCCATCGCCACGATGTGCCGCCCGGCGCGGTAGCCGGCCTCCTCGCTGAAGTCGCCGTCGATCTCGAGCTCCGGCGCGGCGTCGAGGCCCAGGCTTGCCACCGCGTCGCGGTAGCCGCGCAAGCGCTCGCGGGCGTCGTAGTTCTCGGCCGCGCCCTTGACCAGGGCGATGCGGCGGTGGCCGAGGCCGGCGAGGTGGCGCACCATGGCGAGGGCGCCGCCGTGGTTGTCGACGTTGATCGAGTCGAAGGAGGTGCCGTCCACCAGGCAGTTGAGCAGCAGGATCGGCAGCGTCTCGGGCAGGTTGGCCTCGAGCGTGTGCGCATCGATGTCGGGCGACATGACGATCAGGCCGTCGACGCGGCCGCGCATGGCACGCAGCAGCGCCTTGATCTCCGCGCGGTCGTTGTGGGAGCTGGCGACCAGCAGGTGATAGCCGCTGCCGTGGGCGGTCGAGTCGATGCCGCGCATCACCTCGGAGAAGAACTCGCCGTGGAGGTCCGGGAGCAGCACGCTGACGGTGTGCGTCTCGTTGGTGATCAGGCTGCGGGCGGCGCCGTGGGGGGTGTAGCGCAGCCGCTCGGCGACCTCGAGGATGCGGCGGCGCGTCTCGCTGCGGACCGGCCCCTTGTCGTTGAACACCCGCGAGACGGTCGCGACCGAGACCTCGGCCTCCCTCGCGACCTCCTTGATCGTGGCGCTCATCCGCGAGACTCCTCCCCGCTGCTGAGACCGGCACGTCCGCACGCCCACGCTGTATCGCTTTACGGCAGTCCTCGCTGGATTGCCGATGTAACCGTTTACATTCTCGGTATCGTATGGACCCTGGCGCCGGGTTGTCAAGCGGCTGTCACCCTGGCGTCCGGGAACGGCCGGCCAGGGAGCCGGGAGGCCTGGGAGGGGTAGCACAACGCCGACGTCCCTGCGGCTCCGGTGCCGCTGAGCCCGTGAGGCCACGGGCCGGCCAGCCAGCCGGGAGATGGTATCCTCGCTGGTCAGCCATGAGCCTTCGCCTGCCCCTCCTGATCCTCGGCGCCCTGGGCGGGGCGTTCGGCCCCGCGACGCCCGCGGTCGACGCGGCCAATGCGGCGGCCGATGCGGCGGCCGATGCGGCGGCCGATGCGGCCGCTCCGGCCGCCGCGCTGCATGCGCTCTTCGCCGAGGAGTGGCAGTACGGTCTGCGCGAGGACCCGCTGGCCGCGACCGCGGTGGGCGACAACCGCTACAACGACCGCCTGCCGTCGATGACACCGGCGGACCTGGCGCGCCGGAATGAGCACGCGCGGGACGTCCTCGAGCGCCTCCACCGCATCGGCCGCGCGCGCGTCGGCGAGACCGACGCCGTCAGCTACGACCTGTTCGAGCGCGAGCTGAGCGACGAGATCGGCGAGTACCGCTTCAAGACCTACCGCCAGTCGATCACCGCCGAGGGGGGCTTCCACACCGATTTCTCGCGGCTGCCCGAGGAGGTGCCGCTCGCCACGCTGAAGGACTACGAGAACTACCTCGCGCGCCTGCGCGCCTTCCCCGCCTACGCGCGCCAGAACACGGAGCTGCTGCGCGAGGGCGTCGCCGCCGGTCACACCCTGCCGCGCGTGGTGCTGCAGGGCTACACCGACGCGATCGCCATGCACGTCGTCGACGACGTCGCCAAGAGCGTCTTCTGGCAGCCGTTCGCGAGCTTCCCGGCGGCGGTGCCGGAGAGCGAACGCGAGCGGCTGCGCCAGGCCGGCAGGGCCGCCATCCGCGACGAGGTGGTGCCGGCCTACCGCGATTTCCTCGCCTTCATGCGCGACGAGTACATCCCGCACGCGCGCACCACCATCGCGGCGGCGGACCTGCCCGGCGGGCGCGCGCTGTACGCCTTCGAGGTGCACCACTTCACCACCCTCGACCTGACGCCGGAGGCGGTGCATGCCATCGGCCTGCGCGAGGTGGAGCGCATCCACGGCGAGATGCTCGCGGTGATGCGCCAGGTGGACTGGAAGCAAGGGCTGCCGGAGTTCCTGGAGTTCCTGCGCAGCGATCCGCGCTTCTACGCCCACACGCCCACGGAGCTGCTCGAGCGCGCCGCGTACATCGCCAAGCGCATGGACGGCAAGCTGCCGTCGCTGTTCAAGTTGCTGCCGCGCCAGCCCTACACCGTCGAGCCGGTGCCCGCCGACATCGCGCCCAAGTACACCGGCGGGCGTTACAACGGCGCGCCGCTCGACAGCCGCCGCGCCGGCACCTACTGGGTGAACACCTTCGCCCTCGACACCCGGCCGCTCTACAACCTCGAGGCCCTGACCTTCCACGAAGCGGTGCCCGGCCACCACCTGCAGATCGCCCTGCAGAAAGAGCTCCGGGACCTGCCCGATTTCCGGCGCTTCGTCTATGTCGACGCCTTCGGCGAAGGGTGGGGTCTCTACTCCGAGTGGCTCGGCCTCGAAGCCGGCTTCTACCGCGACCCGTACAGCAACTTCGGCCGCTTGAGCTACGAGATGTGGCGAGCCTGCCGGCTGGTGGTCGACACCGGCATTCACGTCATGGGCTGGAGCCGCCAGCGCGCCATCGACTACCTGGCCGTCAACACCGCGCTCTCGCGCCACGAGGTCGAGACCGAGGTCGACCGCTACATCTCCTGGCCCGGCCAGGCGCTCTCCTACAAGATGGGCGAGATGAAGA
>DATDGZ010000155.1:0-1680 GCA_036521795.1 Thermoanaerobaculia bacterium | reverse complement strand
GTAGAAGCCGCCTGCCTCGAGCACGCCGAGCAGCGCCGCGAGCAGCCGCGGCGACCGCTAGCAGCAGACGGCAACCCCCACCTCCGGCCCCACCCCCAGAGCGCGCAGGCGGGCGGCGAGCGCCCGCGCCTGCCGCGCGAGCTCGCGATAGGTGAGCCGGACCTCGCCGCCGGCCACTGCCCAGCGTTCCGGCGAGCGCTCGGCCTGGCGCGCGAGCCGGGCCGCCAGGTCGCCGTCGGCGCCGGCCGGGGCCTGGCCGGTCGCGTTCCATTCGCGGAGCTGCTGCAGCTCCGGCGCGGTGAGCAGCGGCAGCGCCGCGGCGCGCCGCTCCGGCCCCGCGGCGGCGGCCGCCAGCAGCGCCGCGCAGTGGCCGAGCAGCCTGCCGATCGTCGCCGCGTCGAACAGCTCCCGCCGGAACTCGACCCCAAGCGCCAGCCCGCCGGACGCCTCCGTGGCGGCCAGCGCCAGGTCGAAGCGGGCGGAGCCGGTCTCGCTCGGCAGCCGGGAGACGCCCAGGCCGCGGAGATCCGGCCGCGCCGTGGGCTGGTTGTTGAGCGCCAGCAACACCTCGAACAGCGGCGAGCGGGAGAGGTCGCGCACCGGCTGCAGGTCCTCGACCAGCTTCTCGAAGGGCACGTCCTGATGCGCGTAGGCGCCCAGGGCGACCTCCCGCACGTTCGCCAGGAGGGCGCGGAAGGAGACGTCCGCGGCCAGCTCCAGGCGCAGGACGAGGGTGTTCACGAACAGGCCGATCAGCCGCTCGACCTCCCGCCTGCCGCGGTTGGCCACCGGCGTGCCGAGCGAGACGTCGAGCTGGCCCGAGTAGCGCGCCAGCAGCGTCGCCAGGGCCGCCGCCAGGACCATGAAGAGGGTGACTCCCTCGGCCCGCGCCAGGGACTGGACGGATTGCAGCAAGCCGGGGGGGACCGCGGAGCGGACGACAGCGCCGCGGTAGCTGGCGCTCGCCATCCGGGGCCGGTCGAGCGGCAACGCCAGCGCCGCGTCCGCGCCGCCGAGCCGCTGCCGCCAGTAGGCGAGCTGGCGCTCCATCACCTCGCCCCGCAGCCACTCGCGCTGCCAGGCGGCATAGTCGACGTACTGCACGGGCAGCTCCGGCAGGCGGGGGGGCCGGCTCTCGGTGGCGGCGTCATAGAGGGCGGCCAGCTCGTTGGCCATCACCTCGAACGACCAGCCGTCGCTCACGATGTGGTGCAGGGTGAGGGTCAGGACGTGGTCGTCCGGGCCGAGACGCAGCAGGCTCGCGCGCAGCAGCGGGCCCGATGCCAGGTCGAACGGGCGCGCGGCTTCCCCCCGCAGGCGCGCGGCGGCGGCGCCGGACCGCGCGGCGGGCGGCAGTGCGCCGAGGTCCACGAGCGGCAGCGGCACCGGGCCGGGAGGAGCGATCCGCGCCCGCGGCTGCCCCGCCGCGCCGGCGAACGTGGTCCGCAGGGTCTCGTGGCGGCGGGCGATGGCCGCCAGGCCGGCGGCGAGCGCCGCGACGTCGAGATCGCCCGACAGCGCCAGGGCGGCCGGCAGGTTGTAGGCGGCGGTGGCCGGCTCGAGCTGGTCCAGGAACCAGAGCCGCTCCTGCGCGAAGGAGAGCCGCAGCCCACGGTGGCGCGCGACGGGCGCGAGGGGCGCGAGGGGCGGGAGGGCGGCAGCCAGGCCGCCGCCGAGCGC
>DATDGZ010000154.1:0-4436 GCA_036521795.1 Thermoanaerobaculia bacterium | reverse complement strand
GGCCGTCGACGCCGAGCGCCTCGACCTCCCGCGCGCGCGCCGCCACCGCGCGGGTGTCGCTGCCGCCGGCGCCGCCGATCACCGGCACCCTGCCGCGCGCCTCCTCGACGGTGATCTCGATCACCCGCAGGTGCTCGGCGCGGCTGAGCGTCGGGTTCTCGCCGGTGGTGCCGCAGGGCACCAGGAAATGAATGCCCGCGTCGATCTGGCGGCGCACCAGGCGCCGCAGCGCTTCCTCGTCGAGAGAGAGATCGCGCCGGAAGGGCGTGACCAGGGCGGTTCCGCATCCTCGAAACATCGTTCAACCCTCCGCGGGTGAGTGGTCCTTCTTGGCCGGCGTACCGGTGGTGCCGGTGGCGCCCATGGTAGTGGTGCCGTCCGGGGCGCCGTTGGTGTCATGGGCGCCTGCGCCATCCGGCCGGGACCCGCCGCGGATCACGTCTTCCCAGACCTCGCTCCACTCGAAGACGCCGCGCCGGCCGAGCACCCAGCGAGCGGCGCGCAACGCGCCGCGGGCGAACCCGGCGCGGCCGCGGGCCTGGTGCTCCAGGCGGATGGTATCAGCCTCGGAGTCGAAGCCGACCAGGTGAGTGCCGGGGATGGTGCCGGCGCGGTTGCTGGCGGCGTCGATCTCCCGCGCGTAGCCGGCGCGCTCCATCACCCGGCGCAGCTCGCGCAGGGTGCCGGAGGGCGCGTCGCGTTTGCGGCGGTGGTGGATCTCGTAGAGCCACGGATCGTAGTCGGCGTCGGCGGCGAGCAGCTGGGCGGCCGCCGCCACGATGCGATAGAACACCTGCACCCCGACCGAGAAGTTGGCGCCATGGACCAGGCCGACGCCGTGCGCGGCGACCGTCTCTCGCACGCGCGGCAGCTGGTCGGACCAGCCGGTCGTGCCGACCACCATCGCGATGCCGAGCGGCGCCAGGCGCTCGACGTTCTCCGCCACCGCCGCCGCCGCCGAGAAATCGATCGCCACCTCGACGCCGCGCAGCCGGGCGGCGTCGATCGGCACGCCGGCGCGGCCCTCCGCACCGCCGTAACGCAGCGCCACCTCGAAGCCCTGCTCGGGCGCCAGCTGCTCGACCAGCCGGCCCATGGCGCCATAACCGATGAGAGCGAGACGGGTCATGGCTACATCATACGCGCCGGCTTCTCGCCGAGGCGAGCGAGCCCGACCGGTACTGCCACGGTCACCCTCACGCCGGCAATGCCGCTGTCCGCGATCTCCTCGGCGTGGCCGTGGAGCTCGAGGGCCGAGCCGCACGGAGCACCGGTCGTAGGCCTCCGCCCGCCGAGAGCTATCCTGGCTGCTCGAACAGGCGGCGGTGGAGCGCGGCGACCGCGGCCGGCAGGTCCTCGAGCTCCACCAGGCAGCGCACCGCCGGGGCGGCGGCGCCGGCGAGGACCAGGCGCGGCTGGTACTCGGCGGCGGCGGCCAGGACTCGGGCGGCCAGCCCTTCATCCGCGGCGAGGTCCTCGGACACCAGGGACACGACGGCACGGCCGTGCAGCACGCCGACCTCGCCGGCGGCGGCGAGCGCCTCTCGCGCCTCGGCCAGGCGGTCGGCGCGGTCGAGCGCCAGGTCGGCTCCCTCGCCGTCGAGGCGCAGCACCAGCAGCGCCGGCCGCAGGCGTTCGACGGCCTCCACGACATGGCCGGCGAAGGCCTCGCCTGCCGTGGGGCCGCGGGAGACGTGGAGCAGGTGGTCGTTCGGCCGGCAGGCGAGGGACTTGATGGCAGGTGCGGAGATGGCGGTGGCGGCGGCCCGGCCGCCGATCAACGTCCCGGCGGCGCCCTCGGGACCCTCGGCGTCGTCGCGAGCGTCGAACGAGTTGAGGACCCGGATCGGCACGCCGGCGCGGGACGCCGGGCCGAGGGTGCCGGGATGCGGCTTCTTGGCCCCGGAGCAGGCCAGCTCGAGCGACTCGGCGAACGACAGGGTGCAGACGCGGCGGGCCGCCGGCACCAGCCGCGGGTCGGCGGTGAGGATCCCGTCCACGTCGGTCCAGATCTGGATCTCGGTCGCGCCCAGGGCGGCGCCGACGATGGCCGCCGAGAAGTCGGAGCCTTCCTTGCCCAGCGTGGTCACGATGCCGTCGATGGTCGAGCCGATGTAGCCGCCGACGACCGGCACCTTGCCGCGCTCGACCAGCGGCAGCAGCGCCGCCCGCAGCCGGATGCCGGTCTCGTCGTACAACGGCCGCGCGCGGGTGAAGGCGGCGTCGGTCACGATGACCTGGCGGGCGTCGATCCAGGCCGCGTCGACGCCGAACCCCGGCAGCGCCGCGGCCAGGATCTCGCTCGCCAGCACCTCGCCGAAGGCGGCGGCGGCATCGGCGTCGCGGGGCGGCAGACGGTGTTCCCGCGCCAGCCGCACGAGCAACGTACGCAGCGCGGCGAAGGAACGCTCGAGGGCCGCCGCCAGAGCCGCACGGTCCGCGGCGGGCACCGCCGCCTCCCCCTCGCGGAGATGGAAGGCACACAGCTCCTCCCATCCCGCCAGGGCCGCGGCCAGGTTGCCGGCCGCGGCGGCCTCGGCGCTGTCGAGCAGGCGGCGGGTGGTCTTCGCCATCGCCGAGACCACCACCACCGGCCGCGCCGCCAGGCGGGCACGGACGATGCCGGCGACCCGTTCGATGCCCGCCGCGCCATCGACCGAGCTGCCGCCGAACTTGCAAACGATCACCGCCGGAGTCTACGTCAGGCCCGGCCGTGCTCCGTCGGCCCCGCGGCGCGGGTAGTGGGCCGGGGCGCGCGGATCTACCCGCGGGTGACCGGGCACCCGCGGGCAGGAAGGGCGAGAAGAGGTAGGGGCTCCGAGGCCTAGCAGGGGAGGCAGCTTTGGCAGGTCTTTTTCGTGCCGCAGCCGCAGGTACCGGCGGCGGAAAATACGCCCCCGCCCTTCACCAGGCTCAACGAGTCGAGCAAGCGGACGGTTTCACGATGGAGAGAGATCTTCCTGTCCTGCATCCGGAGTTTCATTGACGGCTTTCCTTTCGAGGGCTTCCAACCGGGCGGCGGCATTGTTACCCCTGCCTGCGGAAGCGTTGATACCACTCTCGGCCCGTGATCAGCGGCCACATTGATAGGTCCCGGCGCTCTGCCCACCGGTTCAACCCGGGCTGACCACGAGGCCGGGGTCGTGCTCCATCCCTCGCACGGGCCGGCGGCGATTCCCGAACGGCTTCGATTAGAATGACCCCGTTGGAAGGACCCTGCTCGGGAGAGAAATAGATGCCTCCGACCCAGCGGGTCGGGAGGCTCCCATGCCCAGGGTATCTCACGGCTTCGCTTTCGGTGTCCTCTTCGTGCTCGCCGGCTGGGGAGCCGCGGCTTGGCTGTCCCGCGCGGCGACCCGGATTTCCCCCGCCGCGGCAACGGCGCCGCCGCTGGCGACCGCCGGAGCCGCCGGAGCCGCCGGAGCCGGAGAGGCTGCCGAAGCCGCCGCGGCCGGAGAGGCTGGCGAGCGGCGCCCGCTCTGGCGCCTGTACGAGCGGGTGCTGAAGCGCGCCCGCTACGTCGACCTCACGCACACCATCACCCCGTCGATCCCGGTCTGGCCCGGCTTCGGGCGCTCGACCTTCGGCCCGGCCCTCGATCCCAAGACCGGCCGTCCCTACTCGTACTCGAAGGACGGCTTCGAGGCGACCCGCTACTCGCTGGCGACCGATCAGCTCGGCACTCAGCTCGATCCGCCCGCGCACTGGAACCCCGACTATCCGGCCATCGACGAGCTGCCGCCCACCTTCGCGGTGCGTCCGCTGGCGGTGATCTCGATCGTCGACCAGGTGGCCCGCGATCCCGGCTATCACCTCGCCGTCGACGACGTGCTCGCCTGGGAGCGCCGGCATGGGCGCATCCCCGAGGGGGCCGTGGTGTTCGTGCGCTCCGACTGGTCGAAGGAATGGCCGAACCCCGATCTCGCGACCCGCCGGCGCTTTCCGGGCGTGAGCCTGGCGGCGCTGCAGTTCCTGCACCTCCAGCGCAAGATCCTGATGCATGGGCACGAGCCGCTGGACACCGACACCACGCCGAACCTCGAGGGCGAGGCATGGCTGCTGCGCAGCGGCTACACCCAGGCCGAAGGAGTGGCCAACCTCGACCAGGTGCCCGAGGCCGGAGCGCTGGTGGCGATCGGCTATCCCAAGCTCGGCGGCGGCACCGGCGGCTACGCGCGCTACATCGCGATCTGCCCGCCGGACTGGAAATTCGGCGTGGCGATCGGCGAGGTGCCGGAGGCGCCGCTGGCCCGCCAGCAGCGGCCCCTGCACTGGGACGCCAAGCTCGGCATGCGGGTCCGGTAAGGGCTGGCCCGGACGACGTGGCATGATGGTGGCGGAGGTGGCGGAGGCGGCGGAGGCGGCGGAGGCGGATCTCCCTTGGGTCGCCGCTTGGAGATCCGCCGAGACCGTACGTTCGGCCGCAGCATTCCCCT
>DATDGZ010000153.1:0-12721 GCA_036521795.1 Thermoanaerobaculia bacterium | reverse complement strand
GGTCGTGGTCAGCCCCCAGGACCGGCCCAGCATCAGCTCCCGTCGCGTCCGGTCCAGGTGCCGGCCGAGTTCTGACAGCTCGCGGCTCGGCTCAGGCCGCGGCAGCGTCAGGAGCACGTCCGAGGGCGCATATCTGATGTCCGTTCGCATCGTAGATGTGTACCGAATCGCCCAGGCGGAATGGACGCTGGACGAGAGCATGGCCAGGCTCTTTCATCTCCGGCGCCGGCCTCGCGCGCACCCCGCTGATGGGCCGCGGCAGCCGCATCTCCCATCGCCTGCTGCTCGAGTTCCCGCCGGGAACGCCGGGCACCCGCATCCAGGCGGTCGCCGAGCGCCTGAAGCAGACCATCCCGGACCCCGCCTTCTACCGCGTCGAGACCTACCGCGACGCCCAGCCGGCGCTGCGCGAGAACCTCGCCCGGGTCGAGCGCTTCCTCGGCCTGGTGGCGCTGCTGTCGCTCTTCGTCGGCGGCATCGGCGTCGCCGAGAGCGTGCGGGCGTGGCTCGCCGGGCGGCTGGACGCGATCGCGGTGCTCAAGTGCCTGGGGATGCGGCCGCGGGAGATCTTCCTGCTCTACCTGGGCCAGACCGCGCTCCTGGGCCTCGCCGGCAGCCTGGTCGGCATCGCCGCCGGGGTGGCCGTGCAGCAGCTGCTGCCCGGTCTCTTCCCCGACCTCATCCCGGCCGGCATGGTGCACCCCTGGCAGCCGCTGGCGCTGCTGCGCGGCCTCGGCCTGGGCGCCGGCGTCGCCATCCTCTTCAGCCTGGCGCCGCTGTCGGCGGTGCTGCGGGTGCCGCCGGTGCGGGTCATGCGGCGCGAAGCCGAGCCGCTGCCGCGCCATCCGCTCGCGTCCCTGGTCACCGGCGTCACCCTGATCGCCGGCATCCTCGGCCTGGCCAGCGTCCAGTCGCGTTCCTGGCTCCTGGGGGTCCAGTTCACCGGCGGCGTGCTGCTGGTGACCGCGGCGCTGGCCACCGCCGCGCTGCTGATCGTGCGCGCGGTGCGGCGCATGCCGCGGGACTTCGCGCGGCCGTGGCTGCGGCAGGGGCTGGCAGCCCTCGCCCGCCCCGGCGCCGCGACCTTCGGCGCCATCGTGGCGCTGGGCCTGGGCGTGCTGGTGGTGCTGGCGATGTCGCTGGTCGAGCGCCGGCTGGCCGGGGAATTCGCCCGCCAGCTCCCCACCGACGCCCCGAGCGCTTTCCTGATCGACATCCAGCCGGACCAGTGGCCGGGAGTGCGCGGGCTGCTCGAGCGCGCCGGCGCCACGCGCATCGAGTCGGTGCCGGTGGTGCCGTCGCGGCTGACGGCGATCGACGGCGTCAGCGTCGAAGACCTCACCGCTCACCGGCCGAAGGGCCGCAACCGCAACCGCCGCTGGTTGCTGACCCGCGAGCAGCGGCTGACCTACATGCGGACGCTGCCGCCGGACAACGTGGTCATCGCCGGCACCCTGTGGGGCGATCCCGCGCACCGCCCCGAGGTCAGCATCGAGGAGAGCTTCGCCGAGGACCTCAAGCTCCACCTCGGCTCGCTGCTGCGCTTCGACGTCGAGGGAGTGCCCATCGACCTCGTCGTGACCAGCATTCGCAAGGTCAACTGGCGTTCGTTCGGCATCAACTTCTCGCTGGTGGTCGAGCCCGGAGTGCTCGACCAGGCGCCGCAGCAGCGCTTCGCGGCGGTGCGCCTGCCGCCCGGCGGCGAGCAGCGCATGCAGGACCTGCTGGCAGCGAGCTACCCCAACGTCACCGTGCTGCGCATCCGCGAGCTGCTCGAGAAGGTCGGCAAGGTGCTGAACCGGATCGCGCTCGGCGTGCGCTTCCTCGGCGGCTTCACCGTCCTCGCCGGCATCGCCATCCTGGCCGGAGCGATCAGCGCCGGCTCGGCGCGCCGCGGCCACGAGGTGGCGCTGCTCAAGACCCTCGGCATGACGCGGCGCGGAGTGGTCAGCCACTTCGCCGTCGAGTACGCCCTCATCGGCCTGGTCGCCGGCGCCATCGGCGCCTGCGGCGCCGCCGCCCTGGCCTGGGGGGTGGTCACCCGCGGCTTCAACCTCACCGGCCAGCTCGAGCCGTGGCCGCTCGCCATCGGCGTCGCCGCCAGCGCCGCCCTCACCGTCGCCGCCGGCCTCGCGGCGAGCGCGCGGGCCCTGCAACGCCGCCCGATCGAGGTGCTGCGCACCGAGTAGGGCTGGCGTCGAATCTCACCCCGGCTCCTTCAGCCCCCTGCCTCCCTTGGGGCGACGGTTGCAGAGGGCACCAGCCATGGACGGGGTTTGAAGGAGCCGGGAAAACGTCGCCGCCTCGGAGAGGGGGACGCCGCGGTTCAACCGCCGGCCTCGCCCTCGACGTCCATCACCTTCAGGTCCGGGCTCACGATCAGCCGCGCCTCGGTTGCCCGCTGCACGTCCTCGGCCGTCAAGCCGGGCGCCACTTCCTCCAGCACCAACCCGTCCTTGGTCACGCGGATGTAGGCCATCTCGGTCACGATCGTGTCGACGACGCCGACGCCGGTGAGCGGCAGCTTGCATTGCTTCAGGATCTTCGGCGCGCCATCGCGCGCGGTGTGCTCCATAGCGACGATCACCCGCCGTGCCGAGGCGACCAGGTCCATGGCGCCGCCCATCCCTTTCACCATCTTGCCCGGGATCATCCAGTTCGCGAGGGTGCCCGCTTCGTCTACCTCCATCGCGCCCAGCACGCTCAGGTCGACGTGCCCGCCCCGGATCATGGCGAACGACTCGGCGCTCGAGAAGTAGGAGGTCCCCGCCATCTCGGTCACCGTCTCCTTGCTCGCATTGATCAGGTCGGCATCCTCCTGCCCCTCGAGCGGATAGGGGCCGATGCCGAGCATGCCGTTCTCGGATTGCAGGATGACTTCCATTCCCGCCGGAACGTGATTGGCGATGAGCGTCGGCATCCCGATGCCCAGGTTCACGTAGAACCCGTCGCGCAGCTCGCGCGCCACCCGCTTCACGATCCGCTCGCGTTTCTCGGCGGCAGTCTCTGGCTTGTCCATCGCGGCCCCGGCTACGCGATCGCCTTCCTCACGGTCCTGCGCTCGATCCTTCTCTCGTACAGCTCTCCCTGGCAGACGACCTGCACGTAGACGCTCGGCGTGTGGACGTCGTCCCCGTCGATCTCCCCCACCTCGACGAGGTGCTCGACCTCCGCGATCGTCACCCTGGCCGCCGCCGCCATCATCGGGTTGAAGTTCCGCGCCGTCTTGCGGTACACCAGGTTGCCCATCCGGTCGCCCTTCCACGCCCTGACGAAAGCGAAGTCGGCGCGCAGCCAGCGCTCCATCAGGTAGGTGCGGCCGTCGAAGTCGCGCGTCTCCTTGCCCTCGGCGACGACGGTCCCCACCCCGGTCGGCGTGAAGAACGCCGGGATGCCCGCGCCGCCGGCGCGGATCCGCTCCGAGAAGGTGCCCTGCGGCACCAGGTCGAGCCTGATCCTGCCGCTCAGCACCATCTCCTCCAGCAGCTTGTTCTCGCCGACGTAGGTCCCGATGTGATGCACGATCTGCCCCGCGGCCAGCAACAACCCGGCGCCGACGCCGTCCACGCCGGCGTTGTTGCTGATGATCGTGAGGTCCCGAGTCCCCTTGCCCACCAGCGAGCGAATCAGGTTCTCCGGGATGCCGCAGAGCCCGAAGCCGCCCAGCATGATGACCGCGCCGTCGGGCACCTCACGGATGGCCTCGTCGGAGCTGGCTACGACCTTGTTCATCGCGTCCCCTGGGGAATCGGGCGGACGATATCCCACCCCGATCCCGGGCCGCAAGGAGAGGCCTGGCCTGACTGCCCGGTAGTGTCCTGGCTGGCCGCGCTGTTACCCCGGCCCTGGCTACCCGCGCGGCGGCCGCCCGAAGTCCGGCAGCGCCCTGAAGAGAGCCTCGATGTCGCCCTGGACCGCCTTCGGGAGACAATCGACGATCCACGAGCCCAGGGCCCGGTAGCTCTCGAACTGCGCCTCGCTGTAGAGCTGATTGCCGGTGGACTCGTGCGGGAAGTCGGGATGGATCTTGGCGTAGTGAAAGACATCCGCCGACTCCGTGCCGTTGAGCGCCGGCTTGACGTACAGGAGCCAGCCGTCCACGAGGTCCGCGGGGACGCCGCCGCCGGCTGCTCCGCTGCCGCCTGCCGGCACCTCGTCGACGCACGAGTACCGAATCCTCGCCAGCGCGAAGCAGGGGAACTTCGCCCTCTTGCTCGGGTCGTAGTCCTTTCCCAGCAGATCCGGCCTGGCCCGCATCGGCAGGTTGTGGAACTCGATCGGCACTCCCAGGTCGATGCGGATCTTGGAGATGGCGTTGCCCAGATCCTCGAATTGGAACTTGGGATCCTGGCTGCCGTCGCTCACCACGATGAAGCGGCAACGCCGCAACACCATCTCGTAGAGCCCGAGGTTCTCGAAGTGGCCGCCATCCGACAGATAGACATAGGGATTCGTGTCGTTGGTCAGCCCGAACGTCTCGGCGGCCAGCGCCGCCGGCGCCTCGCGCGGTCCCTGCGTGTCGAACGTCGCGGCCCCCGCCGGCCCGGGATTGCCGAGCCACCACCCCAGCCGGATGTTGAACAGCGCCAGCAGGAACGTCACCACCGGCGACGAGTGCGACCCCATGTTGGGGCTCGCCGCCGCGCCCGAGATGGCAACCGCCGTGCCGAGCGAGACGCGCGCGCCGCCCTTGCGCATGCCGTAGGTCTCCGCCGAGCGGTAGCCGCCGCGGTAGCCGCAGTGCAGCGCCGAGAAGGTGAACGACTCGGCCTTGCGGTCCTGCCAGGCGAGCTCCTTGCCTGCCACCAGGTTGAGCGCCACGTTGACGAGGTGAAACGGCCGGTTCTTCTTGAGCTGCACCAGCTCGAGGTTGTCCTGGTCGTCGAAGCCGGTAAACGGGTTCGGCCGCCGCGTGCCGGGCTCCCGCGACGCCCCGAGATAGGCGCGGATCAGCCGATCGCGGTAGGCGCCGTGGAGAGAGAAGCGGTTGACGTCCACGAAGTAGCCGGCCACCAGGCCGAGCGCCGCCAAGGCGGCCGCCAGCCCGACCACCAGGCGGCCCGGCGTCTGGGCGATGACGTTGAGGAACCCATGCGGCCAAAGCCCTGGCGCCAGCGCCAGGGGCATCTGCAACCACTCGGCGAGGAACCGCAGCCCGAGCGAGGTCAAGGCCGACAGTCCGACCAGGAGTGAGAGGGCGAAGAGCGGCGCCGCCAGCGCCAGCGCCACGCCGGCGGCCCTGGCCGGCAACGGTTGCGGCTCGCGGCTGTTCGCCTGCTTGGCGCCGGTCTTCCCCCCGAAGCCAAGGCCCAGGGTGAGCAGTCCCGACAGGCCACCCACCGCCCCCATCGTCCAGACGCCCGCCTCGTACCACAGCAGCGGACCGAAGATCACCAGTGCCGAGAGGAACGCCCGCGCCACTACCCAGATCAGGATCCATCCGGCGGCGCGCGCCACCCACTCGCGGTCCTCGTCGCTCGTCCACTTGCTGGCCAGTGCGACGAAGAGCGCCACGGCGAGCAGGAAGAGCACCAGCAGGAGCGGCGCGGCGCAGCAGACGTAGATCTCGCGCCCGAAGGCCGTATCGAGCTTCACCGGCAGCCGAGTCGAGATCAACCAAGCGGCCACCCAGGCGAGCAGCCCTCCGAGGGCGCCGGTGACCGCCACGCCGACGAGCTCGACCAGCGCCAGGGATCGGACCCACCACCTCGACAGCAGAAAGCCGCCGAGGTGCAGCCCCACGCCGAAGAGCACGAACGCCTGCAATGCGGACAGGTGGAGGCTGTCGAGGAGCACGAAGTGAACGCTATCCGGCGTCGCCGCTTTCCTCGCCATCCAGTACCACACCAGAGTGACCGCGATCGCCATCGCGGCGAGCGGCAGCAGGCACAGCCAGAGGAAGGCGCCCTGGCCCTGGCGCTTTCTTGGCCACCGGCTCACCGGGCGCCGCCCCTTCGTTGCCGAGATGAGACTCGGCCGGTTGGCGGTAATGAACGCGATCGCCACGATGCCAGCCACGACGGCGCCCCAGAACACCCACTGCACCGCACCGTCCGGCGGCTGCCGCCGCGCCAGCACGACGCCGAGCCGCGGCACCAGGAGCACCGCCGCCAGCAGCGGCACGAGGACCAGCCAGTTGAGCAGCAGATTGCGGCAGAAGATCGCCACCAGGGTCCAGGTATCGGCCGAGAGCAGGCCGAAGCGCGGGCTCATGTAGCGGCTGTACTCGCGCAGGTGGTGGACCGGTTCGGGGTCCGGTTCGAGCGGCGTCTCGGGCGCCCCGGCGAGCGTCCTTTCGACAGCCTCCACGTCGCCTTCGAGGCGCGCGATCCAGCCCGACAGCCAGCCTCCCATGTAGCCGCCACCCGAGACCGTGGACAGGTAGTCGAACGAGCGCAGCAGCCCGCGGCGCGCGAGCCCCTGCACCACCCCCAGGCCGAAGGTGGCGCTGCGGATGCCGCCGCCCGACAGGCAGAGCGCCGTGCGCATTCCGCCATGCCCGGGCGCCAGGCCGTGCAGGCGCCGGTACACCTCTCCCACCAGGGCGGACTCGACCGACCGGTCGCGGTCCCCCTCGTCGGGCACCTCGGCGAAATGCTTCTCCCACTTGCCACGCTCCGCCTCGATCTCCGCCGGATCGATGGCGTGCTCCGGATACTGGTGCGCGAGCTCCTGGAGCAGCACCGTGTGGATCGGAATCGGGTCTCGTCCCGGCGACTTGTCGCTTACCATGCCTGCCTCCCTGGCGCCGCACGCCGCGGCACCGCATTCGCTGTCGAGCTCCTACCCGGCGCCGCGGCCGGCAGCGGAAGGTGCCGATCCCGCCGGCCGAAGGAAGACTCCTGGCCAGAAGAGCCACAGCGCAATGGCCGCCAGGAGGCTCACCAGCGCCAGCAGGAAGCCGCCCGAGATGAGCGGCTGCCACGCTCCCCAGGCGAGGCCGCAGATTCCGATCACGGCCGCCGCCACCATGGCCACGCCAACCCAGCGCCAGCCGTCGGCCACGACCCCGACAGCTCCCACCCCCCGCACGAACCTCGCATCGAGCATTCGCTCCTCCCGGCGGACCGTCCTGCGCCACGCGTCGTCCAACCTCATGCTCTCAGCCTCGCTTGCGCCCGTCCACCCTGGTCGCGGTCGCGGGGTCGTTCCGGTCGCTGCGCCACGTGGGATGATTGAAATGGATCACGAAGTCGCCATTGTACGAGGCGACGGCAGCGTCGAACGTCAGCTTGCCGATGTGGCGCCAATTGCTGAAGGTACGCCTCTGGAAGGCCGGCGTGCCGCGCGTCGAGCCGTCATCGGTGATCTCGATGTGGAACATGAGCGTGCGCCGGGGTGCCGGATCTCCCCGATCGTAGATCTGCGCCATGAGCTCGTCACGGAAGTCCAGGGCGTCCCCTGGAATCCGCGGCTGGCCGGGAGCGACCAGGAGGCGCATGTAGGCCGGCGTCCGCGTGGGCTCGTCCTCGGGCTTGCCGAGCTCGGCGATCTGGTAGAGCTGGCGGATCGAGGGCTGCTTGTCGACCGCGGTGAAGACCGCACCTTCCACGATCAGGACCGGCACGCCTCCGTGGCGGCGCCAGAGTCGAGTGTCCGGAGCGTTGCGCAGCTCCGCGTCGTTGATGGTCTCGGTGACCTCTCCGCCGAGGTCCTGCTGGGTGAAGAAGTTGGCGGTGCGCAGCGGCTCGGCGTGGTGCGGATCGACGGTCGGGAACAGCTTGCCGACCAGGGCCAGGGACCGGGTATTGCCGCGCCGGGTCTCGGTGCAGCAGGTGGAATAACGGCCCACGGCGAGAGCCTGGCTACCCTTGCGGAAATACCCTGAATAGCCGGAGTCTTCGGTGATCTCCCAGCGACCGGTGAGACACACGCCGTTCGGATGGAGCAGGCGCCGGGAACCCTTCCCATCGGTTCCCCAGCGCAGATCGGCTTGGGAATCGACGGTGCGCTCGGCGGCCCGGCGAAACGGCCCGCCCAGGACGTCGGCCAAGGTGGCCTCGTAGGTGGGCAACGGTCGCTCGCCGGCGCCTCCCCACACCGCCTGGTAAGGGTTGGCATAGAGCGCTTCCCGTACTGCCGAGAAAGTCGATCCTCGATACGCTCGGTCTTCGTCGGTGAACTGTTCCGGTCCGGTGTTAGGCATGCCTGCGCCCTCCGCACCGTCGGCCTTGCGAGAGTCCGGCCAGTCGGCGATGCCAGTGCCCTTGGATCAGCGAAATAGCCCATGTGAGCATATCCTGCCAAGCAGGGCTGATCAACAGCCGGAAGAATGGCAGAAAAGGCAGCGCCTAAAGCTAAGGGCTCTAGCCACGATGACGACGCTGCGATCCGGCGGGCGGCAGCGGCGCTCAGCGGCCGGTTGGCGGCGGCGGGGCAGCGGCGGGACGGTCGAGGAGGGCGCTGACCTGCACGAAGCGGTAGCCGAGGGCCTGGGCGCGGGGGACTTCGGTGGCCAGGGTGGCGAGGGTCGCGGAGTGCGGATGGCCGATGGCGATCGCGCCGCCGCGGGTGCGGGCGAGCTCGAGGAGGTGCTGGAACTCGGCGGCCACTGCCGCAGGGCGGGGGTCGTCGTCGAGGAAGACCTGGCGCTCGGCGGCGGGGATGCCGAGGGAGGTCGCGACGCGGAAGCCGACGCTCTGGGCGCTGGTGCGGGAGTCCAGGAAGAAGAGGCCGCGCTCGGCCAGCACGCCCAGGATGGTGGACATCGAGCCGGGGTCGGCGGAGAGGGCGGACCCCATGTGGTTGTTGACTCCGACCGCTCCCGGCACCGCCGCGATGGCGGCGAGGGTGGACTGGCGCAGCTGCTCCGGAGACATCCCTTCCCGCAGCGCTCCCGGGCCCGGATTGCCGCCGCTCTTGGGCTCCATCGGCAGGTGACAGAGGATCTCGTCGTGGCGCCGGCGCAGGGCCGCCACCACCTCCGGCGTCTGGCTCTCGAAGGGGAGGACGGCGTAGGTGATCGGCACGCCCAGGCGATGCAGGTCGTCGAGTTCCTCCAGGCTGCGCCCGAGATCGTCGATCACCAGGGCCACCCGCGCCGGCCCTGCCGTGGGGCCCTCCTTCTCGAGGGCGGCGCGGGCGGCGGAACCGGTGCCGCTCGTAGCCCCGCCGGCACCTTCGCCCGCGGCGGCCAGTCCGGGAGCCGCGTCAAGCCGGTGCGATCCCGGCGCGGCGTCGGTCCGGGCCGCGCCGTGCCGGTGCGCAGCGGTGGCGCTACTGGCGGCGGCGTGGCGCCCGGTGCGGGCCCCGGGCGCCTCGGCCTCACCTGGGGGCCGAGCCTCGCTGCCGACGCCGGCCAAGCCGGCGATGCTTGCCGGAGTGCGCCAGAGCGAGCCGTGCTCGGCAAGGTAGATGCCGGCGGCTCCCACCGCCACGCCCAGGACGAACAGGAACACGCCCGACCCCGCCCGGCGGCTGCCGGGCGCCGCGGCACGGGCCGAGCGTGGGTCGAGGTGGCGGCGGATCGGCAAAGGACGGCGATCCGGTCCTTAGTGTCCCGCTCGGTTCATTCGCACACTACTCGCTTGCCCTCCGCGTCCCTGGCTGCGTTGCGTCCAGCAAGAAGTGCCGCGACAGGCGACAGGCGGAGCCGCGGCCGTCGTGGAGCCGCGGCGCTTCAGGCTGCCTTCTTCGCCGTGTGCCCGGCCGTCACCGGCAGGGCTGGCTCGTCCAGCAAGTGGTGCACGCCGCGGCGCAGGATCAGCTCGCCCATCGGCACGTCCTTCTCGAGGAACGTCCGGTTCCGCTCGCTCACCAGCAGGTCGGGCTTCAGCGACTCGTTGATCGGCTTCTTGTCGGGCCCGGTGTAGAAAGCGTCGGTGAAGAACAGCCGGCTGCCCGTGGACAGGTCGGCCGTCGACCGGTGGCCGGCATAGCCCAGGGTGTGCTCGCCGACCAGCTCGGCGCCGATGCGCTGGTGCAGCACCGAGGCGAAGACCTCGGCCGGGCCGGCGGTGCCGTGGTCGATCAGCACCACCAGGCGCCCCTGCCACACCGGGGTGTCGCTCGACTCGAAGCGGCGCAGCTCCTGCTTGCGCCGCAGCATCGCGCCGAGATCGCCGCTGGCGAAGAGCTTCGCCACCTCGTAGGCCTGTTCCGGATCTCCCGACGAGACGCCGCGCAGGTCGATCAGCAGCTTGGCCTCCGACGACCCCGCGGTGCGCCCGGCGGTGCCGCGCGGCCCCAGCTCGCCGCGCACCTGCTCCGCGGTGTCCGCCTGGAAGCTCGGGATGCGCAGGACGGTGGCGGTCTTCTCGCCCTGGCCGTTCTGCGACAATTTCCGCGCCGGGGGAGCCGGGGGCGCCGCGTGCTTCTTGCCTGCCGTGCCCGCCGCACCCGCGGCGGTCTCGGGGTTCTCGGAGGTCTCGGCCGCCTCCTGCGTCTCACCGACCTGCGACAGGCTCACTGCCGGCGGCGTGAACGACTTCAGGTCGAAGGTGGTCTGCACCTGGTCGCCCAGCCGGATCACCTCGAGCGAGACCTTGGTGCCGGGTGGGCCGGCCAGCGCTTCCTGCATCTCCCAGAGCGGCGTCGTGCGCGTCGACGTGCCGTCCAGCTTGGCGACCAGGTCGCCGACCTTCAGTCCGGCGGCGTCGGCCGGGCTGCCCTTCTCCACCGACATCACCCGCGTCGCCCCGCGCTCCTTCAGCAACGCGAGACCGCTCAGGCTCTTGCCGGTGGCAAGCGCCTTGACGTAACCAGGCACCGCCGGCCCCGGCACGTAGACCGAGAACGGATCCATGGCATCGGTGACCCCTTCGAGGGCGCCGGCCATCAGCGCGTCGGTGTTCGGTTCGTCGACGTAGGTGTCGCGGATGAGGCCCAGGACCTCGCTGAAGACCTTCAGGTACTTCAGGTAGGTGTCGAAGGTGTCTTCTTCGGTGCTCTCGGCGCGCTCGCCATGCGGGCCGCGGGCGCCCTTGCGCCAATCGGCCTGGCGCCCGGTGCCTGGATCGGCCGCCACCACCAGCGCCATCAGCATCGGCAGTACGAGGAGGGAGGAAAAGACGAGGAAGAGAAGTCGACTTCGGTTCATAGCGCGCTCAATGCAGCCAGCTCACGGGGTCCTCGGGATGGTTCTCGACGCGGATCTCGAAGTACAGCCGATCCGAGGCGAGCCCCACGGTTTCGGCCAACGATACCATATCGTCCTTGGCCTTCTTCAGCTCCGAGAGGCCCGCGTACAGCGTCAGCACGCGCCCTGGATGGGCCACCACTGCGGTCAGGCCGTAGCCTTCGAACGGCGCCGCGTACAGCACCTTGCCGGGGTAGACCGTCTTCACCTCGGCGCCCACGGCGGTCTCGAGGTCGACGCCGTTGTGCGGCACCTGGGTGCGGTAGCGCGGATCGAGCCGCGGCCCGAAGCGCTCGACCACCCTG
Source organism: Thermoanaerobaculia bacterium (assembly GCA_036521795.1). Lineage (GTDB taxonomy): Bacteria > Acidobacteriota > Thermoanaerobaculia > Multivoradales > UBA5704 > JASLEW01. The sequence continues at coordinate 1,339 of DATDGZ010000153.1, read as the reverse complement.
CCCGCCACCGGCCAGTCGAGGATGCCGCGGAACTGCTGCATCGGCGCCCCGGCGAGGTCGGTCGAGCTGCGGCCGTAGAGCAGGTCGAGGAAGGCGGCCAGCTTGCGCTCGCGGTCAGCGAGCTCGACGGCGCGCCCGGCCAGAACGCGACGCTCGCGCTCGACGCGGGCCAGGAGGGCCGCCTTGTGCTGGCGTGCCGCCACCAGCTCGCGGCGGCGGGTCTGCTCCCAGCCGAGCCAGCGATCGCGGTTCTGGCGCTCCGCCGCCAGCTTGTCGCGGCGGCGCGCCAGCCGCTGCTTCGCCTCCTGGTAGCTGTCCACCGCCTCGCGATCGCGCCGCACCAGGTAGCGCATCAGGCGGATCGACGGGAGGAGGCTCGCGTCCGGCCTGAGCAGGAAGAAGAGCCGCAGGTACCCCTGCCGCCCGAGCCGGTAGAGCCCGGTCAACTGGCGCTGGAAGTCCCGGCGGCGCTGGTCGAGGGTCTGCTCGAGGGCGGCCACCTGCCGCTCGCTCGCCGCCTCGCGCTCGGCCGCCTGGTCGCGCGCCGCGAGCGCCTCGGCAAGGCGCTTCTCCTCGAGCTGCAGCGCCAGCTCGGCCGCCGCCAACTCCCCCACCGCACCGTTCTGCTGCCGCCGCGCCGCTTCCAGCTGCCCTTCCAGCCCGCTGATCTCGGCCCGTAGCGCCGCGAGCTCCTGCTCCCGCGCCCGGGTTCCTCGCGATTCTCCACCTGCTCTCGGCGCCGCCGGCGCGGTCGGCGCCGAAGGAGGGGACGCCGAGACCGGCGCCGCGGCGGGGACGAGCGCCGGGGCCGGCGCGGCCGCCGGCGCGGGCACCGCGGCCAACGCGGGCACCGCAGCCAGAGCAGCCCTCGCAGGCAGGGCAGCCACGGCAAACGGCGGTTGCGCGGGTGCCGCCGCCAGGCATAACGCCGCCGCGAGCAACGCCGGCTTCCCGCCGCATCCGCGGCGCCTCATCACAGGTAGCCCAGCGAATGCAGGTTCCGCAGGTACTCGGCCCCCTCCTCGGCCGGCGCTCCCGGCAGCCGCCGGGGCTGGGGGCGGCCGTAGCCTCCCACCGTCGCCGGCGGCTCCGGCCAACGGCACTGGGCCGGCGGCGGCGGCAGCTCGGCGCTTTGCGGGAGGCCGAGCGTGCGCAGCAGCCCGGAGGTGATCGCGTCCGGGGTGGTTTCCTCCGGCCCGGCGCCGCAGCCTTGCCGCCGCCAGAGCAGCACCCGGCCGCCGCCGCGGGAGAGCCGGCGGCCGGGATCGAGCACCACCGCCACGGTGCCCCATCCCGACTGCGTCACGGCCCGCGCCAGCAGCCGGTCCGCGGCGGCAAG
>DATDGZ010000152.1:0-1762 GCA_036521795.1 Thermoanaerobaculia bacterium | reverse complement strand
CTCGCGGGTGGTCGAGGGGAGGCCGCCCAGGGCGGTGGCGGACGCTGCCGCGACCGCGGCGCTGCGCGATCTCGCGGCGGCGGCGAGCGGCCTCGCGGCGGCTCGCTCGCGGCTGGCGCCGGCCTGGGAGATCGCCGGCGCGCGGACTTCGGCGGAGATCGAGCGCACGGCCGGCTGGGACTCCTTCCGGGAGGCGGTGGCGTGGCAGAGCCCGGGCGCGGCCGACCGGGCGCTGGACGGGCTGCTCCGCCGCTCCGGCACGCCGCGCAACGCCGCGCTGCGCCGCGACGAAGATCTGGTCGCCAGCTATCTGCAGCGCTACTGCGTGAAGAACGACACCATCGGCTTCTTCGGCCCGGTCGGCTGGGCCGAGATCCGCGACGACGGCGGTCCCGTCGCGGTCCACCCCGGGCCGGGCCTGCTCGAGCAGCGCCAGGTCTTCTTCGAGAGCTGGCCGATCGACGCGCTGGCGGCGCGGCTGGCGGCCGAGCCGGGGATCCGCCCCTGCCTGGCGCCGCGACTGCGGCTCGGCTGCCATCTCCGCGGGCAGGTGCTGCACCTGCCCGGGGGCAGAGAGGTCCCGCTTCCCGCCGCGCAGGCGGCCCTGCTCGCCGAGTGCGACGGCCGGCGCCCGGCAAGGACGATCGCCGCCGCGCTGGCGGGCCGCTCCCCGTTGCCGGCGCTGGCCACCTCGGGAGGGGTCTATGCGCTCCTCGCCCAGCTCGCCGGGATGGGCCTGGTGACCTGGACGCTCGAGGCCCCGCTCGAGCTGCGGCCCGAGGAGACCCTGCGCCAGGCGCTGCTCCGCGTCGAGCCGGCGGCGCTGCGCGAGCAGGTGCTCGCGCCGCTGCTGGAGCTCGACGGCGCCCGCCAGGATCTCGCCCGGGCGGCGGGCGACGCCCGGCAGGTGCAGGCCGCCATGCGCCGCCTCGAGGACACCTTCACCCGCCTGACCGGAGAGCCGGCGCGCCGCCAGCACGGCAAGTTCTACGCCGCCCGCGGCCTGGTCTACGAGGAGTGCCGGCGGGGCGCCGAGGTGGCCTTCGGCCCGGAGCTCGTCCGCCGGCTGGCCCCGCTGGGGTGGTTGCTGGCGGGTGCCCGCTGGCTGGCCGGCGAGCTCGCCCGCGGGGTCGAGCGGCGCCTGCGGGCGCTCCATGACGAGCTTCGCCAGGGGAGCGGCGGCGGCGCGGTGGACAGCTTCGCCCTGGTCTCCCGCGCTCTCCCCTCGCTCTTCTACAAGCAGCAGCGGGACGCCACCTTCGTCGAGCTCGAGAGCGAGCTGCAGCGGCGCTGGGCGGGGGTCCTGGCGCTGCCCGCGACCCCGGCGGTGGCGCCGGCGGGCTCCGGTGCGCGGGTCCAGCGGACCATGCGGGAGATCGCGGACCGCTTCGCCGCCGCCTTCGGCGAGGCTGCACCCGCTTTCGGCCTGGTGCGCTGGTTCAGCCCCGACCTGATGATCGCGGCCCGCGGCGAGGCGGCGTTCCGCGCCGGCGAGTTCCAGCTCGTGCTGGGGGAGATCCATGCCGGCAACACCCTCTCATGGTCGAGCTTCGTCTCCCAGCATCCGCAGCCGGAACAGCTGCTGCGCAACGTCGAGCGCGACCTCGACGGCGGCCAGGTGGTGATGCCGCAGCTGCTCAAGGCGTACTTCACCCAGCGCAACAACAGCTGCCTGGTGCTGCCCAGCTTCCTGCGTTACGAGCTCTCCGAGGAGGCGCCGGGCCGTCCGCCGTGCGCCAGCCTGCCGGCGGCCGAGGTGGTC
>DATDGZ010000151.1:0-6949 GCA_036521795.1 Thermoanaerobaculia bacterium | reverse complement strand
AAGGTGCCGTGCAGCCGCGAAGCGGCGATCGGCACCTCCACTCCCCACAGGGTGCGTTCGCCGGCGTTGGCGTTGCGGGCGCCGAAGAAGACCTGGACCAGCGCGGCGGCCACGATCGCCCCTCCCAGCCAGCGGCGGCGGTAACGCCGGCGTCCGGCCGCCGCTCCCGCCAGCAGGCAGGCCGCGGTGGCCGCCCAGGTGAGGGCGGCGGCGCGAGTCGCGGCCGGCGAGACGCTGAACCGCGCCGGTCCGGCGGCCGCCGCGCCGATCAGCGCCGCGGCCTGGTCGTGCAAGCGAGCGTGCCCGGGCGACAGGAGGGACACCACCGCCTCGGGCCACGGCAGCGCCTGCAGCAGACCAAGCAGGGCGATGGCGGCGAGCGCCGCCGCCGGCAGCGCCACGGGGCGCAGGTCGGAGAGGCGCTGGATCGCCGCCATCGTCAGCGCGAGGGCGCAGAAGGCGAGGACCTGCAGAGTCGCCTCTCCCCACGTCGTGACGCCGCCGAAGGGGAGCGGCGCCCAGAGCAGCAGAGCGGCGAGCAGACCGGTGAGCGCCACGTTCGAATGGCGTATCATGGCGCGACTTTTCCCCGGACCTTGGAGGTGACCTCGGGCTTGCCTGGAGGAACCATGCGACTGCTCACCCGATTCGTCAGCGGAGTCCTCCTCTTCCTCGTCGCCGTGTCGGCGGGGGCGCAATTCGCTCAGTATACGGCCCCCGGCGGCCCCGAAGGCCGCGCCGCCGACCGCAAGGGCGAGCTCGCCAAGGAGACCGCGAGCGCCCGCGTGCGGCTCGGTCCGCTGCGCGTCGCCCCCGAGATCGCGCTGAAGGACGTGGAGTACGTGAAGAACCTGCTCGGCTCCGGCTTGAGCTCGACGCCGTCCGATTTCACCGCCACGGTCAGCGGTGGGTTCCGCGCCTACCTCCCCACCGGCCCGGACGTCACCTGGACCGGGTACGCGCTACCGGAGTACGTCTGGTGGCAGAAGCAGACCGAGAGTCGCCGGCTCAACGGCCTCTACGGGGTCGGTTTCGACGGCTTCTGGAACCGGTTGACCGTGCAAGCCAAGGCGGGCAGCGCCGCGCAGCAGCAGGTGCTCACCGCCGAGGTGCCGCGGCTGACCAGCGCGCGGACCGACCGGGTCGAGGCCGACGCCGACTTGCGCCTGACCGGCGCCATCTCCGTGTTCGCCTCCGGCAGCCTGTTGCGCCAGCGCGCGCTCGGCGATCCCGCGAAGGATCCCGTCACGGCGCTGCTCGCCGAGCTCGACCGCGACGAGAAGGTGGAGCGCGCGGAAGTGCGCTGGCGCCCGGGAACCTGGCTGGTCGGCGTGGGCGCCGAGCACTCGGACGTCAGCTTCGCCGACCGCCTCCCCGGCGCCGTCGACCGCTCGAACTCGGGCACCGCGCCGGTGCTCGAGGTGAGCCGGCAGCACGGCCGCTTGTACTTCGACCTCGACCTCGCCCAGCGCTCGCTGACCGCCAAGCAGGGCGCGGAGTTTGTCAAGTTCGACAAGACCACCGGCCACGTCACCGTGTCCTACGAGATCACCCGGACGGTGGAGCTCTTCGGCTATGCCAACCGCAACCTCGTCTATTCGGTGCTGCCCGGTTACTCGTACTTCGACGACCTGCGACACGGAGCGTCCCTCCACGTCCAGCTGGGGCGCCGCACCAGGGCCAGCATCTTCGGCGAGACAGGCACCCTCGGCTACACCACCTTCGTCCCCGGGACGGCGTCGCGCTCCGACGATCTCACCGCCTACGGCGGCGCGATCGCCTTCGACTTCCTGCGCGGCGCCGTCTTCGGTCTGCAAGGCTCGCGGACCCAATTCACCTCGAACCTCCCGGGCGCCGGCAGGACGCTCACCGTCCTCGGCTTCACCGTCACCGTGGCGGCCGGGCAGCCGCCGGGGGCGGCCACCCCCTAGTGGACGGATAATGTCATAGCACGGGCCAGAATATGATACAGTGGCGCGGGAAGGGGGTTTCATGGGCGAGAGTCCCGCGGTCGAGGTCGAGGTCAAGCACTATGCAGGCATCCTGCGGCACGCCATCCGCGCCGCGGGATTCTCGGTGAGCGAGGTCGAGCGGCGGCTTGGCGCCGGGCCGAAGTCGCTTCGCCGGGTGCTTGGCGGCCAGGTGGACCTCAAGTTCAAGCACGTCGTCGCCGTGCTGCGCATCATCGGCATGCCGCAGGAACAGTTCTTCGCCATCGCCGCCCGCCGGCGGCGGCAGCGCTCGCTCGGCGGCGATCTCCTGGCTGGCTTCGAGCGCGGCGACCGCGGCGACGGCCGGGAGCAGGGAGACGATCCAGAGCCGCTTGCCGGCGCGGCGAAGGACCCCGGCGGCGCCGGATCCGAGGACGAATTCGATCGTCTCGTCGAGGAGGCCGTGGACCGGGTCCTCGCGCGGCGCGCGCGGGAGGGCAAGCCGCTGTCCCCCCCACCCCCGCTGCCGGACAACCCCGGACCTGCAAGCGCCGGCGGACGCGAGGCCGCTGACGCCGCCGCGAGCGGGGGAGAGCCCGGATGACGGCAATCGGCGTGGTGGCCGGACACCCGCCCCGCCGGGCACCGATCTCCGGTCCCTGGCTCATCCCGCCGCGGGCTGGACCGGCGGCGGCGCTTGCTGTACCATAGGCGCGGTTAACATGAGTATCGTGAAGCAGATAGCTATACGTGCATGGGTCTTGGGAGCCGTCCTTCTGAGCGGCCTGGCCGGGATTCCGGCCGCCGGTCAATCGGCCGTCGCGCCGGGTTACCGCGTCGGCCCCCGGGACCTGCTCGTGATCCGGGTCTTCGAGATGCCTGACCTGAACACGCAGCCGGAGCACCGGGTCTCCGAGGACGGAACGATCAGCATGCCGCCGCTGGACGACGTGCAGGTCGCCGGCCTCACCGAGGCCGAGGTGGCGCAGAAGATCAAGGTCCTGCTCGAGGGCAAGTACGCGCAGCGCGCCACGGTCGAGGTCACGGTGCAGGAGTTCCGCTCCCGGCCGATCTCGGTCATCGGCGCGGTCAAGAGCCCGGGCAGCCTCCCCTTCTCCGGGCGCTGGAAGCTGCTCGAGGCGCTCACCGCCACCGGCGGCGTGGACGAGAGCCACGGCAGCGTCCTCTACGTGCTGCGCCGCGCCGACAACGGCCTGTCCGACCAGGTGGCCATCTCCCTCGACGACCTGCTGGTGCGCGCCGACCCGCGAGTCAACATCCCGCTGATGGCCAACGATCTGATCAACGTGCCGGCCGCCGTCCAGGTCACGGTCTACTGCCTGGGCGCGGTGTCCAGGCCCGGCAACGTGGACTTCAAGAGCACCGAGCGCATCACCCTGCTCGCCGCCATCGCCCGCGCCGGCGGCCTCACCGACCGCGCTTCCAAGATGATTCGCATCAAGCGCGCGGAGGCAGCTGCCGGCACCCCGGAGGTCGAAGCCGACTACAAGCGCATCCTGGCCGGCAAGGATGCCGACGTCGAGCTGCGCCAGGGCGACATCGTGGTCGTCAAGGAGTCCTTCTTTTGAAAAGCCCCTCGCCTGCGACCGTTCCGGACGAGCTGGATCTGCTGCCCGCCGACGCCGAGTCCGAGTTCAATCTCGCCGAGTACCTGGCGATGGTGCGGCGCCACTGGAAGCTGGTGGCGGCGGCAGCCCTGGTCTGCACGGCGGCCGGGGCCATCCACTACGCCATCACGCCGAAGGCCTTCATGGCGACGGCGACGATCCAGATCGAGCGCCGTACGCTGGCGCCGACGCTGAGCAGCCAGGCGCCCTGGCTCGAGAGCTACTTCGACGCCGAGTACTACCCGACCGAGTACAAGCTGCTCGAGAGCCGCGGCCTGGCCGAGCGCGTGGTCAAGCGGCTCGACCTGCTGAGCGACCCGGCCTTCAACCCCGGCGCCGGCGGCCGCAATGCCAGCCGCGCCGCCACCGCCGAGGACGACCAGGCGGCCCTGGGGGGCCTGGCCGATCGACTGCGCGGCGGCCTCGCCGTGGAGCCGGTGCGGAGCACGCAGCTGGTCGAGATCACCTATCGCGCCCCCTCGCCGGCCTTTGCCGCGCGCGCCGCCAACGGCTTCGCCGATGCCTTCATCGACATGGGCATCGAGTACCGCTTTACCAGCGCCGGCAAGACCTCGACCTTCCTGAGCTCGCAGATCGAGACGCTGAAGAAGCAGATCGATGACAAGGAGGCGAAGCTCCAGGCCTTCAGCCGCCGCACCGACATCGTCACCATGGAGCCGAGCTCCAACGTCACCCTGCAGCGGTTGCAGGCACTGAACTCGAGCTACATCGAGGCCAAGAACGCTCGCATCGACAAGGAGTCGACCTACCAGGTCCTGCTGACCTCCCCTCCCGAAGCCATCGCCGACGGCCTGCAGCCGGGGGCCATCGGGAACCTGCGCTCCGAGGAGCTGAAGCTCGAACGCGATTACGAGGCCCAGCTGAAGATCTACAAGCCGGAGTGGCCGGCCATGGTGACGCTCAAGGGCGAGATCGAGCGCACCAAGCAGCACATCGCCACCGTGGTCCGCGAGGCGGTCGACACGGCGCGCAAGAGCGCCAACGCCGCGTACACCACCGCGTTGCGGCAGGAGCAGACCATCGAGCTCGAGATCAACAAGCTGAAGTCGCAAGCCATGGACCAGAACTCGAAGGCGGCCGAGTTCCAGAACCTCGGCGTCGACATCAAGAGCAGCCGCGAGCTGCTCGACAAGCTGATGCGTGAACACCAGGAGAACGAGGTCCAGGCGCGGCTGCAGGACACCCGCGACTCCAACGTCCACGTCGTCGACCGCGCCATGGTCCCGGGCGGCGCGTTCTACCCATCCCTGCGCAAGGACTCCACCTACGGCCTTCTCTTCGGGCTCCTCCTCGGCGTCGGCGCGGCGCTGCTGATCGAGTTCCTCGACCGCACGGTCAAGACCGCGGAGGAGGTCGAGCGGCGCCTCGGCCTGCCGACGCTGGCGGTCATCCAAGACATTGCAGATGCCGGTCGCGCTTACGGCTACTACGGGCGGTATGGATACGGCTACGGCTACGGCTACGGCGCGGAGCCGGCGCCGGCGGCGCGGGTGCGGCTCGGCAGCGGCGCCAAGGAGCCAGCCGGTGACGGCGGCGCCGGGAGCCAGGGAGGCCCCGGAGGCCCCGGAGGCCCCGGAGGTTGGCCGGGAAGGAAGCGGGGCGGCGCCAAGGGGCCGACGCAGATCGAGCTCGTGCCGCACGAGCTGCCGCGCACCCAGATCTCCGAGGCCTACCGTTCCCTGCGCACCGCTCTCCTGCTGTCGAGCGCCCGCGAGCTGAAGGTGGTCGCGGTGACCTCGGCGGCGGCCGGCGAAGGCAAGACCGCGACCGCGACGAACCTGGCGATCGTGTTGTCCCAGCTCGGCCGGCCGGTGCTCATCGTGGATGCCGACTTGCGCAAGCCCCGCCTGCACCAGGTGTTCAAGATCTCCAATCAGACCGGCCTGGTCAGCCACCTGACCTCGACGGTCGACGCCGACGAGATCGTGCACGCCACGACGATCCCGAACCTCTGGATCACTCCCTCCGGTCCGATCGCCCCGAACCCTTCGGAGCTGCTCTCCTCCGATCGCATGTTCGACTGGCTGCGCGCCGCGCGCACGCGCTTCGAGTACATCATCATCGACACGCCCCCGGCGCTGGCGGTCACCGACGCGACGATCGTCGGCGTCATCGCCGACGGCGTGGTCCTGACGCTGCGCAGCGGCAAGGTGACCCGCGAGGAGGCGCGCCTCTGCCGCGACCGCCTGCGCCAGGCGGACGTGCGCATCCTCGGCGCGGTGCTCAACCGTTACCGCTCGACGCACTCCGGCCTCGGCAGGCGCTATCGCTCCTACGAGAGCTACGTGGCGGTCGAGACGCCCGCGGCGCCGAAGGCAGGGTCCGCCGCCTGAGGCCGGCGACCGCTGGCCCGCTGAACCCGATGATCGACCTGCACTGCCACGTCCTCCCCGGGATCGACGACGGCCCGCAGAGCCTCGAGCAGGCGGTGGAAATGTGCCGCCTGGCCGCCGCGGCCGGCTGCGAGGCGCTGGTCGCCACCCCGCACCAGCGCAAGAGCGACTGGTGGAACTGCGACCGCGCGGCGCTCGCGGCGCTGCGCCGGCGGCTGCAGGAGGCGGTCGGACCGGCGCCGCGCATCCTGGCTGGCGGCGAGATCCGCGTCGATCCGCGGCTGCTGGCGGAGATGCTGGCCCTGGGCGAGGACGACGCGCACGGACCGCTGCCGCTCGCCGGCTCGCGTTACCTGCTGCTCGAGCTCGGCTCGGACGCCGGATTGCCGGAGGCCGCCGACCTGGTGCACGAGCTGTCGGTCGCCGGCTGGCGGCCGGTGCTCGCCCACCCCGAGCTCATTCACTGGATGGCCCGCGACACGGCGGTCGTCGCGCACCTGGTGTCGCTCGGCGCCCTGGCCCAGGTGACCGCGATGAGCCTGACCGGCGACTTCGGCCGCCGCGCCCAGGCCGACGCCAGTCGCCTGATCGAGACGGGGCTGGTGCACTTCGTGGCCAGTGACGCGCACGACCTCACGCGGCGTCCTCCCGGTCTCCGCCGGGCCTGGGACGCCATCGCCGCGCGCTGGGGCGAGGAGGCTGCCCGCGAGCTGCTGGTCGACAACCCGCGGGCGGTGGTCGCCGACCGGCCGCTGCCCTCGCTGGCGCCCGCGGGCCCCGGCGAAGCCGCGGGGCCCAGCGACGCGGCGCAAGTGCGGGCGGCGCTGCGCTTCACGTCCCCCACCCCCGTCATCCCCGTCACCAGATGACGCCCAGGACCTCCTCCGCCCGCGCCCGCGCCGGCGCCGGCGCCCTCCTGCTCGCCGCCGCCATGCTCGCCGCCGCCGCCGGCGTCCTCGGCCTGGCGGGAGCACCGGCGGCCCGCGCCGCCACGGATCCCTTCTACCTCGACCTGATGCGTGACGGCGTGCAGGCC
>DATDGZ010000150.1:0-7506 GCA_036521795.1 Thermoanaerobaculia bacterium | reverse complement strand
GCCAGCACCGCGGCGAGGGCGGCTGCCGCCCACCAGGCGCGCGGCCGGAGGGCCCGCGCTTCCTGGGCCGCTCAAAAGGGCGCGGCGTTGCCGCGGTCTGCAGCTGCTCCTCCCGGCTGTCGTCCAGGATGTGGGCGGTGCCGGCGAAGATTTCGTAGCAGCTCTCGCACCCGGCCAGGTGCTCGGTGACGCGAGCCCGTTCCCTGGCCGTGAGCTTGCCGTCGAGCAGGGCGGCGATGTCCTCCAGGTCCAGGCAAGCGGCGGGCGCAGCAGTGGATTCAGCTATGGCATGGCCTCCGATCTTGCTGGCGGCTCCACTTCCTGGGACGGACCTGGAAGGAGCTTTTCGGCTCAGGATCTCCGCCCGCCTCCCGCATTCTAGTGCCCGGGGCTCTCGCCCGGAGACCTCGCGGCCCACCGCGCTCAGCTGTCCGCATCGCTCAGGGTCTCCGCGACGTCGCCGCCGCTGACGCCGGCGCTCTCGAGGGCCTCGCGCAATCTCGCCAGGATCTTGTCCTTCCTCTTGTAGAGCGCCTTCCGTTCGAGCCCCAGGTGGGCCGCGATGTCGACGACGCCGAACTCGCCGAGCATCTTGGCGATCAAGCGGTCCTCGGACGGCAAGGTGGCGAGCGCGGCCGCCAGGGCCTGCATGGCATGCTGCCAGCGCTGTTGCCGCTCGCTGTGCCGGATGCCGTCATCCGCGCTCTCGGCGGCGACCGGCTCGCGGCGTCCGGGCGCCACGTCGCCGCTCCCCCCCGCTCCCTCATGGGAGCCGTCGATCCGCCGGGGCGGGCGCGGCGGCAGCCGGTTCGCGATCTCGCTCAGCTCGGCGTCGGTCGCGGTCTCGCCGCGGGAGCGAAGGGTCCGGCACGCCTCGTCGAAGCCCAGGCGATCGCGTACCAGCAACGTCTCGAGGTCGATCGCCAGCTGGCCCTGCCGTTGCGCTGCCTTGGAGGGGCGCCATTTTCCCCAGCGGCTGTTGACGTAGTCCTGCAGCGCCCTCTGGACCACGACCGCCAGGTAGCTCGCCAGTTTGCTGCGGCCCTGGAACTTGCTCAGCACGGCACACTTGCCGTCCCCCCAGATCTTGGCCAGGACATCCTGGGTGAAGTCTTCGACCTCCTCGCGGCCGAAGCCGTAGCGGCGGCAGGCGTAGACCGCCAGCTTCCTGATCGTCTCCAGCTGCGCCAGGTAGAGTTGCTCCACGGAGCCTTTCCCGGGCGCCTTGGAGCCGGCCACCGCTTGGGGGCCCTCCTGGAGCCGCTCCCGGTTCGGATCGAGCACTGGCTGGATTGTAACGAATTTTCGCGCCTCGAGGCGGCCGCTGTCGCGCCATCTTCCGCGGCCCAGGTGGGTTGGTGACCGCATCGCGATCTGCCCTCCGCGCGTAGCCCTATTGCTATCTTTCGATGCAATCAGCAGCGTTGGCTGTTTTCCAGCAGCGGATACGTGCGACGGGCCGCGAGGTTCTGCTGAGGTAGGATGCGCCGGGCGAAATGGTGGGGAATCGCTCGCGTCTTCTCGTCTTGCGGAGACGAACCAGGCCGGCACACCGGCGGACTTACTGCTTGGCGCCTGGTCGAGGAGGATGCGCATGGAGTCGGATCGAGCACCGGGGAGCGGCGGCGGCGAGATGGGCGGCCGCTCCAAGGATGGCGGCGGCGCGGGCCGGCGCCGTGCTGCCATGGTCTGGGTGCTGGCGATACTGGTGCTCGCCGAGACGGCGGCGCTGGCGGTGATCGCGGTGCGGGCGCGGTGGCTGGCTGCCGCCGAGAGCAGCCAGCAGCGGCGCGGCGAGCGCGTGGCAGAGCGCATGGGGTGCTTCGGCTGCCACGGTCCGGGCGGCGCGGTCGGCATCCCCGACCCGGATTCGAGGGCCGGCGACGTGCCGGCCTGGGCCGGCGGCTCGTGGACGATGTACAACCACGAGCCTGGAGACGTGCGGTCGTGGATCCTCGACGGCCACCCGCCCGGCCAGAAGCCTGACGCCGGGGCGTTGATCAAGATGCCCGCCTTCCGCGGCCGGATGAGCGGCGCGGAGCTCGCCGACCTGACGGTCTACGTGCTCACCGTGTCGCAGTTCGGCGAGCTCCCGGACCCCAAGGTTAACGCCGGCCGCGACGCGGCCCTGCGTTTCGGCTGCTTCGGCTGCCATGGGGCGGAAGGGCGCGGCCTGGTTCCAGACCCCGGCTCGCTGAAGGGCTACGTGCCGCCCTGGGACGGCGCCGACTACGCCGAGCTGGTGCGCGGCGACGACGAGCTCCGGCAGTGGGTCCGCAACGGCGCCCCCGATCGGCTGCGCGCCAACCCCGCCGCCCGTCATTTCCTGGAAGGAGAGGCCGTCCGGATGCCCGCCTACGGCGACCGCGTCAAGCCCGCGGAGCTCGACGCCCTGGCCGCCTACGTCCGCTGGGTGCGCGAGCACCCGCGCGCGGCCCCGTAGTACGGACCTCCTCTCGCGACAGGAGGGAGGGGAGGGGGCGGTGATTGCTACGGCCCGAAGCCAAGCGCAAACAGCACCGCGGCGCGGACCTCCTCGAGCCGGTCACGCCGGAGGCTGGCGATGACCGGCCCGAGCCTGTGCTTCGAAACCGTCTGGAGGTGATCGCAGTTGATGGCACAGTCTCGGGGCATGCCGTCGGCGGCGGTGAGCGGGACCTCGGACGGCAGCCCGCGGACGGTGCGGGTGATCGGCGCGATCGTCACCTCGCCGAGGTAGTCGAGGACCGAATCGCGGGTCAGGACGAGCACCGGCCGGCGCTTGTCCGGCTGGCCAAACCGATACCAGCGGATCTCGCCACGCATCGATGGCCCCTATTCCGGCCAGACCTGCTCGCCTTCCCAGTCGTCGAGCTCCCCGGGCTGGACCGGTTGGCGTTGATAGCCGAGGCGATGTCGCTCTTCCAGCTCGCGTACCCGGGCGCCTGCCAGGGCCGCGCGGAGGGCTTCGCGGGTGAAGGCCGACCGGTTCTTGCCCTGTGCCGCGGCGGCGCGATCGACTTCGGCGATCAGATCTTCGTCGATGGTCATCTGCACGGTCTTCACGTCCCCCACAGTAGCATAGCTATATTGATGTGGATGCGGTGCCACGGCGGCGGCGTTGGTGAACGTGGCCGGATGGGAACAACGGTGGCTTGCCCCTTGTTGGATAAGACGCAAAACGTCCTCCGTTTCACCGAGGGCCGCGGCGTACCGTCACGGTCTTTGGTGGGGGTTGACGCCGCGGGCCGGGCGCTGTTACCATCTGCGGGTTTCGCCGCCGAGGGTCTCGCCAGGGACCGGGGCGGGTGGTCTTCCGCCGGAAGACCTGATCCTGAACGCCGTTCGGAGCGGTCAGCGGGCGCAAAGCCTCATCCTGCTACAAGGATGAGGCGTGTGGGTGTGTCTTCCGGCTGGAAGCGCGACCCTCGATACGTTCGCGGCCGAGGGAATGAGGGCCGGCGCCCCTGCCGGTGACCCCGCTGTCTGCGGGGGGTCGCCGGGAGCCGTGGCGGGGCACGCCGGAGCCGCCGTACCTCCGTGTGAGCCTAACGGCTTGGAGCCGGACCGCCGTGGCGCCGTCGCCGGTCAGAGGTGCGGCGCCGTGGCAACGAGCAGAGGGAACCAAGGAGAACTGGGGAGCATGCCTACGATTCATCAGTTGGTACGCAAGGGTCGCGCCCGCTCCGTCGCCAAGACGAAGAGCCCGGCGCTGCAGTCGTCGCCGCAGAAGCGCGGTGTCTGCGTGCGCGTTTACACGCAGACGCCGAAGAAGCCGAACTCGGCGCTACGGAAGGTGGCCCGCGTACGGCTGACGAACGGCATCGAGGTGACGACCTACATCCCCGGCGTCGGCCACAACCTGCAGGAGCACTCGATCGTGCTGATCCGCGGTGGCCGCGTGAAGGACCTGCCCGGGGTGCGCTACCACGTGATCCGCGGCACGCTGGACGCGGTCGGCGTGCAGAACCGCCGCCAGGGGCGCTCCAAGTACGGCGCCAAGCGGCCCAAGGGTTGAGCGGCGGCCGTCCTGACACCGGAGAGATGAAGAGATGCCAAGGCGCAGAGAGATCCCCAAGCGCGAGGTCCTGCCGGACCCGATCTACAACTCGCAGCTGGTGACCAAGTTCGTCAACGTGGTCATGCGCGACGGCAAGAAGTCGGTGGCCGAGCGCATCCTCTACGACGCCCTCGAGGCCATCCGCCAGCGCACCAGCGACGACCCGATGAAGGTGTTCAAGAAGGCGATCGAGAACGTCAAGCCGGCCGTGGAGGTCAAGTCGCGCCGCGTCGGCGGCTCGACCTACCAGGTGCCGGTCGAGGTGCGCCCCAGCCGCAAGCTGGCGTTGTCGATGCGCTGGATCATCACCACCGCGCAGGCGCGCGGCGAGAAGACGATGCGGGCGCGGTTGGCCGGCGAGCTGATGGATGCCGCCGAGAGCCGCGGCGGCGCCATCAAGAAGAAGGAAGACACGCACCGGATGGCGGAGGCCAACAAGGCGTTCGCGCACTACCGCTGGTAGCAGGAGCACGCATAGATCTCATCTCCCATGCCTCTCGGCGGCGGCGGGTTGCCCGCACAGCCGCTCTGAACTTGAGCACCGGAAGCTCGGACCCGCGAAGGGGCCGCCCGGGTGCTGGGGAAAGACTGGAAGCGTCATGGCAAGGCAAGGTTCGCTCAAAGACACGCGCAACATCGGCATCATGGCCCACATCGATGCCGGTAAGACCACGACCACGGAGCGCATCCTTTTCTATACCGGGGTGAACTACAAGCTCGGCGAGGTTCACGACGGCACCGCCACCATGGACTGGATGGTCCAGGAGCAGGAGCGCGGCATCACCATCACGTCGGCGGCGACCACCTGCTTCTGGAAGCAGCATCGCATCAACATCATCGACACCCCGGGCCACGTCGACTTCACCGCCGAGGTGGAGCGGTCGCTGCGCGTGCTCGACGGCGCGGTGGCGGTGTTCGACTCCGTCGCCGGCGTCGAGCCGCAGTCGGAGACCGTCTGGCGCCAGGCCGATCACTACCGCGTGCCGCGCATCGCCTTCGTCAACAAGATGGACCGCGTGGGCGCGGACTTCGACCGCACCGTGTCGATGATGCGCAGCCGGCTCGCCGCCAACCCGGTGGTGATCCAGCTGCCGTGGGGCAAGGAAGACAGCTTCCGCGGCGTCATCGACCTGCTCGACATGAAGGGCATCTATTACAAGGACGAGACCCTGGGCGCCGACTACGAGCGTGTCGACATCCCGGAGGAGCACCTCGACGAGGCCCACCGCCGCCGCGAGGAGATGGTGGAGGCGATCGCCGAGACCGACGACCAGCTGCTCGAGAAGTATCTCTCCGGCGAGGAGATCACCGTGGACGAGCTGCGCGCTTCGCTGCGCCGCGCCGCGATCGCCAACCGCCTGCAGCCGGTCATCTGCGGCAGCGCTTTCAAGAACAAGGGCGTGCAGCCGCTGCTCGACGCCGTCGTCGACTACCTGCCGTCGCCGCTCGACATTCCGCCTATCCAGGGCACCGACCTGGCCGGCGACAAGCCGGTGATGCGGCATTCCGACGACTCCGAGCCGTTCTCGGGCCTGGTGTTCAAGATCATGACCGATCCTTTCGTCGGCCAGCTCGCCTTCTTCCGCGTCTACTCCGGCCACGTCGAATCGGGCACCTCGGTGCTGAACGCCAAGCGCGGCGCGAGCGAGCGCATCGGCCGCCTGCTCAAGATGCACGCCAACAAGCGCGAGGAGATCTCCGAGGTGTGGGCCGGCGACATCGCCGCGGCGGTGGGCTTGCGGAACGTCACCACCGGCGACACCGTCTGCGACCCGAAGTCGCCGGTGGTGCTCGAGGCGATGAGCTTCCCGGAGCCGGTGATCTCGGTGTCGATCGAGCCCAAGACCAAGTCCGACCAGGAGAAGCTGGGGGTCGCGCTCGGCAAGCTGATGCAGGAGGACCCCACCTTCCGCGTCCACACCGATCCGGACACCGGCCAGACCCTGATCTCCGGCATGGGCGAGCTGCACCTCGAGATCATCACCGACCGCCTGGTGCGCGAGTTCAACGTCGGCTGCAACGTCGGCAAGCCGCAGGTCGCCTACCGGGAGGCGATCACGCAGGAGGCGGAAGGAGAGGGGCGCTACATCCGGCAGACCGGCGGCCATGGCCAGTACGGCCACGCCAAGATCAGGCTGCGGCCGCTGCCGGAGGACGCCGACAAGGAATTCGTGTTCAACAACAAGATCGTCGGCGGGGTCATCCCGCGCGAGTTCATCAAGCCGATCGAGCAGGGGATCAAGGAAGCGATGGAGACCGGGCCGCTGGCCGGCTACCCGATGACCGGCGTCGAGGTGGACCTGTTCTACGGCAGCTATCACGAGGTCGACTCCTCGGAGATCGCGTTCAAGATCGCCGGCTCGATGGCGTTCCAGGATGCCTGCAAGCGGGCCCGGCCGGTGCTGATGGAGCCGATCATGGCGGTCGAGGTGGTGACCCCCGAGGACTACATGGGCGAGGTGATCGGCGACATCACGTCGCGGCGCGGCCGCATCCAGCAGATGGAGCGGCGCGGCAACGCGCAGGTGATCGCCTGCCGGGTGCCGCTGGCGGAGATGTTCGGCTACGCCACGGACCTGCGGTCGCTCAGCCAGGGGCGGGCCAACTACACGATGCAGTTCGCCAGCTACGAGCAGGCGCCGAAGAGCGTCAGCGAAGAGGTCGTGGCCAAAGCGGCTGGGTAACCGGCCGCGGAGAGCCAGGGGGGAGAGTCATGGGCAAGGAAAAGTTCGAGCGTAAGAAGCCGCACGTCAACGTCGGGACGATCGGGCACATCGATCACGGCAAGACGACCCTGACGGCGGCGATCACCAAGGTGCTGGCGGCGAAGGGATGGGCGCAGTTCGTGGCGTTCGACCAGATCGACAAGGCGCCGGAGGAGCGCGAGCGCGGCATCACCATCGCCACGGCGCACGTCGAGTACGAGAGCGCCAAGCGCCACTATGCGCACGTCGACTGCCCGGGGCACGCGGACTACATCAAGAACATGATCACGGGAGCCGCGCAGATGGACGGCGCGATCCTGGTGGTGTCGGCCGAGGACGGCCCCATGCCGCAGACGCGCGAGCACATCCTGCTGGCGCGCCAGGTGGGAGTGCCGTACATGGTGGTGTTCATGAACAAGGTCGACAAGGTGGACGATCCCGAGATCCTCGACCTCGTCGAGCTCGAGCTGCGGGAGCTGCTGTCGTCGTACGGCTTCCCCGGCGACGACATCCCGATCATCCGCGGCTCGGCGCTGAAGGCGCTCGACAGCGGCGATCCGGAGAGCGAGTGGGGCAAGAAGGTGATCGAGCTCATCGAGTCCGTGGACAGCTACATCCCGCTGCCGGAGCGGGCGATCGACAAGGACTTCCTGATGCCGATCGAGGACATCTTCTCGATCTCGGGCCGCGGCACGGTGGTGACCGGCCGGGTGGAGCGGGGCGTCGTCAAGGTCGGCGACGAGGTGGAGATCATCGGCATCC
>DATDGZ010000149.1:0-17758 GCA_036521795.1 Thermoanaerobaculia bacterium | reverse complement strand
GCTGCGTGACGCCGGCGCCCTCGCCGCCTGGGCGGCCGAGGGCGGCCCGGGGGTGCTGGTGCTGCCGCGCTCCGTCTCGCGGGCCCTGGGCCGCGAGCTCGCGGGCACGGCCGAGATCGCCGCCGCCCAAGGCTGGAACGTGGCGAAGGGCAGGCCGCTGGACCTGGTCGCCCTGCTGCGTGGACCGCGGTGGGCGGCGGGCGGAGCCGCTGCCGCTCCGGCACCCGCCGCCAGTCGCCGGCCGCCGATCGGATCGATGACCGGCGAGCCCGGCGGCAGGTGAAGGCCGCATGTCGCGCAGCAAGCATACCGATCCCCGAGCCATCCGGTCCGCGCGGCGCGCCGCTGCTCCACGGGCCGGACGCGGGGCGGGGGACCTCAGCGGCAGACGCCGATCTGGACAGGTGCGCAAGCAGGCAGGCATCGCCGTCCAAGAGCCGGAACGGATCGCCGCCACACTGCCGGAGCGCGAGCCGCCGGCCCGGTCGCGGCTGCGGATCATCGTCCGGCCGCCCCGCAGGGGCTTCCACCATCCGGCCGGCGAGCAGGACCTCGTGGCGATGCTGCAGGCGGTCGGCCCGGCGGCCTGCTACGGCCTGCGCTCGGTCGAGCTCGGCTGCTCCCCGGCCGGCGGCACCGTGCCGGCGCTGGTGTTCGGGCGATACCAGGCGCCGGGCAGGATCGTGCTCGTCGAGCAACCGCTGCCCCCCTGGCGCCTGCCGGCGCTCGTGCCAGGCGGGACCGCTCGCCGGCTGAAGCGTGCCGGGGCGGTGGTGACGCGGTTGCCCGCGGCGGGTGCGACGCTCGTGGATTGGCCGCCGGACACTCTGCGGCGCTTCATGCTCGAGGAGATCCTGCTGCACGAGCTGGGACACCACGCCCTGCAACACGAGAAGGGCAAGCGCCCGGTGCGGATCGTCAGGACCCGCGATCACGAGGCCTTCGCCCGGCGGTTCGCGCGGCAGCTGCGGGCCGCGCTCCGGCAACGGGGCGAGCCGTGAGCGGCGGCAAGGGCGTCCTGCTGGTGGGCGACGGGATCGAGAATCCCGCCAATGCCCTGACCATGGTTCACGCCGCCGCGATGTTCGGCGCGGCATGTCGATTCCGCGACACGAAGGGGCTGGCGCCGGCGGCGGCCGAGAGGGATCCTGCCCGAGAGCCGCTGCGCCCGATCACCGGCGCCGAGGTCCGCGCGCTCGCCTCGCGCGTGATCGCGTTCGACAACCTGCCCGGCGCCCGCGACGTCTACGGCTTCCACGCCGGGCGGGACTTCGTGCTGCTGGTGGGAAATGAGCGGCGCGGGCTGTCGCGTGAGCTCGCCGCGCTCGCCAGCGACCGCGTGCAGGTGCCGATGCTCTAGCGCCGGGTCAACTGCCTGAACGTCGCCGCCGCTGCCGCCGTGGGGCTGTACTACCTGTGCGCGCCACCGGTCGGAGCGATGGCGGTGAGACGAGACCCGCGCGGCCGCCGGCCGGAGTTGCTCCTGTACCAACCCGACGATCACTTCGAGGCCGGGAGCACGATCCGTTCCGCGGCCGCGTTCGGATGGGAACGGGCGTTCCTCGAGGACCGGCACCAGGTCTGGTTCGATTGCGGCCGCGCGATCCGCTCGGAGGGGCGCGCCGCCGCGCGACGCGGGCGCAACGACATCCTGCTGATCCCGTGTCCAGAGCGGGCGGTCTATGCGTATCCGCGCGTGACTGTGATCACGCGCCGGCGGGTCGGCGCGCCCTTGCATCGGGTCCATCTCACGGGCGGGCCGTCTCAGCTCGTGGTGATCCCGGACGAGAGCATGATCGAAGCGGAGAGCGAAGACTGGTCGCGGCTGGGCGCGAAGGTGGAGCTCGCGCGCCTGCAGCTGCCAGTCGACGACTTCCCCTACCACTACCGGCTGGCGGCGACCGTGGCCCTGGCGGAGATCTCGCGCCAGGTGGGGCGCCGCCAGGGCTTCAAGCTGCCCGCCGCGCCGCGCCGGCCGATCTACGACCTGAAGCTCGCCGAGCTCGCCGCCGCGGCCGGCGAGCTCGTTCGCTGCGAGGACCTGGCGAGCTACTGAACCGGTCGGGAGCCGATCTCCTCGGTCACGCCGTCTAGCAGATTCCAGTAGGCGCCGAGCGCCGCCTGGCCGGCGGCGAGGATCTCGCCGGCGCAGTCTGCGGCTTCGAGGCAGAGAGCGAGGGCCCGCCGCTCGCCGGCACGGTGGCGCTGGTCGGTCTCGGCGTGGACGCTGAAGTAGGAGAGGGCTGCCGGATCGGCGATGCCGTAGTGCTCGCGCAGCCCGGTCATCTTCTGGCGGGACACCTCGGGCTGCTGGCTCTCGTAGGCGTAGAGGGCGGCCAACGCCGCGGCGGTGCCGTTGCCGCAGAGGCGCTGGAACTGGTCCACCGTCCGGCGGGCCGCGCCGGCCGGCGTGGCGGCGAGCACGGTTGCCGGGTCGGCGCCCACGGCCGCCGCGAACCTCAGCCAGAGCTCGGCGTGCGGCTGCGGCTCCGTCTTCTCCTCGCGCAGGTTCGCCAGCAGCTCGGCGCGCACCGCGGGCAGCTCCGCCCGCTCGGCGGCGGCCTCCAGGTACTCTGGAAAGGCGGCCACGTGCGGGTAGTAGACCCGCGCATAGGTCGCCAGGTCCTGGCGCGTCAAGGCGCCCGCGCTCCAGCGGCGGTAGAACGGGTGACCGAGGATCGAGCCCGCGGCGATCCGCGCGTCGAGCGCGTCGAGAACGGCGTTCGAGGTCCTATCTGCCATGCTCCCCCTCCCTTCGAGATCCTGCCTAGCAGCGCCCAGGGCGCGCGGATCATACTCCGAATGCTCGTCTTCTGTGTCACCATACGTCGTCGTTCAACCGGAAGGGAGACGCGAGCGGAAGGGATCATGGCCGCCTCGTTCCTGCGGCAGGTGGCGATGTTCGAGGGGGTCGACGAACGCCGGCTGGCGGAGCTGGAGGCGGGCGGCGAGGAGCGGAGGCTCGGCGCGCACCAGGCCGTCTTCCAGCGCGACGACGCCTGCGACGGCCTGTACCTGGTGAAGAGCGGCGGCGTGGTCATCCGCCACGTGGTGGTCGGGCAGCCGATCGAGCGGGTGCGCGACGTCCCCCCCGGCGACCTGTTCGGCGAGATCGAGGTGCTCGACGGCTCGCGGCGGCAATTCCAGGCCGACACCCTCGGCCGGACCACTCTGTTGCGCCTGCCGCAGGACCTGATCTGGACCTTCCTCGCAGGTCACCCGCTGGTCGAGACCCGCCTGCGCACCCTATCGATCTATCGCCGCACGCTGCGGCTGCACTCGCTGCTGGCGCCCTCGACGCGAAGCGACCCCCGGATCCGGCTGGATCGCGAGGTCGAGCTGAGGCCGGCCGGCGGCCGGGCCGCCGCCGCCCGGGTCGAGGACCTCTCCCACGGCGGCGCCTGCCTGAGCGCGGCGCCGGACTCCTGGCGGCCGGGAGACACGGTGAGCTTCGCACTGGCGCTGCCCGGCCGCCCCGATCTCCTGCACCTCGAGGCCAAGGTGCGCTGGCGCATGAGCGACGTCGTCGGGCTGGTCTTCGAGCCTGCCAGCTCACCGCAGAAGCGGGTGCGCGACATCGACAAGGCGGTGCGGGCGCTGCTGGCGGGCGGGTGAGGAGTTGGTGCGCCAGAGGCCAGG
The DNA here is from genome assembly GCA_036521795.1 of Thermoanaerobaculia bacterium. Taxonomy (GTDB): domain Bacteria; phylum Acidobacteriota; class Thermoanaerobaculia; order Multivoradales; family UBA5704; genus JASLEW01. Next base: position 14,119 of record DATDGZ010000149.1, on the reverse strand, counting down.
GGCTACCGGCGCTTGCGGACCTGCCCTGACCGGCGGCCATAGCGGCCGATGTCGTCATGCTTGACCACGTCCACGAAGAGGATCGCATCTTGCTCGACGCGAAAGATGATGCGGTCGCCGCTGCCGATCCGCGCTTCGAGATAGACCTTGTCCGGAAGGATGGGCTTCACGTTCAGGCCGGGGGTGTCGATGCCCTTGATGAGGGCCATCGCGGCGCGATCGCAGGACGCTTGCCGATCCGCCGGCAGCTTCGCGTAGCCCTGCCACCATTGCTTCGTCCAGGTTGCGGACGCAACAGCGGTGCGCTGCGTCAAGGCGGCCTACCGGTGCGCCCGGCGGCGCTCGAGCTTGAAACTGTCGAGGAGCGCCTGGGCCTCTTCGGCCGAATGGGTGACCTTGGTCCGCCCTGCGGCGAGGTCCGCCTCGGCCTTGCGGATCCGGCGCTGCATCTCGGGATGATGGAACCAGAGCTGATCGCGCGGCACGAGTGCCGCCGGCACCAGCTCGTAGGTCCCCCGATCCGTCCGTTCGAGCAGCACGAAATCGCCCGGTCCGAGGCCGAGCGAAGCACGCACCTCCTCGGGCAGGGTCGCGCGGCCCTTCCCATCGACTGTAAGGTAAGAGACCGCGTTCGCCATTTTCCCTTCCTCCCGATGTGGGAAAGTACCACGAGGTCGAGGCGCGGACAAGATTCCGCGTCCGGTGGACCGGAGCCGGCATCCCTCGCTGCGGCACTGTGACGACTGTGACGTACGTCACTCCCACAGTGGGCTCGCCCCGCGTAGAATGTGCGGTGAAGTTGACGATTTTCGCCGGCTCCGGGTGACTCGGCACGTCCGACAAGGTGACACCGCACATGACGTTCAGATCGACTCTCCTGCGTCTCCCGCTCCTCGCGCTGCTCGCCGCGGCCTCCCTGGCCGCGCCGCGGCGGCTCGCCGCCACCTCGGTCGTGCTGGGAACCGACGCCGAGCTCGCCGACCAGGCGCCGGTGGTGGCGGAGGCGACGGTGATCGCACAGGAGCCGCCGGCCTTTACCTCCGGCCTGCCCACGACCGACTACCGGCTGCGCGTCGAGCGCGTCCTCAAGGGCCGCGTCGCCGGGAGCACGCTGCGGCTGCGGGTGCTCGGCGGCCCCGGGCCGGACGGGCTGACGCTGAAGATCTGGGGAGCGCCCGAGCTGAGCGCCGGCGAGACCCTCCTGCTCTTCCTGGTCGCGGACGCGGACGGCTCCTACCGCCCGGTGCACCTGGCGGTCGGCGTCTTCCACCAGGTCGCCGCGGCCGGCCCCGACGGCCAGCCGGTGGCGGTGCGCGACCTGTCGGAGATGGAGGTCGTGGACGCCCGCGGCGGCTTCACTCCCGGCACGGTGCAGGTGCGCGACTACGCCCGCTTCGTCGAATGGCTGGCCGACCGCGCCGGCGGCCAGGAGCGGGCGCCGGACTACCAGCTCGAGCTGCCGGCCGCCGACTTCCGCCAGGTGCAGGAGAAGTTCAATTACCTCGGCGGGCTCAAGCAGCGCTGGTTCGAGTTCGACAGCGGCACGGCGGTCCACTGGACGATGTACGAGGCCGGCCAGCCCGGGCTCGCCGATCTCGGCTTCAACGAGTTCCAGGTGGCGATGCAGGCGTGGAACTCGAACCCCGGCACCGACATCCGGTACGTCTACGACGGCACCAGCAGCTTCACCGCCGGCTTCCAGCATCCCGACGGGCACAACACCCTGCTGCCCGGCGACCCGAACGACGATCTGCCGGGGAGCTTCACCTGTACCTCGCCCGGCAACGGCAACGGCATCCTGGGCGCGGGCGGCACCTGGTTCGCGACCAACGCCCCGTCGCCGATCCCCATCCAGGAGGCGGACATCGTCATCCAGGACGGGGCGGGCTGCTGGTTCAACGACGATCCGGCCCGCGCCGAGCAGGTGTTCGCCCACGAGCTCGGCCACTCGCTCGGCATGGGGCACTCCTGCGGCGACTCGCTGACCGGTTCCTGCAACACGCCCGAGAAGGACGGCGCCCTGATGCGCGCCGTCGCGCACAACGACAACCGCGGCGCCACTCTCGCCGACGACGATCGCGCCGGCATCGCGACGCTCTACGGGACGGGGACGGGAAGCGGTGGCGGCGGCAGTCCGCCGGCGGCGCCCAGCCGCCTGACCGCCACCGCGACGTCGGCGAGCGCGATCGCCCTGGCCTGGAAGGACAACGGCAGCGGCGCCACGCAGATCGACGTCGAGCGCAAGGCGCCCGGCGGCCGCTTCCACCAGATCCAGACCCTGCCGGGCGGCGCCCGGGCGTCGACGGTCACCGGGCTGGCCGCCGGGCTCGCCTACAGCTTCCGGGTGCGCGCCCACAACAGCGCCGGTTACTCCGGTTACTCCAACGCCGCCGGCGCCACCACGCGTGGCAACCCGATGCCGGCGCCTGCCGGCCAGACTTCAGCCCCTGACGCTCGTTAGCACTCAGCGCGGCACGCAGGTGCCGCCCACGTCCTCGGAACAGGTCGGAGGCGGGACGCCAGGCCGGGGCGCCGTGAAAGCCCTGGCCTGGCATCGTCGTTGCTGCGGTCTCGCTCGGATGGAAAGTCTGACAGGAGATCCGACATGAAAGCATCAGGTATGCGAACGATCCTGGGGCTGGCGACTTTGCTGGTGGCTTCCGCGCCGGCCTGGGGACAGCCCTATCCGCCGCCTGGGCCGCCTCCGGGGCCGCCTCCGGGCGCCTACTATCACGGCTATGCCGCCGACCGCTTCGGCGAGCTCCGGTTGTGGGCCGGCGGCTTCCAGCCCGACGCCCATGACGATTACTGGGAGAACAAGTTCCGCGACTTCTCCGGCAGCCGCAGCGACCTGCGCGACGTCATCGGCGGCGGCGATTTCATCTACCATTTCGACCGCTACAACGCGGTCATGTTCTCGGCGAGCTACTACGGGACGACGATCGGCCAGTCGTACCGTAACTTCCTCGACCAGAACAACAACAGCATCCGGCACAACACGGACTACGACATCTCCTCGGGCACGGTGGCGTACTTGCTGTTCCCGGCGGGCACGCACACCCCGGTGATCCCCTACCTGGGGGCCGGCCTCGGCTTCTACAACTGGCGCCTGCGCGAGGCCGGCGACTTCATCGACTTCGACCACGGCAACGCGATCTTCAGCGCGGTCAACACCGACAGCGGCACCGCCTTCGGCTACTTCTTCGTGGCGGGGCTGGAGCTGCCGGTGACCCGCCACCTCGCCATCCTGGTCGACGGCCGTTACACCAAGGCCCACGACAACCTGCGAGGTGACTTCGCGGGCTTCGGCCGTCTCGATCTGTCGGGCGGGCAGGTGGTGGGCGGTATCGCGTTCCACCTGTGATCGAAGGATCGAAAAAAAAACGGCCGGCGCCATTCGCACCGGCCGGTCAAGGTCAGCGGGTAGGGTAGGTAGGGTCGCGGCGGCTCAGTGCAGGCCGCCCGTGTAGGGGAACCCGGTGGGGAGCCCGGCGTCGCCGCCCAGGGCGGCGGCGGTGTCGGACGGCTCCGTCGCCGTCGCCGTCCCCAGCAGGGGGTGGTCGCCGAAGAGCAGGCGTCCCTCCTTGTACGAGGCGCCGCGCAGGGTGAGGGCGAGCACCTCGCCGAGGTCCTCGGCGAGGTAGATCTCGAGCTCGTCGCGCACGTCCTGCGGCAGGTCCTCGAGATCCGCCTCGTTGTCCTTCGGCACCAGGACGGTGCGGATGCCCGCCCGCACCGCGCCGAGCACCTTCTCCTTGACGCCGCCGATCGGCAGCACGCGGCCGGAGAGGGTGACCTCGCCGGTCATCGCGATGTCGTGGCGGGCAGGCCGCTCGGAGAGCGCCGACACCAGGGCGGTGGCCATGGTGACGCCGGCCGAGGGGCCGTCCTTCGGGATGGCGCCGGCCGGCACGTGGATGTGGATGTCGCGGTCGAAGCGCTCGTCCTTGATCCCGAGCGACAGGGCGTGCGAGCGCGCGTAGCTCCAAGCGGCGCGCGCCGACTCCTTCATCACGTCGCCGAGCTGGCCGGTGAGCGTCAGCTCGCCCTTGCCGCGCATGGTCTGCGCCTCGACGAACATGATGTCGCCGCCGGTCGGGGTGTAGTACATACCGGTGGCGACGCCGATGGCGTCCTCGCCCGCGGCACGCTCCGGGTGGACCTTCGGGCGGCCGAGCAGCTCGCGCACGGCCGGCGCGTCGAGCGCGGCCGATTGGATCTCGCCGGCGGCGATGCGGCGCGCCACCTTGCGTGCCAGCCGGCCCATCTCCCGCTCGAGCTGGCGAACGCCGGCCTCGCGGGTGTAGCTGGTGACGGTCTCGGCGATGGCCGCGTCGGTGACGATCAGCTGCTCGGGGGTGAGGCCGTTCTCCGCGACCTGGCGCGGCACCAGGAAGCGCCGGGCGATGATCAGCTTCTCCTGCTCGGTGTAGCCGGCGAACTGCACCACCTCCATCCGGTCGAGCAGCGGGCCGGGGATGTTCTGGATGAAGTTGGCGGTGGCGATGAACAGCACCTCCGAGAGGTCGAACGGCACGCCGAGGTAGTGATCGGTGAAGGTGTCGTTCTGCGCCGGGTCGAGGACCTCGAGCAGGCCGGCGGCCGGGTCGCCCTGGAAGGAGACGCCGAGCTTGTCGACCTCGTCGAGCAGGAACACCGGGTTCTTGGTGCCCGCCTGCTTCATGCCCTGGATGATGCGTCCCGGCATGGCGCCGACGTAGGTGCGTCGGTGGCCGCGGATGTCGGCCTCGTCGCGCACGCCGCCGAGCGAGACGCGCACGTACTCGCGTCCCATGGCGCGGGCGATCGACTTGGCGACCGAGGTCTTGCCGACGCCCGGCGGGCCGACGAAGAGCAGGATGGGCCCCTTGGCGCCCTTGTCGTCGGCATTGCCGGGCAGGTCCTTCGGGTCGGCGGGATCGGCGTCGGGGTCAGAAAGCCCCGCCCTCGTGACGGTCGGAGCTTCCACCGCGGCGTCGGAGGGATTGCCGAGATCGCCGCCGGATCTCGCCGGGACCGGCCCGCTGCTCTCCCCGCCGGCCGCCGCGCCGTCACCGGTCTCGCTGGCAGCGGCTCTCTCCTCCGCCATGCGGGCCTCGATCGCGGCCTGGCGGAGCTGGCGGACGGCCAGGAACTCGAGCACGCGGTCCTTGACGTCGCCCAGGGCGTAGTGGTCCTGCTCGAGGATGCGGGCGGCCTCGGGGATGCTCAGCGACTCGGCGCTGCGCTCGCTCCAGGGCAGCTCGGCGATCGTCTCGAGATAGGTGCGGATGACCTGCGCCTCCATGCCCTCGCGGCCGGCACGCTTGAGGCGGGCCATCTCGCGGTCGACTTCCTTGCGCACCGCCGGCGGCAGCTGCAGCTTGAGCAGCTTGTCGCGCAGCTCGTCCACGTCGCCGGCCTCGTCACCCTCGCCCAGTTCCTTCTGGATCGCCTTCAGCTGCTCGCGCAGGAACATCTCGCGCTGGCGGTCGCCGAGCTCCTCCTGGACGCGCGACTTGATGTCCTCCTGGGCCTCGAGCACTTTCAGCTGGCGCTGGACGTGGACCAGGACCCGGCGCAGCCGCTCCTCGACCGAGAGGGTCTCGAGCAGCATCTGGCGCTGGGCCGGGGTGACGTCGGTGTAGGCGGCGACCAGGTCGGCGAAGCGGCTGGGATCGCTGACGCCCTCGAGCACCTGGTGGACGACCTCCTCGGGCAGGCCCGACTTCTTGCCCAGCTCGGCGGCGCGCTGGCGCGCCTCGCGGAACAGGCCGACGAAGGCGGCGTCCTGGGGGTTCAGCGGCGGCATCTCCTCGGCCTCGCGGACGATGGCGTGCAGATAGCCGTCCTTCTCGCTGATGCGCATGGCGATGCCGCGGTACTCGCCTGACAGCAGCAGCTGCATACCGGCGAAGCCGCGCTGGACCTGGCCGATGCGCGCCACGGTGCCGATGGTGTGCAGCGCCTCCGGCGTCACCACCGAGAGGTCTTCCCGCTGGGAGACCGCGAAGACCAGGCGGTCGGGGCTGTTGAGCGCCGCCTCGACGGCGCGCAGGGTGGCTGGCTTGCCGGCCTGGATCGGCGCCGCGACGCCCGGGAACAGCACGAACTCCCGCAGGGGGAGCACTGGAAGGTTCAAGCGTTCAGTCATTTGGCTCCTCGACACTCTCTTCCCTCGCTATGGGTGAGGTGTTCTGAGGTCAAAAACCTTCGTCCGGGGACTCAATATTCCGCCCTCTCCTCGGGATCTTAGCGCCTCTCGCTCAGGGCGTCATCGGCGCGGGCGGGCGAGGTCCAGTACCCATAGCACCTGGTAGGGGTGGTCGTAGGTGCCGACAGCGACGCCGGCTCCCAGGCTGGTGAGGGTTGGGTCGAGGATGTTGCGGCGATGGTCGGAGCTGGACATCCAGCCCGCCACGGCCTCGTCGGCGCCGAGGTGGCGGGCGGCGATGTTCTCGGCGACGCTGGCGGCGGCGAAGCCGGCGGCCTCGACCCGGGAGCGCGGGGTCGAGCCGTCCTGGCCCCGGTGGGCGTAGTAGGAGCGCGCCAGCATGTCTTCGGCGTGGGTCTGGGCGGCGGCGTCGAGGCGCGGGTCGTCCGCGAGCTCCGGCCGGCCGGCGGCACGGCGCGCCGCGTTGACGGCGGCGAGCAGGGCCGAGCGCTGGCGGCCGAGGTCGCGCAGCGGCGCGGCCTGGCGCTCCCAGGAGTCCTGCTCCGGCCAGGCGAAGAGGAAGACGTAGAGCGGCAGGCCGCGGAAGCCGCCGACGCCGATCCCCAGGTCGGAGAGCTCGGCGCGCAGCGCGGGCGCCAGGTCCGGCGACGTCTTCCACCAGGCCACCACGGCCTCGGGATCGCCCACCATGGCGGTGATGCTCTCGGTCCAGAGATGGGGCCGGTAGCCGGCACGCACCATCGCGACCTGGATGCGCCCGAAGAGGGCCATCGACTCGGATTCGTCGGGGAGGGCGCCGCGGGCGCCGATCTCCTCGGCGCGGTGCTGGGCGACGCCGTCGAGCGCCACCGAGAGGCGCAGCTCGGGCACGCCGGCAGCGCGCCGCTCGGCGTTGATGCCCGCCGCGAGGCGGCGGCGCAGCTCGGGGAGATCCGGGGCCGGCGCGGACGGGGCCGGGACGGGGGCGGGAGCGGGGACGGGGCGGGTGAACGCGGGCGGATCCTGGCGGGGGGCCTGCGGGAGCGCCAGGGCGAGGAGAACGGGGAGCAGCCGGACCAGCCGGAAGATGAGGACCACGATCATGAGCAGGCGGCGGGAGGCGAGATCCCGCACCGGCGACGATACACGATCGCGCCTGGTGTTTCCGGTATGATCGCCCGGCAAGATCCCCCTTTCACCGGCCCGAACGCCGGTGCTCGCCGGCCGGGTCTCAGGAGGCTGCTATGACACGTCGCTCTGGCTCCATGGCCATGGCGCTGGCGCTGGTCCTCGGGCTGCTCGTGGCCGGGTGCGCGAAGAAGCAAGCCGAGGTCTCCTCGACCTCGGCGCCCGCCGCACCCGCCGCACCCGCCGCACTCAGCCAGGCTGCCCCCACCGCACCCGCCACGCCTACCGCCGGGACGCCCGCGGCTCCGGCCGCGGCACCGGCGGCGGCATCGGCGGACACCGCCATGGCCGACACCACCGCCAAGCTTGCCGCCACCGAATGGGCGCTGAAGCAGGACGAGATCAAGCACGACCCGGACGGGCAGTGGGCGAGCGAGGCCACCGCCTCGTCGTCCTACAACGACGCGCAGGGTGACGCGGGCTGGTCTCCCAAGCAGGCAACCGGTGCGCCCGACGTCGACAAGTACTCCGACGACCAGCACGCCTGGGCCCCGAAGACCCAGGACGGCGGCATCGAGTGGCTGGACCTCAAGTACCTGAAGCCGGTGCGTGCCTCGGAGGTGCGGGTCCGCGAGTCGCTGGGCTCGGGGGCGGTGATCAAGGTCGAGCTGTTCGACGAGGCCGGCACCGCGCACACCGTCTGGCAGGGCGTCGACCCGACGAGAGAGCTCAACTACCTGATCCTCAAGTTCAAGCTCACCGAGTACAGGGTGAACCGGGTGAAAGTGACGCTCGCCACCAACCTCATCCCGGGCTGGAACGAGATCGACGCGGTGCAGCTGGTGGGCAAGCCGTAAGGGGCCTGCCCGCGGCGTCACTGCGCCCGCGCTCGGGCCGTCTGTCGGACGGCAAAGGCCACTCGGCCCATCGAGCCGTCGCGCATTGCCGCGCGTGGGCACTGTAGAGGGTGCCGGGCGACGGGTGCGCGGCGAGGGTGAAGCCTCATGCGACAGTCCAACCGCTTCTCGCTGCTCGCGCTCACGACCTATGCCCTGATGCTGGCGGGCGCGATCGTCGCGTTCCTGTGGATCCGCCAGCAGGGATCGACGTTGACCGCGCCGCCGCCCGTCGGTCCGGGTTTCCTCGGCGCGGGCGCTGCGCCGGGGACGGCCGGGGCGCCCGTGGCCGCCTCGCGGGGGGCGGGCGACGTGCTGCCGCACGTGCTGCTGGCGCTGGCGGTGATCCTGGTGGCGGCGCGGGCGGTGGGCCTGGTGTTCCGCCGCCTGGGGCAGCCGCCGGTGGTGGGCGAGGTGGTGGCGGGGATCCTGCTCGGACCGTCGCTGCTGGGCCGCATCTCACCGGCGGCGCTGGCCTTCCTGCTGCCGCCGGCGGTGGCGCCCTTCCTGGGCATCATCGCCCAGGTCGGCATCATCCTGTTCATGTTCCTGGTGGGAGTCGAGCTCGATCCGGGCCTGATGCGCAACCGGACGCAGGCGACGCTCGCCATCTCCCACGCCAGCATCACCCTGCCGTTCGTGCTCGGCGCGCTGCTGGCGCTGCCGCTCTACCCGCGGCTGGCGACCCGCGACGTGCCGTTCACCGCCTTCGCCCTGTTCCTCGGCGTCTCGATGTCGATCACCGCCTTCCCGGTGCTCGCCCGCATCCTCATGGACCGCGGCATCCAGCGCACGCGCCTCGGCGTCATCGCGCTGACCTGCGCCGCGGTCAACGACGTCACCGCCTGGTGCCTGCTGGCTTTCGTGGTGAGCGTGGTCAGGGCGCAGTCGGGTTCGGCGCTGGTGACCGTGCTGCTGACCGCGGCCTATATCGGCCTGCTGCTGACGGTGATGCGGCCGCTCGTGGTGCGGCTGGTGCGCGCCGTCGATCACCGCGGCATGACGAAGGAGGTGACGACCGTCTTCTTCGTCGCCCTGCTGCTGTCGGCGCTGATCACCGAGGCGATCGGGGTCCACGCCATCTTCGGCGCCTTCGTGCTCGGGGTGCTGGTGCCGCACGATTCGCGCATCGCGCGCCAGTTGCGGGAGCAGCTCGAGGGGCTGGTGGTGGTGTTGCTGCTGCCCGCCTTCTTCGCCTTCACCGGTCTGCGCACCCAGATCGGGTTGGTGCACGGCACCGGCTGGCTGCTCTGCGGCGTCATCATCCTGGTCGCTTCACTGGGCAAGTTCGGCGGCAGCGCCGTGGCCGCCCGCCTGACCGGCCTCTCCTGGCACGACGCCACGGCGCTCGGCGTGCTCATGAACACCCGCGGCCTGGTCGAGCTGATCGTGCTCGACATCGGTCTCGACCTGCACGTGCTGTCACCGGCGCTGTTCGCCATGCTGGTGCTGATGGCGCTCGCCACCACGATGGCGACCACGCCGCTGCTGGCGGTGCTGCAGCGCGGGGCGGGGTGGGAGGTGGTCGCTGCGGGTGCGAGGGAGTGAGCAGCATCGCGGCCTCCCCGGCCGCTCCTCCCCGGCCGCTACCAAGGAGGCAGGTCGGCGAGGTGCCAGAGGCCCAGGCTCTTGTCGGCGTAGCGCCCGCCGTCCTCGTGGCAGTGCTCGTCGAGCAGCGCCCTTGGCGGCGGCAGGCGGAAGGGCGGCAGCTCGAGGTTGAGCGGCCGCCACTCGCCGGTCAGGGCGTCCTGGTTCTCCTCGTGCCGGGGGAAGGTGGTGGCGAGCAGCCAGCTCGCGCCGCAGGCGCGGAAGTTGGCGAGCGCCGCCCGCGCGTCGCGGAACGAGAGGTGGACCAGGCCGTCGCGGCAGAGGACGACGTCGGCCTCGGGGAGAGGGTCGCGGCACAGGTCGAGGCAGAGGAAGGTGCGGCCGCGGGCGCCGTGGCGGCAGCGGTTGGCGGCGATCACCGCCTCGACGATGTCGATGCCGCAGTAGCTGTCGACCGGCAGCGCCGCCTGCTCGAGCCAGCAGAGATCGCCGCACGGCGCGTCGAGCAGGGACCCGCAGCCGAGCTCGGCGAGCAGGCGCGGCAGCTCGCTGCGCAGGACCGCGGTGGACTCGAGGCTCGAGCCCGGTCCCGAGGCGGACTCGTCGCCGCGCCAGGCGTTGCGCTGGTGGATCGAGGTGAAGATGGCCTCGGCGCTGCGCCAGCGCAGCGGCAGAGTGCGCGCGAAATGGGCCCAGGCGGCGGCCTGGGGGAAGCTGCGGCGGAGAAAGGCACGCAGCCTGGGGCCGGCGGCGGGGCGCGTCGTCAGCGCTGAAGTCCGAATGTCTGTACCCACAGAATGCGGTACTCCCCGGTTTTGGGGTCGCGGCCCAAGGCCAGGCCGACCCCGGTTCTGGTGTAGCGGCGATCGAGGATGTTCTCACGATGGCCGGCGCTGCGCATCCAGGATTCCACAACTTCCTTCACCGATTGCTGGCCCTCGGCGATGTTCTCGCCGATCGCCGACCAGTCGAAGCCGGCCTCGCGGGCCCGCTCGCGGACAGTCTTGCCGTCGGGATCGCGGTGCGCGAAGTAGGACCGCGCGAGCATGTCGTCGGCATGGCGCTGGGCCGCCACGTCGAGGCGGGAGTCGACGGTGAGCGGCTGGCGGCCGGCGCGCCGGCGCTCGTCATCGACCCGCGTCATCAGCTCGGCGCGGACACGCTCGCGGTCGCGCAGGGCGGCGGTCTCGCGCGCGAAGGCCGTGCTCTGCGGCACGGCGAAGAGAATCGAGCACAGCGGCGCGCCATCGAGGCGGAAGCGGCCGATGCCGATGCCGACTTCGGTGTAGGTGGGCTCGAGCAGGCGGCGGAAGGTGCCGTCGCTATCGTCGCGGCGCCAGGCCGCCAGCAGCTCCGCGGGGCTGGCCGGTCCGCTCATGAGGTTCTCGGCCCACTGGTGGGCGTCGTAGCCGGCCTCCCGCAGCCGCTGCTCCATCGCCTGCTCGGGGCGGTGCTCGCCGCGCAGCGAGCCCCTGGCGACCACGTCGTCGACGTGCCGCTGGGCGGCGCGGTCGAGCGCCGGCGAGAGGCGCAGAGGCGGCGCGCCGGCGGCCGCGCGCTCGTCGTCGAGCCGGCGCAGCAGCTCGCGGCGGAAGGCCTCGGGGTCGGCCGTGGCACCGGCCGCCTGGGCGGCCCGGGGATGCCCTTGAGCGTGGGGGGCGCGGGCGGCGTCATAACCTTTAGCATAGAGCATCGATGCGTAGAGAGTCAATGTATTCATCGACGCGAGAACCCAGGCGGCAAGAATGGCGCGCGGCGGGCGCGAAGCGGGAGCTGACGCTCGATCGGGTGGCAAGCGCATGGGCAGCAACTCGGCGACCAACGACTAATGCCGCGACTGGCGACAACCTGAGCCGCGGCCAACCGTCAATGGCCTGAGCTTCGACTGGCTTCAATGACAGCTGGACGCAGCTGCTAGGATACATCGCCTTGACCGCCGCTGAACCCGCGCCCGCCCGTTTGAACCTCCACACGCGGCCCGTCGCCGCCCATGGACGCATCCTGGCCCTCGCCTGGGGAGCCTGGGCGTCGGGCTTCTTCTCGCTCATGCTGCTGTCGTTCGTGCTGCAGCCGCTGCAGGACGCCTTCGGCCTCTCCGAGGCGGGGCTGGCCCGGCTCACGGCAGTCGGCGTCGGCATGACCGGCGCCGGCGGGCTGCTGTTCGGCTGGCTGAGCGACCGGCTGGGACGCCGCGCCTCGCTGGGGTTCGCCATCGCCGCCTTCGGAGTGGGCAATGCCCTGTGCGGTCTGGCGCCGTCGGCGGCGTGGCTGCTGGTGGGGCGGGCGCTGGCCGGCCTGGGGGTGGGCGGGACCTGGGGAGGCGGCCAGGCGCTGATGGGCGAGACCTTCCCGCCGGCGCTGCGCGGGCGCTACGGCGCGATCGCCCAGACCGGCGCCCCGGTGGGGCTCGGGCTGGCGGCGGTGGCGGGGTCGTTCCTGGCGCCGGTGGTGGGCTGGCGGACGGTGTTCCTGGCGGCGGCGCTGCCGCTGCTGGCACTGCCGCTGCTGCGCTGGGTGCCGGAGTCGGACCTCTGGCTGGAGCACCGGCGCCGGCCGCCGGTGCGGCGGCCGATCCTGGCGCAACTGGTGGCGCCCGATCTCGCGGGTCTCTTCACCCGCGCGTTCGTGCTCACCGCGCTCGACATGTCGTCGTACTGGTTCGCCATCATCTGGCTGCCGCGCTACCTGCAGAAGCAGCGCGGGCTGTCGATCTTCGGCTCCGGCTGGTGGACGCTGATCTTCGTCGCCGGGTCGCTGGCCGGCTACGTCAGCTTCGGCTGGGTCTCGGACCTCGTCGGGCGGCGGAAGGCGTTCGCGCTCTACTGCGCCATCACCGCGGCCGGCCTCGCCATGGTGACGGTGTTCTGGGGGGTGCTGGCCGACCGGCCGCTCGCCGGCCTGGCCTGCATGGCGATCGCCGGGCTCGGCACCGGCACCTGGTCGTGCTTCGGTCCCTTCTTCTCCGAGCTCTTCCCGACCCGGGTGCGCGGCGCCGCCATGTCCACGATCATGAACGTCACTCGCGGCGTGCAGTTCGTGGCGCCGCTGGTGATCGCGGCCGTGGCGTCGCGATGGGGGCTCGGCGGCGGCGTCGCGCTGGCGGCGGGGTTCGCCGTGCTGGCCGGGCTGTGGGTCTGGACGCTCCCCGAGACGGCAGGGGCGACGCTGCAGGCTTGAGGCGGGGATGGCGAGCTCCGTGCCTCCCGGCCCCGCGCCTGCCGAGGGCATGGCGCCGCCCGGCGATCCCGGCGCGGGCCCGCGGCCGGGCCTGCTGCGGGCGGTGTCGCGCTGGCAGATCGTCGCCCTGGTGCTCAACGACGTCATCGGCAGCGGCGTCTACCTGCTGCCGGCAGGCGCCGCGGCCCTGCTCGGCGGCGCCAGCGTCGGCGCGGTGGTGCTGGCCGGCGCGGCGGTGCTGCTGGTGGTGCTCTGTTTCGCCGAGGCGGCGAGCCACTTCGACCAGCCGGGCAGCGCCTATCTCTACGCGCGCGAGGCGTTCGGCGAACTGGTCGGTTTCGAGGTGGGATGGATGACCTGGCTGGCGCGGGTGGCCTCCGTGGCGTCGCTCGCGGTGGCCTTCGCGCAGGCTCTCGGCTACCTGTGGCCCGAGGCGAGGGCCGGCTGGGGGCGCGAGGCGGCGATCGTCCTGCCGGTGCTGGGGTTGACCGCCCTCAACGTCGTCGGCATCCGCTCCGGAGTGCGGACCGCGGTGCTGCTGGCGGTCGCCAAGATCGTGCCGCTGCTGGTGTTCGTGGCAGCCGGCACGGTCTTCGCGCTACGCGCCGGTTCGGGCGCGGTCGCCGTGACCGTGGCGGGGGCAGTGGGCGGAGCCGGAGCGGCTGGCGGAGCATTGGCCGCCGGGAGGGGCCTGGCCGGCGGGGTGGCGGTCGCCGCCGCCGGCGGCTCGCCGGGCTGGCACCAGATCGGCGCCGCGGCGCTGTTGCTGCTCTACGCCTACGCCGGATTCGAGAACACGGCGGCGGCGGCGGGGGAGTACAAGAACCCGCGGCGCGACGTGCCGTTCGCGTTGCTGGCGCAGATCGGCTTCGTGACGCTGCTGTACGCCTGGGTGCAGTGGGTGGCGCTCGCCACGCTGCCGGGGCTGGCAGCCTCGGCGACGCCGCTCGCCGATGCGGCGCGGCGGTTCCTCGGCGCCTGGGGCGGCTGGCTGCTGACGATCGGCGCGACCCTGTCGATCCTCGGCACCAACGGCAACACGGTGCTCACCGGCCCCCGCTATCTCTTCGCCCTGGCGCAGGGTGGCTACGGGCCGCGGCTGCTGGCCGCGGTGCATCCGCGGTTCCGCACGCCGGCGGTGGCGGTGGTGGCGCAGACGGCAATCGCGCTGCCGCTGGCCCTCTCCGGCACCTTCACCGGCCTGGCGGCACTGTCGGTGGTGGCGCGGCTCGCCACC
>DATDGZ010000148.1:0-6158 GCA_036521795.1 Thermoanaerobaculia bacterium | reverse complement strand
GGCGGCGCCGCGCGGGCCGACCGAGGAGATCCTGGTCGGGATCTGGCAGGAGGTCTTGGGGCGGGAGCGTATCGGCACGCACGAGGACTTCTTCACCTTGGGCGGCCACTCGCTGCTCGCCACCCAGGTGGCGTCGCGGGTCCGGGAGGTGTTCCAAGTGGACCTGCCGGTACGGCGGTTGTTCGAGACGCCGACCGTGGCGGAGCTGGCGCAGTTCGTCGAGGCACGGCGCGCCACCGCGGCAGTCGACGCCATGCCGCACCTGGTGCCGGGCAGCGGCAGCCTGCGCCAACCGGCAGGAATCACGCAGCGCCGCCTCTGGTTCATCGAACAGCTCGATCCCGCCGCCATCCCGTTCAACTTGCCGGTGGCGTTGCAGCTCGCGGGTGACTTTCATCGCGCCTGCCTGGCGCGCTGCCTGGAGGCGATCGTACGGCGCCAGGAGGCCTTGCGCACCACCTTCCAGGAGGCCGACGGCGATCTCATGCAGGTGGTGGGCCGCCCCTTCCCGGTGGCGGTGCCGCTCATCGATCTGGTGCCGCTGCCGCCGGCCGCCCGCGCCCGGGAGGCAGACCGTCTCTCGGTGGCGGAAGCGCTGCGGCCGATGCCGCTCGCCGCCGGCCCGCTGCTGCGCGCCCTGGTGGTGCGCTGCGCGGCGCGCGAGCATCGCGGCCTCTTCACCTTCCACCACATGATCGCCGACGGCTGGTCGTTGGGAGTGCTGCTGCGCGAGCTGGCGCTCCTCTACCCGGCGGCGGGCCGGGCTCCGGCCGAGCCGCCGCCGCTGCCGGCGCAATACCGCGATTACCTGGAATGGCAGCGGCGGTGGTTGGCCGGCGACGGGCTCGGCGTCGAGCTGGCCTACTGGCGCCGGCAGCTGGCGGGCGCCCCGGCGGCGCTCGACCTACCCACCGATCGGCCGCGCCCGCCGGCGCCCACCAATCGCGGCGCCCGCCGCCGGCTGGTGCTCGACGGCGCGCTGCTGGCGTCGCTCGAGAGGCTGGGGCGCAGCGAGAGCTGCACGCTGTTCATGGTGCTCTTGACCGCGTTCGCCGCGCTTCTCGAGCGCCACAGCGGCCAGGGAGAAGTGGTCGTCGGCTCGCCCATCGCGGGGCGGGGCCAGCGCGGTTGTGAGGAGCTGATCGGGCTCTTCCTGAACACCCTCGCGCTCCGCGTCGATGCGACCGGCCAGCCGACCGTGCGCCGCCTGCTGTCGCGGGTCCGCGAGACGGCCCTGGATGCCTATGCCCACCAGCAGGTCCCTCTCGAGCACGTGATCGAGGCCCTGCAGCCGGCGCTCGACCTTGGCCGCGGTCCGCTCTTCCAGGCGATGCTGGTGCTGCAGAACGCCCCACTGGGCAGCTTGGACCTTGGCGGCCTCACCATGGCGCCGATCGACCTCGACATCGGCGTGGCGCGGCTCGACCTCGACATGACGGCGGCGGAGCGCGGCGGCGAGCTGCTGCTCGCGCTGCAGTACGGCACCGATCTCTTCGATGGCGCCACCATGGAGCGGCTGCTCGCCCATCTCCGCAACCTGCTCGCCGCCGCGACGGCCGCTCCCGATTGCCCGGCCGCGCTGCTGCCGATGCTGGACGCCGCGGAGCGCCACCAGATCGCGGTCGAGTGGACGCTGCCGCGAGAGGATACGGCGCCGGACCGTGACCTCTACGAGGCGT
Source organism: Thermoanaerobaculia bacterium (assembly GCA_036521795.1). Classification (GTDB taxonomy): domain Bacteria; phylum Acidobacteriota; class Thermoanaerobaculia; order Multivoradales; family UBA5704; genus JASLEW01. Next base: position 4,479 of record DATDGZ010000148.1, on the reverse strand, counting down.
TTGTCGGTTGGACGCACCGCGATCCGGCGGCGGCGGCACTGTGCCATCACGGCATGCGCCTGTCCTACGGCGAGCTGCTGGCCGCGAGCCGGGATCTTGCCGCCCGCCTGGCCGAGGCGGCCGGCGAGCGGCGCGGCGCGGTCGGTCTGCTGCTGACCTCGGAGCCGCTGCTCGTGGTCTCGATGCTCGCGGCGCTCGCCGCCGGCTGCAGCTTCCTGGGCCTCGATCCCGACCACCCGCCGGCGCGCCTCGGCGCGGTCCTCGACCTCGCCGGCGCCGTGGCGGTGATCGCCGAGACGGAGTGCCTGCTGGAGCACGAGGGGTGGCTGCGCGACCGCGAGCAGCGCGGCCTGGGACCGGTGCTGGTGGCCGACGCTCCCGCGGCGGGCGCTGCCGCTGCTGGCGGCACGCCGGTGGCAGCGGCCGGCGCTCCTGTCACAGGCTCGAGAGATGCGCCGTCGAGCGGCCGTCCGCCGGCCGGCCTCGACGCCGATGCCTACGTCGTCTTCACCTCGGGCTCGACCGGCATGCCGAAGGGGATCGTCCAGTCGCACCGCAGCTTCGCGCAGTTCCTCGGCTGGCAGGCGCGCCAATTCGAGATCGGCCCGGGGACCCGCGTCGCCCACTGGGCCGCGGCGACATACGACGCCGCCTACTGCGAGATCCTGGGCGCCCTGTGCTGCGGCGCCACGCTGTGTACCGCCGCGAAGAGCGTGCGCTTCGACCCGGCCCGGCTGCTCGGCTGGCTCGAGCAGGAGCAGATCACCCTGTTCCAGACGGTCCCCAGCTTTTTTCGCCAACTCCTCGATCAGGCCGGCTCGCCTCCCTCCGGCGCGGCACCGTTCGCCCGCCTGCGTTTCGTGCTGCTGGCCGGCGAGGCGCTGCCTCCGGCGCTGGCCGCGGCGTCGCGGGCAGTGCTGCCGCCAGGCTGCCGACTGTTCAATCTCTACGGACCTTCCGAGGCAGTGCTGGCGAGTTGGTACGAGGTGCCGCCGCTGCCGTCGCGGCCCGACTTCATCCCCATCGGCCGGCCGCTCGATGGCCGCGAGCTGGTGGTCGTGGACGCCGCCGGGGATGCCTGCCCGATCGGCGTGCGGGGCGAGATCGAGATCCGTAGCCGCTATCTCGCCACCGGCTACCTCGATCCGGCGGCCAGCCGCGCGGCCTTCGTGCCCCGCCCGGCGGAGCCGGCGGCGGGAGCAGCGGCCGGGTGCCGCGGCTATCGCACCGGCGACCTCGGCCGTTGGCTGGGCGACGGCACGCTGCGCTTCGACGGGCGCCGCGATGGACAGGTCAAGCTGCACGGGGTGCGCATCGAGCTGCAGGAGATCGAGCAGCTGGCGGCGCGCCATCCCGACGTCATGGAGTGCGCGGCCACGGTGCGGGCAGTGGACGGCGGCGGCCAGCAGCTGATCGCCTGGGTGAGCCTGCGCCCCGCCGCCGCGGCGACGCCCCGGGAAGCCGCCGCCGCACTGGCCGGACTGGCGCGCCACCATCTGCCGCCGGCGCTGATCCCGGCTGCGTTCGTGCCGCTGCCGGAGCTGCCGCGCACCCGCACCGGCAAGATCGACCGAGCGGCCCTGGGACGCCTCGATGCAGGCGGGCTGTTGCCGCGAGGCCGGTATCGGGCGCCGCGCTCCCCGGCCGAGCAGCAGGTGGCCGAGATCTGGCAGCAGCTCCTCGCGGTGCCCCGGGTAGGGCTCGACGACAACTTCTTCGAGATCGGCGGCCACTCGCTGCTGGCCACCCGGGTGCTCAATCGGCTGCGTCACGACCTGGGTGTCGACCTGCCGCTGCGCAGCCTCTTCGAGCTGCCGACCCTGGAGGGCCTGGGCGCCCGCGTGGAGCAGCTCCGGTCGGAGGGGAGCGACGCCGGCCAGAGGGTCGCCGCGCTGCTCGAACAGGTGAGCACCCTGACACCTCAGGAGGTCGCGGCCCTGCTGCGGCAACACGGGGGCGCTGGGCCGGCGAGCCAACAGGGAGGGGAGGCCTGAGCATGGCAGGACCACAACAGATCCACATCGGCCTCGAGCGCTACGGCTTGGACAGGCTCATCGAGATCGTCGAGAGCCGTCCTCGCCTCGAGCTCGATCCCGAGGTGGAGGCGCGCATCGCGGCGGGCGCCTCCTTCGTTCGCGATGAGCTCGCCGGCGGCCGCTACATCTACGGCGTGAACAGCGGTTTCGGCTCGCTCTGCGAGACGGCGGTGCCGCCCGAGGACCTCGACCGCCTGCAGCTGAACCATCTGCTCTCGCACGCCTGCGGCGTGGGTGAGCTGGTCGCCGAGCGCACCTCGCGGCTGATGATGCTCATCAAGCTCCTCACCTTCCGCGGCGGCCACACCGGGATCTCGACGGTGCCGGTGCGGCGGATGCTCGACCTCTGGAACCACGATGCGATCCCGGCGGTGCCGAAGAAAGGCACCGTCGGCGCGAGCGGCGACCTCGCGCCCCTGGCCCACCTGGCACTGCCGCTGGTCGGGCGGGGCAAGATCCACTGGCAGGGCCGGATCGCCGGCGCCGCCGAGGTCCTCCAGGAGCTCGGCTGGCAGGCCATTGCGCTGGCGCCGAAGGAGGGACTGGCGCTCACCAACGGCGTCCAGTACATCAACGCCATCGCCGCCGCCTGCCTGGTCGACATCGCCGAGCTGGTGGGTTGTGCCGACCTCATCGCCGCGCTCAGCATCCAGGGTTTCAGCGCCGCCGCCGCTTTCTATCATCCGCTCTACCACCAGACCTCGCTGCACCAGGAGAGGCGGGCGGTCGCGGCGAACCTGGAGCGCCTGCTCGACGGCAGCAATCATTGGCAGCTGCCGACCTGCAACCGCTCCTGCCAGGACCCCTACTCCGTCCGCTGCATCCCCCAGGTCCACGGAGCGGTGCGCCAGGCGGTGGGGTTCGCCTGGAAGGTGATCGAGGACGAATGCAACGGCGTCTCCGACAACCCGCTGTTCTTCCCGCACGAGGGCCAGGTGCTGTTCGGTGGCAATCTGCACGGCGAGTCCACGGCGCTGGCCCTCGATTTCCTGGCCATCGCGGTCAGCGAGCTGGGCAGCATCTCGGAACGGCGCACCTATCAGCTGTTGTCGGGACAGCGGGGGCTGCCGGATTTCCTGGTGCGACGGCCCGGCCTCAACTCCGGCTTCATGATCGCGCAGTACACCTCGGCGGCACTGGTCAACGAGACCAAGGTCCTGGCGACCCCCGCCAGCGTCGACACCATACCGACCTGCCAACTGCAGGAAGACCACGTGAGCATGGGCGGCACGTCCGCCTACAAGCTGATGCAGATCGTCGAGAACTGCGAGCTCATCCTGGCCATCGAGATGCTGATCGCCGCGCAGGCGATGGAGATGAACCCCGGCCTGGCCGTCTCGCCCGCCACCGCGCCGGTGCTCGCCGAGCTGCGAGCCGAGGTGGCTTTCCTGGACGAAGACCGCGAGCTCCATCTCGACATCGAGGCGAGCCGCGCTCTGCTGCGGCGGCGCCGGCGCGCCTGGGTTCGCCACCACCTCCTGGCATGAGCTCCGACCGGTTTGCCGCGCTGTCGCCCGAGCAGCTGGAGCTGCTGCGCCTGCTGCTCGCCGAAGAGGGGCTGGATCCCGCGCGGCTGCCGATCCCGCGTGCGCCCCGCCCCGGCGGGAGGGCGCCGGCGTCCTACGCCCAGCAGCGGCTCTGGTTCCTGCACCAGCTCGCGCCGGAGAGCCCGCGTTACAACCTGCCGATTGCCGTCGAGCTGCGCGGCGCGCTCGCACCAGGCGCCCTCGCCGCCGCCATGGGCGATGTGGTGCGCCGGCATGAGATGCTGCGCACCCGCTTCGCGGCGGACGACGGGCGGCCGGCGCAGGTGGTGCTCGATGCGCTGCCCGCGCGAGCGCTGCCGCTGCCGTGGGTGGATCTCTCGGGGCTTCCCGCGGCGGAGCGCCAGCCGGAGCTGCACCGCCTGCTCGCCGCCTGTATCGATCTCCCCTTCGACCTCAGCCAGGCGCCGCTCCACCGCGCCACGCTGTTCCGGCTCGACCACCAGGCTTGGGTGATGCTGTTGGTGGCGCACCACATCATCGCCGACGCCTGGTCGATGTCCATCTGGGTGGAGGAGGCGGCGGCCGCCTACCGCGCCCGGTCGCTGGGGGAGCCGAGCGCCCTGCCGCCGCTTGCCGTGCAGTACGCCGACTTCGCCCATTGGCAGCGCCGGCGCCTCGCCGGTCCCCTCCTCGACCGGGAGGCGGACCATTGGCGCCAGCGGCTGGACGGGCTCCTCCCCATCGCGCTGCCGGCCGACCGGCCGCGCGGAGCCGCCGTCGCCCACCGCCGTGGCATGCGGCGGGCGCTGCTGGCGCGACCCCTGGCCGCGGCGCTCCACGCGCTCGCCCGGCGCCGCGGAGTCACGCTGTTCGTCACTCTGGCGGCGGCCCTCGACCTGCTCTTGGCGCGCTACTGCGGCAGTGAGGACATCGCCATCGGCACCCCGGTCGCGGGC
>DATDGZ010000147.1:0-2697 GCA_036521795.1 Thermoanaerobaculia bacterium | reverse complement strand
CAGTCGGTGAACGTGCCGCCGGTGTCGACCGCCAGCCGCCAGCCGCCGCCGCCGAGATCGCCGCCGCCGTCCGCCCGGCCGTCGCGATCCCCCGCGTGCTCTCCGGGAGACGCGGCGCGGTCAGTCACCGATGATCTTGATCAGCACGCGCTGGTCGCGGCGTCCGTCGAAGTGAAGCTCTTCACGCCGCGGCCCCGGAGGGTGGCGGCGGCGGCGGCGCGGCTCCGGGCGCGATGATCGCTGGGGTCTCCGGGGTCTTCGGGGTCTCTGGGGTCGCCGCGGGCGCCGCGGGCACCGCCGGCGCCGGGGGATTCGCGCGCTCGGCGGCGGGCGTCGAGGCCCCGGCAGGCCGCAGCGGGTCGGCGAGCGGAGAGAGCTCCGTCGCGGCCCGCCGGCCGGCATCCGCAGGGGCCGCCCGCTGCGGCACCGCTGCCGGAGGGGCCGCGGTGGCCTTCGCCACGGTTCCCGGGCCGCTCTCCGGCTTGGCCGGCAGCTGCCGCTCCCGCGAGCCGGGCTGCTGGTGGGCGACCGGCGCCGGGCGCGGGATCTTCTCGCCCAGCTGCGCCGCCAGCCGCTGCACGCGGTCGTTGGCGCTGTCGCGGGAGACCGCCTTGTGCAGCCAGCGCCGGGCCTCGCGCCGGTCGCCGGTCGCCAGCGCCAGCTGGCCCAGCGCGGCGTCGGTGTCGGCGGCGGCTCCCTCGAGGTGCTGCGCCTTGCGATAGAAGCGGCGCGCCTCGTCGATCCGGCCCTGGCCCAGCGCGACGTCGCCCAGCGCCAGGTAGTTGAATGGGTTGCGGCTGTCGAGCTTGCCCGAGAGCGCCATCAGCTCGCCGGCCTCGCGGGCGCGGCCGGCGACGAACAGCAGCGCCGCCAGGTTCTGGTAGGCGGCGACCGACGAAGGATCGTCCTCGAGCGCCTTGCGGTAGGCCGCCTCGGCGCCCGCGGCGTTGCCGGTGCGGCGCAGCGCCACGCCGTAGTTGATCCAGGCGCGGGCCAGCTCCGGGTCGAGAGCGACGGCCTTCTGCAGCCAGCCGAGCGCCTCGCCGTCGCTGCCGCCACGCAGCAGCTCGGCGCCGCGGTTCGAATAGTAGAGCGCGACGGCGGTCTGGTCGGAGATGCGATGGATCTGACGATAGCTCGGCGTGGCGATCGGCGTGAACTCGAGGATGCGCAGCTGAGTACCGGAACCGTACCCGGCGGTGATGTGGCCCGACTCGATCACCAGGTTGCCGTCGCGCTCGAACTTCTCGATGTCGCCGACGTCGAGGTAGAAGGCCGGCACGCCCACCTCGCGCGCCATGCCGACGAAGATGCTGGTGAAGGCGAGGCAGTTGGCCTGGTGGCTGGCGAACACCTCCTGCGCGGTGCCGGTCGTGCCCGCCTTGTACTGGAGCGCCAGGCCGTCGCTGCCGAGCAGTGCGGACAGCAGCCGCTGCAGGCGCTCCTCGTTCCCCAGGTTGTCCGGCACCGCGTGGTGCACCCACTGGCGCATCTCGGCGCTGAGCCGCCAGGGAACCGTGACGGACGCCGGATCGACGCCGCGGGCGCGCCAGCCTTGCTGCAGCTCGCGGTCTTCCGCCACGTTCAGCGACGTGCTGCGGCAGGCGCCGCCGCAGAGCAGACAGCCGGCGGCCAGGAGGACGCCGAGGGAGCGGCGGGCGCGGCCACGCGTCGCGGAGCTCGAGCTTACGATCATCGTCATCGCCGCCGCTCGTCCATCCTAGGTGGCCCGTGGCGCCGCCGGCGCCGCCTCGGGCGCTCGTCGCGCCTTGCGGAGGGGCAGCAGCTTCCAGACCAGCAACAGCAGCACCACGATCAGCACCATCGCCGCGATCGGCAGGCTCACCGCCAGCACGGCCAGGAGCGCCGAACCGCCGCCTTCGACCGTTGCCAGCACCGGGTTGCCGAGGCCGCCGGTGCCGATCGAGGACATGTGCCTCGCCACCGTGGTCAGTCCCTGGAAGACCGCGGCGGTGCCGCCGCCGGCCACCACCGCCAGGGTCCAGCGCAAGAACGGCCCGCAGTCGACCAGGGTCGAGGCCATCAGCAGCATGCCGGCAGCGATGGCCGTGGGCGCCGCCAGGACGTCGAGCAGGTTGTCGACCCAGGGGATGTAGTAGCCGATGATCTCGACGAGAGTGGCCACGGAGAAGGCGACGAGCGCCGGGGTCGAGCCGATCCAGCCGAAGCCGCCGACCACGGGCAGGCCGCCGAAGCGCGCCGCCAGCCCCGCGATCAGCAGCGGCACGAAGACCCGGAAGCCGCAGGCCGCGGCCAGGCCCAGGCCGATCAGGATGCTGGTCAGGAGTTCCACGGGCTCCTTGTCGCTCCCCCCGGTCGCCAACGGTCGCCACGACAGGGGCGACAACCCATCACGTCCTTCATGCTACAGCAAGCTCCGCGCCGAGTCTGTATGACGTGGGACGAGTCGCGGCGCGAGCTCGGGCGGCGGGCCGCGGGAGGCGGATCACCCCCCCCGGCCGCCTTCCATGCACGGCCCGTGGTTCAAATTCATGGATCCGGCGTCCAGCGCCTTGGATCGAGATCGTAGGGCAGCGGTGTCAGCACCTCCAGGCCGTCCGGCCCCAGGTAGCAGAGGTCTTCGAGGCGGACGCCGTAGCCGGCCGCCGGGTCGTAGAGACCCGGCTCCAGGGTGAAGACGTCGCCCTCGGCGAGCACCCCCTCCGCTCCCGCCAC
>DATDGZ010000146.1:0-5007 GCA_036521795.1 Thermoanaerobaculia bacterium | reverse complement strand
GACGTCGTCGAAGCCGGCGCCGGCGGCCGGAGCAGGGGAAGAGGGCGGGTGCATGGTGCGGCGATGGTCGAGGAGTCTAGCGTGTCTCGGGTCTTGGAGGGGAGGCGGCGCGCGGCGCGGTCGCTGGCAGGGCTCCGGTCGACGCACGTTCGATTCTCAGCGAATCGGCCGGCCGGTGCGGAGCGGTCCGTGGCGCGCCGGGAAGGGTTGGCCGCGGTGCTCTTCCAGGCGGTCGAGCTCGCGGGTGAGCGCCGTCACGGCGAGGGCCGCAAGGGTGAGGCCCGGCGTGTGGTAGACGGCATTCTTGGCGCGCTCGAGGAGGGCGGTGGGCAGGTGGAAGGCGAGGCGGCCGGCGGCGGCCGGCGGCGGCGCCTCGGGAGCGGCATGGTCGGCGGCTGCCGCCGGGGCCGGCGCGGGCTCGACCGACGCGGGCTCGGAGACTCCGAGGAGGTCGTCGAGGACGCGGCGCTGCCGGGGGCGCTTATGCGGAGCGGACGGCATGGCGTTGCTCCTGACGGGCGATCTCCACTGCGAGGCAGCGGTAGTCCTCGGCCCCGGCGCTCCGGGGCGCGAAGCGGTCGATGGGCGCGGCCTGGCCCCAGGCCTCGCGGAGGCGGACGGATTCGCGGATCGTCGTCGCGAGCGCGACCTCCGGGAAGCGTTGCCGCAGCGCGGCGACGACGTCGCGCGCCATGACGGTCCTGTCGACGCGGCAGGCGAAGATGCCGCAGAAGGCGAGATCGGCATTGAGGTGCTTCCTGGCCCGGGCGACGGTCCGCAGCAGGCCCGCGAGGCCGGCGACGGCCATGGTCGAAGCCTCGACCGGGACGAGGATCTCGCCGGCGGCGGCGAGGGCGTTGATGGTGAGCGGACCCAGCGCCGGCGGGCAGTCGATCAGCAGGTAGTCCCAGCGCTCGGGGGCCAGGCCGCGGAGGAGGTCGAGCAGGATCCTCTCGCCGCCGACGGCCTCGGCGAGGTGGCGCTCGGCGCGGGCCAGCTGGGGCGACGCGGGGACGAGGTCGACGCCGTGGGCGGAGCCGGGGCGGATCAGGCCGGCGAGCGAGCCGCCGTCCTCGGCGACGAGGGCTTCGAGCAGGCCGGTGCCGCCGTCGCGGACGCCGAGCCAGGCGCTGGCGCTGGCCTGGGGATCGAGGTCGAGGACGAGGACCCGGCGGCCGAGCTGCCCGAGGGCGGCGGCGAGGTTCACCGTCGTCGTGGTCTTGCCGCTGCCGCCCTTCTGGTTGGTGACGGCGATGACTCTCGTCACGGCAACTGGAAACGCCTGGAATGGCGGCAAAGCCGGAGTGGATGCGGTTGGCCGCATCGCCGGCGTCGAGGATCGGGCGGGGTCGGGCGCGTCGGGTCCGGGTGGCCTGGTCGTGGGCCAGCGGACTGCTCCGGGAACGCTGTCGTTGCTGCGGTTCGCGGGGTTGCCTGAAATGCCGCGGTTGATCCGGTTAGCGCCATGGTCAAAACCATAACATAGATTGGTCATGGACTACATTGGTATGGACGGGCGGGGCGGCAGGGAGCTGCGGCAGCGCCGCCCGTCGTGCGCGCGCTGGCGAGGAGGCCGGAGCGGCGCGTCATCGGGAGGCGATGGCCGCGTGTTGGACCTGCGCCGCCTGGGCGAGGTGCAGCTTCTCGGCGAAAGGCAAGCGGTTGACCCGGTCGCGAAGCTCCTGCGGGTCGATCGCGAGCCTCGTTTCCATTGAAGCGAAGAAGTGACCGTCGGTGTGCTGAAAAATGACCAAGCTTGTCCCGGAAATGAAGTGCTCCAGCGACTGTAGGGAGAACGCAGCAATTCCGGGAGAATTCGTGTGCTCGATCAGGACGACCGGCATCTGGACGCGACCGACGTGGCCTCTCTGCTGGCCATGAACCTCTCGACGGACGCCAGCTGCCGCGTGCTCGGGCACCTGGTGGGGGACTGCGCGTCGTGCCGGGAGCAGGTGCGGGACGCGCTGGCGCAGGAGAGGGAGCAGGCGGCGGCCTACGACCGGGCGATCGAGGCGGCCTTCGCGTCGGCGATCACAGGCAGCGGCAGGCTCATCGCCGGCCGGCTCGCGGAGATCGAGGCGGGCGCGCTGCTCTGGCCGGTGCTGCGCGACCAGCCGGCCGGCCGGCGGCTGACGATCGTGCGCAATTCGCCGAAGTACACGACGGCCGGCGTCCTCGAGGCGCTGCTTCGCTACTACCGAGAGGGACTGTGGCGGGACCCGGTCGAGAGCCTGGCGATTGCCGAGCTCGGCATGGCCATCGTCGATCGGCTCGACGACGGCAGGTACTCCGCCAGCAGGCTGGCGGACCTGCGGGGCGAGGCCCTGGCCATCGCCGGCGACGCGAAGCGGCTGGCGGGCCGCCCGGGAGAGGCGGCGAGGCTGCTGCGGGAGGCCGCGTGGCAGCTCTCCGGCGGCAGCGGCGACGTGCTCCTCGAAGGGCGGCTGCTGGTCTACGAGGGCAGCCGCTGGCAGTCGCTGGGGAGGTTCGAGAAGGCAGCGCGGTGCTTCGGCCGCGCGGAGCAGGTGTACCGCCGGGCCGACGAGCCGCACCTGGCGGCGCGGTGCCTGGTGTCGCGAGCCGAGGCGATCGGGCACCTCCATCCCGAGCAGGCCATCCGCCTGATCCGCAGGGCGATTCCCGACATCGACGCCGCCCGCGATCCGCACCTCGAGCTCGCCGCCCACCACAGCCTGGCGTGGCACCTCAACGACGCCGGGCAGGGGCTCGCGGCGCGAGCCGAGGTGGGGAGCAGCGACGGCCTCTACCAGCGGTTCCGCGGCGATGCGCTGGCCAGCCTGTCGCGCGCCTGGCTGCAGGGGCGGATCCACCGGTCGCTGCGCGAGCTCGACGAGGCGCGGCGCTGGTACGAGCGGGCCTGGGCAGGGTTCGAGGATCTCGGCATGGAGAGCCATGTGGCGCTGCTGTCGATCGACCGCGCGGAGCTGCAGGCGGCGGCGGGCGAGCTCGCGAGCGCGGGATGGCTGCTGGCGAGGGCCGTGGTGCTGGTCAAGGGCTGGGGCGCGAGCCGGGAGGCGCTGGCCATGCTGCGGCTGCTGCGCGAGGCGGTCGCGTCGCGGCGGTGCGAGACGGCGGCCTTCCGGCAGGCGTCGCTGGCGGTGCGGCGGGCCTGGGGGAAGGCGGCGGGAGCGCGAGGAGACGCGTGCTGAGCTGGCGGAGCCGGCGGCGCCGGCGGAGCCGGCGCGGGACGGCGCGGAGCGCGGGGACGGCACGGGGCGCGAGGACCGCACGGACCGCGGGCGGCGATGATCCTCGGCAGGCATGGAACGCCGGTCTTTGCGGCAAGACAGGTCATTGGGGCAAGGCTGGCGTTGGCGGCAAGGCGGGTGTTGGCGGCAAGGCTGGCGTTGGTAGGAACTCCGGCGTTGCTGGTGTTTGCGGCAAGCGCGGGCTTGGCAGCAAGCGCGGGATCTCCTGCAAGGCCACTGTTGCCGGAAAGCGAGCAGTTGCAGGCAAGGCCGGTGTTGGCATCGACGATGGCCTGGCGTGTGTTCGCGGCAAGCTCGGGGTTGGCGGCGAGGGCGGGATTGCCGTCAAGGGTGCCATGGCCGGAAAGGCTGCCGTTGGCGGCAAGGCTGGTGAAGGCGGCAACGCCGGCGAATGCGGCAAGTCCGGTCTTCTCGGGGCCTCTGCGGGAGACGTGAATTGAGCGGCACCACGGTCCGCCCTGGAATCGCGGTCTGGATGCGTACCTGGCGCGCGCCGTCGGTGGCGCTGCTGATGCGGTCGCAGGGGGTGTGGGGACGGTTGGCGCGGATTCCACGCGCGACGGACCGGTGCCTGTGGCGGGTGCGCCGCCGGTCCTGGGGATGCCGGTTTCGCGGCTCCGGCTCATAGCGGGAGGTGTGCGATGGAAGGTGCCGCAGGCGTGCTGCTGGCGCTGGTGGTGGCGCTGGTGATCGCGGTCAAGGGGCTGCCGCTGCTGAGCGCGGCGGTCGAGGGGCGGCGCATCGAGGCCGCGGTGCGGCAGCGGGACGGTCTGCGGCTGCGGCGTGCGGTCGGCGGCGCAACGGGTCGCGCGGAGCTGGACAGGGTGCTGCGGCGATTGCCGACCGGGGATCTGCTGGCGCTGGGCGATGGATGGGTCGAGGCGGCGGCGGACGAGCGCGGCGTGCAGGTCCTGGCGGCGATCACCGAGGTCGTCGAGCGCCGGGACCTGGTGCTCGAGCGCTGGGCGCGGGTCAGGGAACGCCGGCAGGCGTTCGAGGGTGCGAGCGGCAGGGGCCAGGGATGAGCGGGCGGCGAGCGCGGTGCCGCGCTCTCGGGGCCCTGGCGGGAGTGGCCGCGCTGCTGGGCCTGGGACGCTGCAATACCAGCGCGAGCCTGCCGCGCGGGCTGTACGTGGAGCTGCCGCGCAGCTGGCTGCGGCGGGCTCCGGCGCGCGGCGACCTGATGCTGGCCTGTGCGCCGGTGGCGGCCGGCGAGCTGGCCCGGCGCCGCGGGCGGGGCGGCGGCGCTGGGGAAGGTCGTGCTGGCGGTCGGGGGCGACGAGGTGACCTTCGGCGAGGGCGGGTTGGCGGTGAACGGCCGCGCGGTGGCGGGGTCGCGGCCGCAGGCGCGCGACACGGCCGGGCGAACGCTGGCGCACTTCCCGTTCGGCCGCCGCCGCCTCGCGCCGGGCGAGGTGTGGCTGTTCGCTCCGTACCATCCGCGATCGTACGACAGCCGCTACTTCGGGCCGGTCGGGGCGGCGGCGGTGCGCGGTTGGCTGATCCCGGTGATCGTTGCCAACGACGACCGGTTCGCGGAGTTCCGGCTGCATCGGTTCCACGGATCGGTGCTGCCGGAGGGTGGGATCCTCCCTTGATCGACGACGGCCACGAAGAGACGCTCTACCGGCTGCCGGCGCCGCGCGGGGCGCGGGGGGCGGTCGGGTGGCGGATGGCCGCGCTGCTGGTGCTGGGAACGGCCGACGGGGGCTGGCTCGCGAGCAGCTACATGGCGTGGCGGCTCGGCTACGCGCGGCAGCTCGGGAGGCCGTGGCTG
>DATDGZ010000145.1:0-20798 GCA_036521795.1 Thermoanaerobaculia bacterium | reverse complement strand
GGCGTTGCCGAGATTGAGCGGCGCGCTGCCGGTGTTGCTGATGGTGAACAGGACCGAGGTGGAGACCCCCGCCGGGGTAGAGGCAGGGAAGGTGTAGGTCGAGCCCTTGGGGATCTGGGTGGTGCCCTGCTGCACGGAGATCGATGGTCCGGTGACGGTGCCCTGAACGGTGAAGGTGAAGGTCGGGTTGACCGGGTCGTCGCTGGCGATCGACACCGTGCCCGTGAAAGTGCCCGCCGTGTTGCTCAGCAGGCGGACGCGGAAGGTGGTGTTGCCGCCTGCGGCCACCGGCGTTGCCGGAGTGGCGATCTCGCTGAAGGCGCCGCCGGAGACCAGGGTGCTGGCGTTGCCGATATTCAGCGGCGCGCTGCCGGTGTTGCTGATGGTGAACAGGACCGAGGTGGAGACCCCCACCGGGGTGCTGGCGGGGAAGGTGTAGGCCGAGCCCTTGCCGATCTGTGTGCCGCCCTGCTGCACTGAGATCGAGGGACCGGTGACGGTGCCCTGAACGGTGAAGGTGAAGGTCGGGTTGACCGGATCGTTGCTCGCGATCGACACCGTGCCGGTGAAGGTGCCCGCCGTGCCGCTCTGCAGCCGCACGCGGAAGGTAGTGTTCCCCCCGGCGGCCACCGGCGTGGTCGGGGTGGCAATCTCGCTGAACGCGCCGCTGGAGACCAGGGTGCTCGCATTGCCGAGGGTCAGGTTGGCGTTCCCGGTGTTGGAGATGGTGAACAGCACCGAGACCGGAGTGCCCACCGGGGTGGTCAAGGGGAGGGTGTAGGTCGAGCTCTTCGCGATGGCCGTCGTCCCCTGCTGGACGCTCAGCACCGGGCCTGCTACGGCACGCTGCGCCGAAACCAGGAGGGCCAGCAGGGCCAGGGCGAACACCACCAGGCACGCGGATCGTCTCATCGCTTCCCCCTCGTGGCGTCTCTGCCAGCAGTGCCACATGGAAGTACTACGTAGATACTGCCAGTGAAGTTACAATAGCATATAGACTAGTCACAGCGCAATAGACTACAAATATAGTTGCGTTATTGGCAATCACTGGACTACAGTGCGCCGCGACCCGCGCTCGACGGGGCGTCAGGAGAACTGCGGCGGCTGGGTGCTTCGGTGCCCTGAAGGTCAAGAATCCGGCTCAGCCGAGGCAGCAGGACTCCCTCGGCTCGGCTCGCCGACCTGTCGCGCACCTGGCGCGTCGACTTCTCTCCGGTAGCGTTGAAGCGAGTGCTAGGGGTGCGCTCGAGCGCTCCGGGCACGCTGGTCGCTCAGCGTGGGGGGCCGTCGCCGTCGTCGCGGTCGCCCTGAGCACCGCCGGTGCCCGTGCCGGTGCTGCCGCTGCCGCCCCCCGCGCCGGAGCCGGGCTTGCGGCCGCCGCCCTGGCCGCCCTGGCCCCCACCCTGGCCGCCGTCCTGGCCCTTGCCACCGCGCTCGTCGTCGGGGTGGGCGTCGGGGCCGCCGCCGCCGAACAGCCGCCGCAGCCAGCTCCGGAACGGGTGCAGGCTGCGGCGCGGCTCGGCGGGCTGCTCGGGCGGGGCCGCCAGGGTCTCGTCGCCGCGGCGGAGAGCGATCGGCGGCGGCGTGCCGACCTGGTCGGCGAAGCTCTGATGGAGGTTGCAGACCTCGGTCGGGACGCCGCCCTCGGCGAAGACCTCGGTGAAGACCTGCGGGCAGTATTCGGTGGCGAGCAGGCCGGTCTCGGGATCGATGAGGGCGCTGCGGATTCCCGGCGGCTGCGGGAAGGTGGAGTAGCCTCCCGGCGGCGCGACGGCAACGGTGAAGCGGCTCCAGATCGGCAGCGCCGCCCGCGCTCCCGAGAGGCGGGTGACCGCGTTGTCGTCGTAGCCCACCCAGACCACGGTGGCGCGCTCCGGCGCATAGCCGGCGAACCAGCTGTCGCGGCGGTCGTTGGTGGTGCCGGTCTTGCCCGCCAGCCTGCCGCGCAGCTGCGGGGCGGCGCCGGCGCCGGTGCCGCGCTCGAGGACCCCCTGCAGCAGCGAGGTGACCAGGTAGTCCGACGGCGGTGACAGCACCCGCTCGGGGTCGGCCAGCGGCGCCCCCGGGACCGGCTTGCCGTGGCTGTCGACCACCGCCAGCAGGCCGTGCACCGGCGGGCGGATGCCGCCGGCGGCGAGGCTGGCGTAGACGGTCGCCAGCTCGATCGGCGCCACCGCGGTCGCTCCCAGGGCGACGGCCGGGTAGGGCAGCATCGTCGAGGTGATCCCGAGGCGCTTGCCCATCGCCACGATCTTCGGAATGCCGACCTGCAACGCCAGCCGCTCGGTGGCCGGGTTGTAGCTGTGCTCGAGGGCGGTCCTGACGGTGACCCAGCCGTGGTACTCGCCGTCGTCGTTCTTCGGGCTCCAGCTGGCGTTGCCGACCGCCACCGTCAGCGGCTCGTCCTCGAGGAAGGTGGCCGGCGTCGCGCGCTTCTCCTCGAAGGCGGCGGCATAGACAATGGGCTTGAAGGAGCTGCCGGTCTGGCGGAAGGCCTGGCTGACGCGGTCGAACTGGCTCTGCTCGTAGCGGCGGCCGCCGATGTAGGCCAGGATGCCGCCGGTCCCCGGTTGCAGCGAGATCAGCGCCGCTTGCAGCGAGGCCTTGTTGCCCTTCTGGTACCCCTTCTCGGCCGCCGCCAGGCCCGCGTCGACGGCGGCCTGGGCCGCCTGCTGGTCGTCCCAGCTCAGGGTCGAGAACAGCGAGTAGCCGCCGTCCGCCAGGTCCTCGACCTTGTAGCGCTTGGCCGCTTCGGCCTCGATCGCGTCCGCGAAGTACGGAGCGCGCCGCCGGGCGAGCGGCTCCGGCGCCACCGCGACCGGCGCCGCCAGCGCCTGCTCCACCCGCCCCTGATCGACCCGGCCGAGCGCCGCCAGCCGGTGCAGCACCCAGTCGCGGCGCTCCTTGGCGCGGTCGGGGTGGGTGAGCGGCGAGTACGACGCCGGCGCCGGGATGATGCCGGCGAGGGTCGCCGCCTCGGCCAGGCTGAGCTGGCTCGCGTCCTTGCCGAAGTAGGCCCGCGAGGCGGCGCCCATCCCCATCACGTTGACGCCGCCGCTGCGCCCGAGATAGATCTCGTTGAGGTAGGCGGTCAGGATCTCGCGCTTGCTGTAGCGCATCTCGAGCATCACCGCCAGCACCGCCTCCTCCACCTTGCGCGCCAGCTTGCGCTCCTGGGTGAGGTAGATGTTCTTCACCACCTGCTGGGTCAGGGTGCTGCCGCCCTGGCGGACCTGGCCGCCCCGCAGGTTGACCCAGAGGGCGCGCAGGATGCTGCTCGGCGCCACGCCGGAGTGGGTGAAGAAGCTCTCGTCCTCGGCGGCGACGACCGCCGCGACAAGGTCTTCGGCCACGTCGTCGACCGCCACCGGGCGGCGCTCCAGCTGGTCGGGGCCGTAGTAGGAGGCGAGGAGCGGCGGCTCGAGGACCGCCTGCTGCTGCGGCTGGCCGTTCAGCCACAGCCGCATCACCCGCGGGCCCTGGAAGCGGATCTCGAGCAGCCCGCCGCCCCGGCGTCCGTCGGGCAGGAAGAAGCTGCGCAGGTGGACGGAGAGGTTGCCGTGGGCGATGCGGAAGCGGCCGGGGGCGAGCGTCGCGGCCTCGCTCTCCTCCTCGCGGTAGCCCTCGCCCAGCAGCTCCTTCAGGATCCGCTCCGGCGGATAGGCGCGGCCCACCTCGAGCTCCGCCGGCTGGGCGTAGAGGCGCGACGGCTGGCGGAAGATGATCTCCTCGAAGTGGCTGGACAGCTTCCAGAACGGCCACAGCACGAAGAGGGCGACGCCGGCGCAGATCGCGGCGGCGCCGGCCAGCCACCAGAGCCATCGGCGCCGCCGCCATGAGCCGCCGGAGCCACCGGTGGCGCCGGGAACCCCGGAGATCATCGGGCTGCGAGCTTTGGACACCTTAGGAGCGTCTCGAA
The DNA here is from genome assembly GCA_036521795.1 of Thermoanaerobaculia bacterium. Classification (GTDB taxonomy): domain Bacteria; phylum Acidobacteriota; class Thermoanaerobaculia; order Multivoradales; family UBA5704; genus JASLEW01. The sequence goes on along the minus strand of DATDGZ010000145.1, from coordinate 16,879 downwards.
GCGGGGGAAGGCTCGAGCAGGGAGAGCTCAAGCCGCGCGGGCGCGGCGAGCCGCCACGAAGGACCGTATGCAGAGCGCCAGGAAGACGCCGCAGACGATCATCATCGCCAGCTGATCGAGGACCGCCGCCCGGTGCGGCACCTCGCCGCCGCCGAGCAGCGTCATCATCTGGGGCAGGACGCGCAGCGGGCCGAGGAACCCGAGCAGTCCCAGGACCGCCGCGGCGTGCATGGCATGCCGGCGCAGAGCCTCGCGCCGGGCCAGCGCTCCGCAGACCACCAGCAGCAGCCCGAAGGCAAGCGGGATCAGGGCCGTGAGGCTGGTCCGGCCGGTGGCGACATAGCCTCCCAGGCCGAGCGCCGCCAGCACCAACCCGAACCCGATCGTGACGTTCGCCATGACTCTCCGTCCTCCGCCTGTCCGCCGCCGCCGCCGCGGGCCGCCGCGGCGATCCGAGCCCGCGCGGGCGGCCCGCCAAGGGTAGCATGGCGGGGCAGCGCCATCTTTCGCCCGGTGGTGTCCTATCTTGCCGAAGCCCTGAAAGATCGCCGGCCGTCCGGGTGTTATCATGTCGGACCCTATGATCGCGGTATCCGACCTCGGCAAGTCCTATGGACCCCAGACGCTGTTCGAAGGGGTGTCGATTCAATTCAACCCCGGCAACCGCTATGGCCTGGTCGGGGCCAACGGTTCGGGGAAGTCGACGTTCCTCCGCATCCTGACCGGCGAGGAAGGGCCCAGCGCCGGCACGGTGTCCATGCCGAAGCGCCTGAAGCTCGGCGTCCTGCGGCAGGACCACTTCCGCTTCGAGTCGATGCCCATCCTCGAGGTGGCGATGATGGGCAACCACGACGTCTGGGAGGCGATGGTCGAGAAGGAGCGGATGCTCGCGCATCCCGCCGACGGCGAGCACCCGGGGCGCCCAGGGCGCCACGAGAATCAGGTCACCGAGTTCGACGCCCACCGGTTCGCAGAGCTCGAGGAGCTCATCCTGCACCACGACGGCTACACGCTCGAGGCGCGCGCCGGCGAGGTGCTGGAAGGTCTCGGCATCCCCACGGAAATCCACCGCCAGCCGCTGTCCACCCTCTCGGGAGGCTTCAAGCTGCGGGTGCTGCTGGGACAGGTGCTGGCCGGGGAGCCCGACGCGCTGCTGCTCGACGAGCCGACCAATCACCTGGACATCCTGTCGATCCGCTGGCTGGAGAAGTTCCTCGAGGGTTACAAGGGGACGGCGATCGTGATCTCTCACGATCACCGCTTCCTCGACAACATCTGCACTCACATCGTGGACGTCGATTACGAGACGATCATGCTCTACCCGGGGAATTACACGGCTTTCGCCGCCGCCAAGGTCGCCGAGCGCGAGCGCAAGGAGGCGGAGATCGAGAAGCGGGAGAAGCAGATCGCCGGCCACCAGGCGTTCGTCGACCGCTTCCGCGCCAAGGCCACCAAGGCCCGGCAGGCGCAGAGCAAGATCAAGATGATCGAGAAGATCGTCATCGACCGCCTGCCGCAGAGCTCGCGCCGCTACCCGGTGTTCAACTTCAAGCAGGTGCGCCCGAGCGGCCGCCAGGTGCTCGAGGTCGAGGCCATCGCGAAGTCCTACGGCGACAAGCGGGTGCTCGCGGACGTCTCGCTTCAGGTGCAGCGCGGCGACCGGCTGGCGATCATCGGCCCGAACGGCATCGGCAAGTCGACGCTGCTGAAGATCGCGGTCGGCGAGGTCGAGGCCGACGCCGGCAGGGCGGAGTGGGGCTACGAGGCCCACCGCGGCTACTTCTCGCAGGACCACGACGAGATCAAGAGCGGCAGCAAGCAGAGCGTCGAGGCGTGGCTGTGGGAGGCGGTCCCCGGCGAGCCGATCGGCTTCGTGCGCGGCAATCTCGGGCAGGTGCTGTTCTCGGGCGACGACGTCAAGAAGCCGGTCGGCAGCCTCTCCGGCGGCGAGGCCGCGCGCCTGGTCTTCTGCCGCCTCTCGGTGACCAGGCCGAACGTGCTGATCCTCGACGAGCCCACCAACCATCTCGACCTCGAGGCCATCGAGGCGCTGGTCGAAGGGCTCAAGACCTACGACGGCACGCTGGTCTTCGTCTCCCACGACCGCTGGTTCGTCTCCCAGCTCGCCAACCGCGTCCTCGAGATCTCGCCGCGCGGCATCCAGGACTTCCCCGGCACCTACGAGGAGTACCTGGAGCGGCTGGGCGACGACCACCTCGACGCCGAGGCCGTCCTGCGCATGCGCCGCGAGCAGAAGAAGAAGGCCGCCGCCCGCGCCGCCGCGCCCCCGCTCGACAACCGCCAGCGCGAGCGGCGCCAGCGCGAGCTGGCCAGGCGCCGCGACGAGCTCACCGCCGCCGTCGACCAGGCCGAGTCCAGGGTCCACGCCATCAACGAGATGTTCTGCGACCCCACCTTCTTCGACCGCACCTCCCGTGACCAGGTGAAGAAGCTCGAGCAAGAGCAGCAGCGCCTGGGCGGCAAGGTCGAGGAGCTGATGGCCAGCTGGGAGCAGGTCGAGACGGAGCTGGCGAGCCTGACGGAGATGGCGGGCTGATCCGGCTGAACGCGGACTACGCCACGCAATTCGGCACCGGATCCCCGCATTGGCCACCCAGAGCACACAGTCCCGAGGAGGTCAGGCTCGGCCATGAAGAATCTCAAGACCCGGGAGGTCGCATGAAGCCTTCGGAGCAGATCGACCAGCACATCGCCGGCATCGCCGACTGGCGGGGCAAGGTGCTCGCCACGATCCGACGGATCATGCTGGCGGCCGACCCGGCCGTCACGGAGGATTGGAAGTGGATGGGGACGCCCGTCTGGTACTGCGACGGGATGGTCTCCTTGGCCAACCCTCACCGGGGGAAGGTGAAGTGGACCTTCCCCAAGGGGGCCCACTTTGCCGACGCCGACCACCTGTTCAACGCGGGCCTCGAAGGCAAAGACTGGCGCGCGATCGACATCTTCGAGCAGGACCGGCCGAACGAGGCGGCGCTCCGGCGCCTCGTCAAGACCGCGATCGCGTACAACCGGTCCCAGCTGAAGGCCAAGGAAGCCTCCGACCCCGCCCCGAAGGTCGCCCGCCGCCCGGGCCCGCCGACGAAGCAGCGCTCGTGAAGGCCCGGGCCGCCGGAGGCGTGATCCACTGAGCCAAGGTGCGCTCGCCAGGGCCCTCCCCTGGGTGCTGCTCACGCTGTTCTGCGCTCGTGAGCTGTTGGCCATGCGAGTCGACGGCGCCACGGTCGACGAGCCAACCCACCTCGCCTACGGTGAGCGCGCTCTGGCGTCGGGGATCTTCCAGCGCGAGCACGAAGCGCACTACGCGGTGCCGGTCTCGGTGTTGAACGCCCTCCCCGTCGCGCTCGCCAACCGAGGCCGAGCGATCAGCGGGAGGCATCAGCTCTTCGTCGCGCGCCTTCCCACCCTGTTGTTGGGTGCCTGCCTGGGCTGGCTGGTGTGGCGCTGGGCGCAGGCCCTCTTCGGTCCCGCCGGCGGGGGCCTGGCGCTGCTGCTCTACACCTGCTGCCCGAACGTTCTCGCTCACGCCCACCTGGTGACCACGGACGTTGCGACGGCGCTGGGCATGTTCGCGGCCGTCTACTGCCTGTGGCGCTACTTCGACGAACCCTCCGGCCCGCGGCTGGCGATCGCGGCCGCGGCTTTCGGCCTTGCCCAGCTCACCAAGGCCACCGCCCTCTTGCTGGTGCCGACCCTGGCGTTGATCCTCCTCGTGCGCGCCGTGCAGGAGGTGCGGCAGCGGCGCGGGACGTCCTCCCATCCGGACCGCAAGGAAGCGGCCTCGACCCTTCCGCCTGGCAGGAGAGCGGCTGCGACCCTTCCGGCCTGGCGGCAATCGGCCTCGACCCTGGCGCGGGCGGCGGCCAGGAGTTGCGCGATCTTCCTGCTCTTCGGGACCGTGACGGTCATCGCCCTGAACCTGGGCTTCTGGGGGGAAGGCACCTTCACCCCTCTCGGGCGCTATACCTTCGGGAGCACGGGCTTCAAGGCGCTCGGGAACATCCCCCTGCTGCGGGAGCTGCCGCTGCCTCTTCCCCACGCCTATGTCCAGGGCCTCGACATCGTGTCCCGCAACGCGACAGCCGAGACCTGGAGCTATCTCCGCGGCCGCTACAGCCAGAGCGGCTTCCATTCGTATTTCCTCTGGGGCTTCCTGGTGAAGGTGCCGCTCGCCACCCAGGTGCTCCTCGTCCTCGCTCTCTGGCTCTGGTGCCGGGGGCGGGCGCGGGCACCGGCCGCGGACGCATTCCTTGTCGTGCCGGTGGTCCTTCTGCTCCTCGACCTGAGTCTCTTCTTCACGCTGGGCATCGGCTTCCGCTACTTCCTGCCGGCCCTGCCCTTCCTCTTCGTGTTCGCCGCTCGCGTCGCAGCGCCAGGCGGGTACCTGCCCCTCGCGCTTCCGTCTGCCTGGAAAGCGGCGGGCTGGCGGGCGGCGGCCTGGCGCTCCGTGGCCTGGCGGGCGCCAGCCTGGAAGGCCGCGGCGGCGGGCGGGCTCGTCGCCTGGCTCGTCGCCTCCTCCTTCTCCGTCCATCCGCACTACGTCGCCTATTTCAACGAGGTGGCGGGAGGGCCCGCGAACGGCTGGCGCTGGCTCATCGACTCGAATCTCGATTGGGGCCAGGACGACGAGCGCGTGCGGCACGTAGTCGCGGCCCGCGGCCCTGGCCGCGTTCTGTTCGACCCCAGCGGGCCCGTGGCCGGCCGCATCGCGGTGGGCGTCTCGAACCTCGTCGGACGCGACCCGGCCGCCGCGCGGCGCCACGCCTGGCTGCGCGACAACTTCAGGCCGATCGCCACCATCGGCTACTCCTGGAAGGTCTTCGACGTCAGCGAGGCCGATCTCGCGCGGTGCTGCGCCCAGCTGCCCCGGGCATGGGTGATCGACGATCTCGCGGCGGACATGGCCCTCGACGGCGAGCCGTTCGCAGGCGGCGAGGGCGTCACCGTCCGCTTCGCCGAGAAGCTGAACGACGGCATGATCGGCGCCAACGAGCCGGTCGACGCCGCGCGCACGCTGCCGCCGTGGCCGCGGCCGGTGCGCGCCTGGTTCGGCGTCCGCTGGTCCGCGCCCCGGACCCTCGGGCGGGTCGTCGCCTTTCCGGGCTTCGCCAGCCGGGGGCCGCAGGCCCGCAGGTTCCTGGCGCTCGACTACGTGTTCCAGTCCTGGGACGGCACGCGGTGGCGCGACGTCCCCGGCACCCGCACCCTCGGCAACCAGGCGCTGCGGGTCGAGCACCGCTTCCCGCCGCTGAACACCAGCGCGATCCGGTTCGTCGTCGAGCGCGAGCGCAACGACCACGGCGCCGAGGATCTCGCGGGAGGGTTCCGCGCGGCGTGCCTCGAGGTGGCGGCGTACCCGCCCTGAGCGGGCGACGATCAAGCCGGCCCGCGCGGCGTCCGCCGGCGCCGCCCGAGCGCCGCGAGCGCCGCGAGCGAGGAGACGGCCAGAGCGGCGAGGACCGAGAGCACTGCCCCGAGACGGAAGCCCGGGGGCACGAAGGAGAGATCCACCCGCGCGATTCCCGCGGGCACCACGATTCCCAGGTAGGCGGTGTTCACCAGCACCCGGCGCAGGGCTCGGCCCTCGGCGGTGGCCGTCCAGCCGGCGGGGAAGGGCAGCGAGGTCGCGAGGAGCTTCTCGCCGTCGGCCGGCAGCAGCAGGCTGACGGCGCCGCGGCGGGCGCGCAGGATGCGGACCGCCGCGGGGTCCCATGGCCGCTCCGGCGCACGCCAGCCGGCCACCTCTTCGCGCAGGAGCACGACCCGCCGCGCGTCGCGCAGCTCTTGGAGGCCGGCGAGGGCGTCGTCACGGCCGCGCAGCTCCACTGCCACCGGGAGGAAGAAGCGCGGCAGGGCCGCGGGATTCCGGAAGACCCGCGGCGACGCCCCGGCGTTCACCGGCTCGAGTTTCCCGGGGACGGCAGCCGGCGCGGCAAGGATCACCGCCCGCACGTTCAGGAAGTCGAGGAACGGGTGATCGAGATGGCGGAAGCCGCTCTTGTAGCGGCGGCCCTCCGGACGGAAGTCGAAGATCTCGCCCAGGGGGCGCAGCTGCTCGGCGAGCGCCAGCGGGTTGTCGATCCTGACGTCGGCGATGCCGTACATCGGCAGCAGGGAGGGATAGACGGCGAAGCCGCCCCCGACCGCGCGCCAGGGTCCGCCCTCCACGGTGCCGGCGATCGCCGTCACCAGCGGGGTCCGGGGATAGAAGAGCTCGCGATGGCCGCGCGGCAGGGCGTCGCGCCCCCAGCTTCCGAGATCGAGCAGCGAGGCCAGGGCGAGGAGACCGAGGCCGCAGGCGCGCCGCCAGCCCCGAGCCCAGCCTGGAGCGCCGCGACGAGCGACGGGCGGCGCCGCGGCCGGAGCCGCGGCGGGAGGCCAAGCGGGAGGCGAAGCGGGAGCCGAAGCGGAAGGCGCGGCGGAAGGCGTGTAAGACCTGTCAGACAGGCGCGCCAGCAGCAGTCCGAGCACGACGAGGAGCCACAGCCCGAGGAGCGCCGCGTCGTAGCGGACCCAGAGGCTCGTGGATGCCGCGGCCAGCATCAACGCCCAGCTCGCGGCGCCGCTGCGCCCTCGCCGCACCAGCTCGTCCAGCCCGAGCGCCGCGAGCAGCGCCAGCGGCAAGGCCGCCGCCGGCAGGAAGCGATCGACCGCCAGGGCGCCGCCGAGGGGTAGGACACCGAGGAGCCAGCGGCAGGGAAGGAACCGGGCGGCGAGCAGGAGCAGGGCGAGGGCGAGGCCGCAGAGAGCGAGGACCAATCGCCGCCGCCGCGAGCCGAGAGCTGCCGCCATGCCGGCGAGCGCCACGAGGCCGAGGTAGCTGCCGGCGGCGATGGGCCAGTTCCCGGGCCCGGTAAAGGGCTTGTGGAAGGGCCGGCCGAAGGCCCAGGGACTGAGGACGCCGAGGAAGAGGCGCTCCTGGCCGGGCGGAAAGAACGGGCGCGAGCCCGGCACGGCCGCGGCCGTCTTCGCGGCCATGCCGACGCCATGGGAGGCGCGCAACGAATGCGGAGCCACGAGAAGGAACGGCAGCAGCTGGCAGGCGGCGAGGCTGGCGCCGAGCGTCGCGGCGAGGGCCGCCGCGGACAGGGGCAGGAGCGCTCCCGCGCGGCGGCGCCATGCCACGATCCCCAGGCCGGCCGCGAGCAGGCATTCGGCAACGGCGATCTCCGGGTGGCCCGACAGCAGGAGCGCGGCGAACACCAGCGCGGCGGCGACCACGTGCCGGCGCGATGGCCGGCGGACCACCCGGATCGTCGCCAGGACCAGCCACGGGCTCCACGCCACCACGCTGCTCAACGGGAAGACGGCCCAGGCGAGGACCGGCCCGCCCAGCGCGAAGCCGCCGGCGCCGAGGACGGCGCTGAAGCGTCCCGCGCCCAGGGCCCGGGCGAGCAACCAGCAGCCCTCGAAGGCGAGCAGGATCTTGACCGCCAGCATGCCGAGCAGGAAGTGCTCGAGCGGGAGCAAGCGGCCCAGCATCGCGATCGGCGAGAGGACGGCGGCCTGCGGGTTGATCCACGGCGAGCTGCCGCCGTCCAGGAGGTCCGACCAGAGCGGCAGATGCCCCTCCGCGAAGCCGCGCCGCACCTCGGCCTCCCAGGGCAGGAGCTGCAGGATCGCATCGTTGAAGACGCCGTGGGCCACGTCAGGCTGCTCCACCCGCGGTGCGTCGGGCAGGTTGGCGGGGATGGGCGCATCGGTCGGCGCGACGAGGCGATGCCCGGCGAGGAGCGGCAGGAGGAGCGCGAGCGGCGCGCATGCCCCGAGAGCCTGGATCCGCCAGGGCAGCGCGAGCGACATGCAGCGCGCCAGGCACCAGGCGGCCGCCTGGCCGAGCAGGAGCGCGAGGCCAAGACCCCACGCCAGGTGCAGGGCATTCACGCCAGGGACGATACCAACCTCGCCGCATGGCGGCCAGGCAGGCCCTCTCGAAGGCCGCGGATCGGGTCCGCCACGCCTACCGCTCCACGCGCCGCGGCGCCCGCCCCTCCTGCGATGGAGCGGGCGGGCGATGGCGCGCGAAGGAGAGGGTGGGCCGCCGGGCCCCCGGCGTCAGGGGCAGGGGAAGGCGCTGGTGTCGGTCACCGCCGGGGCCGGCGGACCCGGGTAGTTGAAGTAGATCTTGGGTTGCCCGTTCTGCACGTCGGTGACGTTCAGCTGGTAGTAGACGTTGGTCGTGGCAGCGGTGAACACCCACCAGTGGTTGTTGAGCGCGCAGCCGTCGATCACCTTGACCATCACCTCCCAGGTGCTCGGAGCGAAGAACCAGAAGATGCCGGAATCCGGGCTGGCCACGGCGACGCCGGCGTTGCCGCTGGCCGAGCCGGGAGGGCCGGTCCGGAAGGTGGCGGTGACGAGGAAGTGGCCCTGGAGACAGAGCGCCGAGGCGCCCGAGGCGCCGCAGTTGGATTCCGCCGGCGGCCCGAGGATCGGCGGGATGTTGCCGGCGAAGCTGCCGTTGTGGACGCCGAGCGCGTCGGTGGCGACGAACATCGGCCAGACCGCCACGAGCCCGGGCTGGGCGCTTCTCAGCGGGACGTTGATGGCTGCCCGGATCTGGTCCTGGGTGCGGGCGACGTTCCACAGCCGCACCTCGTTGACCAGGCCGTTCGGGCTGAATTCATAGCTCGCGTCACCGCCGATCTGGAGCGGCGACGTGCTCCCCGTCGGCGGCCCGGTCTCGGAGTGGGTCGCTACCAGCTCGCCGTCGATGTAGTGCTTACGGGTGGCGCCGTCGGAGGTCACCGCGATGTTGATCCAGGTGCCATTGGGGATGACGCCGCCGTCGATGAGCGAGGCAGTGCCGCGAACGTACGACCGCAGGGTGGCGCCGCCCGATCCGGTCCTGCACGCGCCGACCCAGTACGCGTGGGTGTAGTCCTTGCCGACGATGCTGCGGCAGGGAGCGTTGGCGAACGGCTCGTTGATCAGCACCCACGCCTCGATGGTGATGGCGCTGGTCGGGTTCAGCGCGGGGCTGTCGGGGATCTGCAGCCAGCCGTTGCTGGCGCCCGCGGTGCCGTTGCCGGCGAAGGCCGTCCACAGGCCGAAAGGCTGAGCGGAGAGCACCGCGGGCACCCCCAGCAGCAGGGCGAGGCAGGCGGCGACTCTGATCCAGTGCGATAGCTCGCAGTGCGATAGCTCGGTACCAACGACACGGCTCCTCATGATCGAGTCCTCATGATGGTCTCCTCTGTTTCGTGCGGATGCCAGGCGGACGCTGGGCTGCGGCAAGCTGACCCCGTCTCATTGGGCGGATCGACGAGGCGCGATGTTACCTCGACTTCGCCGTCCGTGCCCGTGGGTTATCCTTCTACCTCCGGACGGAGATGCCATGGGACTCGCGATCTACCAGGTCGATGCCTTCACCGACCGGCCGTTCGCCGGCAACCCGGCGGGGGTCTGCCCGCTGCCGCTGCCCGGTTTTCCCGCGGCCGGCTGGATGCAGGCCGTGGCGGCGGAGATGAACGTGGCGGAGACGGCCTTCCTGGTGCGCCGCCGCGACGGCTCCGGCTTCGACCTGCGCTGGTTCACGCCGACGGTCGAGGTCGAGCTGTGCGGCCATGCGACCCTGGCCTCGGCGCACCTGCTGTGGGAGGTCGGCCTCGTGGCGGCGGGGGAGCCGATTCGCTTCCACACCCTCTCCGGCGCGCTGGGCGCCGCGCGGGACGGCGAGTGGATCGAGCTCGACTTTCCGGCCGAGCCGGCGAGCGCCCTGGCGGAGCCGCCGGCGCGGCTGGCGGAGATGCTGGGGGCGCCGCCGGTCTGGGTCGGGGCCAACCGCTTCGACCTGGTGGTCGAGCTCGCGGACGAAGCCGCCGTGCGCACGCTCGCCCCGGACATCAGGCGCCTCGGCGCCCTGCCCTACCGCGGCATCCTGGTCACCGCCCGCGGCGCGGCGCCAGGCTACGACGTCGTCTCCCGCTTCTTCGCCCCCGCCACCGGCATCGACGAAGACCCGGTCACCGGCTCCGCCCACTGCTGCCTCGGCCCCTACTGGTGCGAGCGTCTCGGCAAGAACCCGCTCCTCGCCTACCAGGCCTCGGCTCGCGGCGGCCAGGTGCGGGTGGAGCTGGCCGGCGACCGCGTCCACCTCGGCGGCCAGGCGGTGACGGTCCTGCGGGGCGAGCTCGCCGGGGCGGCTGCCGCGGGTGCCGGTGGCGTGGGCGGTGGCGAGGCGAGCGCCGCCAGCGTGGCCCCCGCGGCGGCGGGGTTGCAGCGATCGCAAGACCGATAATTCGTATATCATCCCCTTCGCGTTTTCCCTGATCCGTGCGGAGCCGCCCGCGATGCGGCGCGGCTTGCGGTCCGGATCCCTGCTCGCCGGTGCGCCCGGGTCTCGGGCGGCCGGCGTCCACGGTGCGAACCGAGAGGAGCGTCCCATGTTCCGAGCCTCGCGACTGAATCCGAGCCCATTCCTGCGCGCCGCAGTCTTCGCCGTCCTCGGTCTCGCGCTCGCCGCGATTCCAGCGATGGCCGCGGCCAACGAACCGCATCCGATCGACATCGGCGCCGCGCGCCAGATGCCGCTGGGGACCGTGGTCACGGTCGAGGGATCGGTCACCGTCCCCTCGGGTGATTTCTCGTCCAGCAGCTTCGACGAAGGCTTCGCCATCCAGGACCACACCGGCGGCATCTACGTCAGCGTCGCGACGAACCTCGGGTTGACCGTCCGGCAGCGTGTGCTGGTCACCGGCCAGCTCGTCGACAGCTTCGGCCTGTTGACCCTGGTGCCCGCGAGCGATGGCGATGTGGAGGTGCGGGGTCATGCGCGGAGAGTGGAACCGCTCTGGGTGCGCACCGGTACCGTCGGCCCCGCCAACCAGGGGCGGCTCGTCCGGGTGGTGGGCGTGATCACCCAGCCCGTCGTGCCCGACCCTCCCTTCGGCGAGAAGGTGTTCGTCGACGACGGCTCGGGTCCGATCCGGGTCTTCGTCAATACCTCCACCGGGATCGACGTGAGCGCTCTCGCGCAGGGTCAGCTCCTGTCGGTCGTCGGTTTCAGCAGCGCGTTCAACGATCCCGAGATCGATCCGCGCTTCCAGAGCGATCTCCGGCAGCCGGCGCACCCTTAGCGGTGAGCGGCCGGCCGCGCCGGCCCGGTCCGTCCGTCCGTGCCGCGGTCCGTCCGTCTATCTCGCGCGTCGTTCTCCCGTGCCGCGGCTCGTTCTCTCCTGCCGCCGCTTCCCGGCGCTCGTGGATGACATCTGTCAGGCCGAGATGGTGACGCCTGACCCTGATGCCGGTGTGCCTGGGCTGCGAGACTGGCTCCAGCACGAGCGGGGTGAGCCCGCGGGAGGAGCCAATGAGCATGAGCGATACGGGCGGCGACGGCAGAAGAAGCGGTGACGGCCGGGAGCGCGCCGGCGGCGGCCACGGCGTCGTCGCGGAGCTGGAATGGGCCAGCAAGAGCTTCGGCAAGGTGAAAGCGGTCTCGGAGCTCGACTTCGAGATGCGGACGGGCGAGGTGGTGGCGCTGCTGGGGCCCAACGGGGCGGGCAAGACCACGACCGTGCGGCTGCTGATGGGGCTGATCCGGCCGGACGCGGGGTCGGCGCGGCTGTTCGGCATGGACCCTGGCCGGATCGAAGCGCGGATGCGGGTGGGGGCGATGCTGCAGGTGTCGAAGGTCCCCGAGACGCTCAAGGTGCGCGAGCACATCGAGCTGTTCTCGAGCTACTACCCGCACCCGCTGCCGATGGCGGAGGTCATGGAGGCGGCCGGCCTGGGCGGTCTCGAGGGGCGGCTGTTCGGCAAGCTCTCCGGCGGGCAGCGGCAGCGGGTGCTGTTCGCGCTGGCGCTGTGCGGCGATCCCGACCTGCTGTTCCTCGACGAGCCCAGCGCCGGGCTCGACGTCGAGAGCCGGCGCTCGCTGTGGGAGCGGATCGGGACGCGCAAGCGGGCCGGCGGCACAGTGCTGCTGACCACCCACAACCTCGAGGAGGCCGACTTCCTCGCCGACCGCATCGTGCTGCTCGACCGCGGCCACGTGCTGGCCGAGGGAAGCCCCGACCAGATCAAGGCGCGGGTGGTGGGACGCACGGTGCGCTGCCGGACCTCCCTGGCGGTCCCGGAGCTCGAGCGCCTGCCCGGGGTGCGCGCCGTGCGCCGCGACGGCGAGCTGGTCGAGCTGTTCGCCGCCGAGCCGGAGCGGTTGGTGGCGGCGCTGCTCGCCGCGGATTCGGCGCTTTCCGGCCTCGAGGTGCGCGGCGCCGGCCTCGAGGAGGCATTCCTGGCGCTGACCTCTGGGCTGGCGCCGGCCGGCGGCGCCGCCGCCGGCCGCTCCGGCTCGGCGGCGGCCCCGGACACGACCACGACCACGAACGGCAACCGGCAGAGCTCAGGCAAGGAGGCGGCATGAACACGCTGGCGACGAATGAGGGCCCATCCCCCGCGGCAGGGGCGGCAGGGGCGGCAGGGGCGACGGCGACGGCGGCGGCGGTGACGGCGCCGCGGCGGCACCTGGGCCGGATCTACTGGCTGGAGGCGAAAGCGGAGGCGCTCAAGGTGATGCGGCTCCCGGGATTCGTGCTGCCGATGTTCGCGTTTCCGGTCATGTTCTACCTGCTGTTCGGGGTGGCGATGCGCTATGGCCCCCACCAGGGCCTCAGCATGGCGGCGTACCTGCTCGCCACCTACGGCGCGTTCGGTGTGATGAACGTCTCGCTCTTCGGTTTCGGCGTCGGCATCGCCGCCGAGCGGGGCCAGGGATGGCTGCTGCTCAAGCGCGCCACGCCCATGCCGCCGCTGGCGTTGCTGGCCGGCAAGCTGGCGATGAGCCTGCTGTTCGGCACCGGCGTGATCGCCGTCCTGTTCGCGCTGGCGCTCGGACCGGGCCATGTGCGGATGCCGGCCGCGACGTTCGCCGAGCTGCTGGCGGTGCTGGTGCCGGGGGCGCTGCCGTTCGCGGCAATGGGCCTGGCCATCGGTTACTGGGCGGGCCCCAACTCGGCGCCGATGCTGTGCAACCTGCTGTCGCTGCCGATGGCTTTCGCGTCGGGGCTGTGGATTCCCTACTTCATGCTGCCATCGTTCATGCGCCAGATCGCGCACGGCCTGCCGGCCTACCACTACGCGCAGCTGGCGCTCGGCGTGATCGGGGCAGGGAACCACGAGCCGGCCGCCTGGAGCGTGCTCTACCTGGCGGGATTCACCGCCGTCATGGTGCTGCTGGCGCGTCTCGGCTACCTGCGCGACGAGGGACGCACGTACGGTTGAGGCGCTGTAGTCTAGTGGGGCGACGTGGCCGCGCCGGCCAGGGAGGCCGCGCGCGAGCCGAGATCGAACCGAGATCGAACCGAGATCGAGCCGAGATTCAGAGTCGTCATGCGACTGCTCCCCCGCAACCCCCACCTGGCCTGGACGCCCTACGCCTGGCTCATCTATCTCCCCATCTTCCTCTACGATCCCCTGAACCGTCGCACCTCGGCGCTCGAGTGGGCGGCGACGCTGAGCGCGGTGGCGGTGTTCCTGGTGCTCTACTTCGTGGGCCACTGGGTGGAGGGCGGACGGCTGCTGCTGGTGACGGCGGCGGTCTTCGCGCTGGGCGCCGGCTTTGCTCCCTGGAACCCCGACTCGTCGGTGTTCGTGGTCTACGCCAGCGCCTTCGCCGGCCGGGTGACGCCGCCGCGCCGCGCCATGGGCATCATCGCCGGGATGATCGCGCTGGCCGGGCTCGAGACCTGGGCGCTGTCGTTGCCGCCGAGCTTCTTGATCACGGCGGCGGTCTTCTCGCTGGTCGTGGGCGGCGTCAACGTCCACTTCAGCGAGCTCGGGCGGACCGGCGCGCGGCTGAAGGAGTCGCAGGCGCAGGTGCAGCAGCTGGTGCGCATCGCCGAGCGCGAGCGCATCGCCCGCGATCTGCACGACCTGCTCGGGCACACGCTGTCGGTGATCACGCTCAAGGCCGAGCTCGCCGGCAAGCTGCTGGCGATCTCGCCGGAGCGCGCCGCGGCCGAGATCCGCGAGGTCGAGAGGGTGAGCCGGGACGCGCTGCGCGAGGTGCGGAGCGCCGTCGCCGGCTATCGCTCGGAGGGACTGCCGGCGGAGCTGGCCCGTGCGCGGCTGGCCCTGGAGGCGGCCGGAGTGCGGCCCGAGTACTTCACGCTGCCGGTGACACTGCCCGCCGACGCCGAGGCCGCGCTGGCGCTGGCGGTGCGCGAGGCGGTCACCAACGTCATCCGCTACGCGGGCGCCGCCGCCTGCCGCATCACGCTCGAACGGCGCGGGGATGCCGTCGTCCTCGAAATCGCCGACGACGGCCGCGGCGGCGCGCGCGACGAGGGGGGGACCGGCACCGGCCTGCGCGCCATGCGCGAGCGCCTGGCCGGGCTGGGCGGCCAGCTCGAGATTCAATCGGGGCCGGCGGCCGGCGAGGCCGGGCACGGTAGCCGCCTGCTCGTCACCGTGCCGGTGCGCGCCGAGATCCGGTCCGGGGGCATCGGGATGGCGGCGGCGTCCGGCGAGGCGGCAGGCGCGTCCACGGAGCCGGTGGCCGCCGGCGCCGCCCAGGCCGCGGGCTCCTGGCGGCAGGGCCGATGATCCGGGTGCTGCTGGCGGAGGACCAGTCGATGGTGCTCGGCGCGCTGGCGGCGCTGCTCGAGCTCGAGCCCGACATCGAGGTGGTGGCGCGCGCCCGTGACGGCGGCGAGGCGCTGCGGCTGGTGGCGGAGACCTCTCCCGACGTGGTGCTGACCGACATCGAGATGCCGGGCATGGGCGGCCTGGACCTCGCGGTCGAGCTGCGGCGCCGCGCCAACCCGGCGCGGGTGGTCATCGTCACCACCTTCGCGCGCAGCGGCTTCCTGCAGCGGGCGTTGGCGGCGGGAGCCGCCGGCTACCTGCTCAAGGACTCGCCCGCCGAGCGTCTCGCGGACGCGGTGCGCCGGGTGCACGCCGGATTGCGCGCCATCGACCCGGAGCTGGCGACTGCCGCCTGGGACGAGCTCGATCCGCTCACCGAGCGCGAGCGGCAGGTGCTGCGCCTGGCCGGCGAGGGCATGTCGACCGCCGGCGTGGCGGCCGAGCTGCACCTCTCCGAGGGAACGGTGCGCAACTATCTCTCCGAAGCCATCGGCAAGCTCGGCGCCGTCAACCGCGTCGAGGCCGCGCGCATCGCCCGCGGCAAGGGCTGGCTGTGACGGCCGCGACGCTCGCGGCATCCGCCGCGGCCGGCAGTCCGGCGGCGCTCTCCGCACAGGCCGTGGACGGCACGGCGGCAGTGCCCCCGATCGCCGCCGTCGCCGCCGTCGCCGGCATCGCCGGCATCGCCGTCGCCGCCGCAATGCCCGCCGATTGCCGGTGTCGCTGGCGGGCGGACCGCGGCGATGCGGGCGGCCGCCTGGACCACGCCATGGTGCGTCATTTCGCGGGCTTGCCGGGGCTCTCGCGCAGCCGGCTGCAGGGCTGGATCGCCGCCGGACGGGTGCGGGTGAACGGCGCCTTGGTCCGCCGGCCGGCGGGACGCCTGGCCGCCGGCGACGAGCTGGAGGTGGAGCTGCCGGGGCCGCCGCCGTCGCGCCGCCGCGCGCGGCCGCTCGCGGCACAGCGCCTGCCGCTGGCGATCCTCTACGAGGACGAGCACCTGCTGGCGGTCGACAAGCCGGCCGGCCTGGTGGTCCATCCAACCGGCCGCCATCGCGACGGCACGCTGGTCAACGCTCTGGCCTGGCACCTGGCGGCCGAGCCCCCTGCCGTGCGCCCCGGCCTGGTCCACCGGCTCGACCGCGACACGTCCGGCGTGCTGCTGGTCGCCAAGAGCCGCGCCGCCCACGCCGGCCTGGCGCGGGCGATCAAGGCGCGGGCGCTGCAGAAGGACTACCTGGCGGTGGTCTACGGCAGGGCGCCGCTGGTCAGGGGGCGCATCGAGCTCAAGCTGCTGCGCGATCCGCTCGACCGGCGGCGGGTGGCCGCCTCGCGCACCGAGGGGCGAAGCGCCGCGACGCTCTACGAGCTGCTGGCCGAGAGCTGCCCCGGCAGCTGGGACGACGGCGGGCGCGCCGGCTGGCTGTCGCTCCTTCGCTGCCGCCTGGTCACCGGGCGCACCCACCAGATCCGCGTGCACCTCGCGGCTCTCGGTCTGCCGATCGTCGGCGACCCGCTGTACGGCGAGCCGCGCCACCGCGGCATCGCCGACCCGGCGCTCGCCGCGCTCTGCCGCGACTTCCCGCGGCAGGCGCTGCACGCCTGGCGCCTCGGCCTGCGGCACCCGGTGACCGGGCAGGCGCTGGCGCTGCGGGCGCCCCTGCCGGCCGATCTCGGCCGGCTGTTGCGTGCGGCGGGCCTCGGCGGCGAGGCCGCGGCAGGAGGTGACCTCTGCGCGGAGGACGACCCGCTCAGCGCGCTCGCTTCCGGCGGTCCAGCCGCGGGCGGGCCTCGACGATGAGACGCGACGAGCTCAGGCGCTGGAAGGGGCGCCGGTCGTAACCGCCCCACAGCGCGACCACCTCGAGGCCGGCGGCGTGGCAGCGGCTGCCGACCTCGGCGAGCGACCAGAGGCGCGAGCGGAAGCTGGCCGCGACCGGCGGCTCGCCGGCGCGGCGGTACTCGATGCGGCTCTGACAGATGCGGTCGGCGTCGCAGCGCACTTCCTCGCGCACCCGCAGCTGGCCGGCGCCGCCGCCGCGAAAGCGCTCGCTCACCAGCCCTTCCGGCCGGCTCGCCAACTCCCGCCGGTGCGGCGAGAACCAGGCCACGTCGAGGACCAGGCGTCCCCCCGGCGCCAGGTGCGCGGCCGCGGCGCGCAGGGCGCGGTCACGCTCGCCGCCGAGCAGCAGGTGGGCGAAGGGGTCGTCCACCGCGACGACCAGGTCGAACCGTGCGTCGAGGCACAGACGCCGCATGTCGGCGGCGAACAGGC